>NZ_JBUEGB010000002.1:0-389859 GCF_054963695.1 Micromonospora sp. RTBAU3-60 | reverse complement strand
TCGACAGTGGCGGCGGCCAATCGGCGGTGGACGGTCGCCGGGCGCCCCCTTCACCGTGACCACCCACGGCAACCGACAGTTGTGGACGGCCCGCTACAGACCTGATGTCGTAAACGAATCAGGGAGGTCGGGCCGTCCCGGCTCAGGCGCGGCCGCGCGGACCGCGATCACGTGAGCCGTCTGCGCCATCAGGTTGGTAGCCACCGACCGGGCCAGGAGCCGGCCCACCGGAACCGCACGCCAAGCCGGGCCTCGCAGCGGAGCCGGATCTGGCGGCGCAGCCGGGCCAGGCGACCGAGCCCCGACCACGCGGCAGAGCCGGGTCAGGCAGCGGCGAAGTAGCCCTGACGCAGGACCGGCACCACGTCGGAGACACCCACCTGGACGGCGACCTCCACGTCCCCGGCGAAGCCGCCCTCAACGAGTTCCCGCCCGGAGACGCACCCCCGCACGGCGGCGGGTACGTCGGGCGTGCTGGCCAGCGCGGCCAGGGCCATCGCCGCCTCCACCGAGAGCCCGCCCGGCACTCCGGACAGGGCGTCGAGCACGCTGGCCGCCCCGAGCTGGTCCTCCACGCAGGGGCGCAGTGAACCGTCCGGCCAGCGCTCACCGGCGGCCACCACACCGACCGGCGCGTCGTTCGAGCCGTACCCCTCGGCGCGCAGCCAGCGCCCGACGGCGGGTGCGTTACGCAGGCACGCCGCCACCACCGGCACGCCGGTGGCGCTCGCGGCGGCGCTGATCGCCGAGCCGTTCGGCGAGGGCAGGACCAGGTCGGCGACGACCGGTGCGGTCCGCAACGCCGCCGGCGAGAGCGACCACGGGTGCTCCGGGGTCACCCGCCGGCGGCCGACCGCGGCGACCGCCCCGACCCGGCGGGCGTACTCGGCGGCCTGCTCTCCCCAGGGGAACGGGTGCACCCGCATGCCGCGGCTGACCGCCACCTCCACGGCGGTGGTGAACGAGAGCACGTCCACCACCACCAGGGCGGCACAGACCCGGCCGAGTTCCGCCGCCCCGGTCAGCCCCCAGTCGAACCGGGCGCCGGCACCGGGTTGTCCGTAGACGGCCAAGGCCAGGGCCTCAGCGCTGATCTGCCGCAGGGGCCTGCTCGTCCGGGTCACCGGCAGCCGTCGCGGAACCCGCCGGCCCGGCCTGCGCCGGTCCGGACGCTGCCTCGGGGCCGTCGGCCGGGGCGTCGTCGGGCGCGTCGCTGGCCGGCGCGGCCGCCACAGCCTCCGCCTGGGCGTCGACCGCTGCGGAACCAGCCTCGGCCGGGGCATCGGCCGCTGCGGAACCAGCCTCCGCCGGGGCGTCGGCAGCCGCGGCGACGGCCGCTGCAGCGTCCGTGGCCGACCCGGGCTCGTCCGCCGCCACCGGCTCCGCCACCGGAGGAACCGCCGCCTCCACCGCAGTGTCCGGGGCCACGGCGGCGTCCGCGGCCTCCGCCGGGGCGTCACCGGTCGCCTCCGCCGCGCTGACCGCCGCCGCGTCGCCGAAGAGGCGCGGCAGGGTCGCGGTGTGCGCGGCGCGCAGCTCGTCGAGGCCGATCCGGAACTGGTCGTGCACCTCCAGCGCACCGCTGGCCGGGTCGGTGACCCCGATGAACTCCCACGGCACCCCGTGCTCGGCGCAGAGCGCGGTGAACGCCTTCTCGTGCCCGCGCGGCACCGACACCAGCGCGCGGCCGGCCGACTCGCTGAACAGGAAGACGAACGGCATCGACCCGCCGGCGAAGTGCTCGGGCACCGCGACCCGGGCCCCGACGCCGCGCCGCAGGCAGGACTCGACCAGGCTCTGGGCGAGGCCGCCGTCGGAGAGGTCGTGCGCGGAGCTGAGGTGCCCCACCCGGGCGGCGGCGGCGAGCAGCTCGGCGAGCTGCCGCTCGCGGCCCAGGTCGACCTGCGGCGGGATGCCGCCGAGGTGCTCGTGGGTCACCCACGCCCACTCCGAGCCGGAGAGTTCGACGTGCGTCTCACCGAGCAGGAAGAGCTGGTCGTGGTCGCCACCCGCGCGCGGCACGAAGCCCATCGGCACCCGGTCCGCGACGTTGTCCAGCACGCCCAGCACGCCGACCACCGGGGTCGGGTGGATGGCCGCCGCGTTGGTCTGGTTGTAGAAGCTGACGTTGCCGCCGGTCACCGGGATCCCCAGCTCCAGGCAGCCGTCCGCCAGGCCGCGGACGGCCTCGGCGAACTGCCACATCACGCCCGGGTCCTCCGGCGAGCCGAAGTTGAGGCAGTTGGTCACGGCGATCGGCTTCGCGCCGGTCACCGCCACGTTCCGGTACGCCTCGGCCAGCGCGAGCTTCGTCCCGTGGTACGGGTCGAGGCGCGCGTACCGGCCGTTGCCGTCGACGGAGAGGGCGACGCCGAGGCCGGTCCGCTCGTCGATCCGGATCACGCCGGAGTCCTCCGGCTGGGCGAGCACGGTGTTGCCCAGCACGTACCGGTCGTACTGCTCGGTGACCCAGGTCTTGTCGGCCAGGTTCGGCGACGCGATCATGCGCAGCACGGTCTCCCGCAGCGCCTCCGGGTTGCTCGGCCGGGGCAGCGTCTCCGCCCGGTCGGCCTGGAGCAGGATCAGGTCGGCCGGCTCGCGCATCGGGCGGGCGTACACCGGCCCGTCGTCGACCAGGGAGCCCGGCGGCACGTCCACCACCACGTGGTCGCGCCAGGTGATCAGCAGGCGGCCCGGCTGGCCGTCCGGCGCGGGCGGGGTGACCTCACCGATCGCGGTGGCGAGCACGCCCCACTTCTCGGCGGTCTTGAGCACCGCGTCGAGCTTGTCCGGGGCGACGACCAGCAGCATCCGCTCCTGGGACTCGCTGGCCAGGATCTCGTGCGGCTCCATCGAGGGCTCGCGCAGCGGCACCCGCTCCAGCCAGACCCGCATGCCGGTGCCGGCCGCCGCGGCGGTCTCGGTGAGGGCACAGGTCAGGCCGGCGCCGCCGAGGTCCTGGATGCCGACGACCAGCTCGGCGTCGTACAGCTCCAGGCACGCCTCGATCAGCAGCTTCTCGGTGAACGGGTCGCCCACCTGGACGGACGGGCGGCGCTGCTCGCTGCCCTCGTCGAAGGTGGCGCTGGCTAGCACCGACACGCCGCCGATGCCGTCCCGGCCGGTCTTGGCACCCATCAGCACCACGACGTTGCCGGGGCCGGCGGCCTCCTTCTTCTGCAGCCGGTCGACCGGCAGCACGCCGAGGCAGAGCGCGTTGACCAGGGGGTTGCCCTGGTAGCAGGGGTCGAAGACCACCTCGCCGCCGATGTTCGGCAGGCCGAGGCAGTTGCCGTACCCGCCGACGCCGGCGACCACGCCGGGCAGCACCCGGGCGGTGTCCGGGTGGTCGGCCGCGCCGAAGCGCAGCGGGTCCATCACCGCGACCGGACGCGCGCCCATGGCGAGGATGTCGCGGACGATGCCGCCGACGCCGGTCGCCGCACCCTGGTACGGCTCGACGAAGCTCGGGTGGTTGTGCGACTCGACCTTGAAGGTCACCGCCAGCTCGTCGGAGACCTGGACCACCCCGGCGTTCTCCCCGATGCCGGCCAGCAGCCGGTCGCTCGGCGGAGCCTTCTCACCGAACTGGCGCAGGTGCACCTTGCTCGACTTGTAGGAGCAGTGCTCGCTCCACATGATCGAGTACATGGCCAGCTCGGACTGGGTGGGCCGGCGGTCGAGGATGTGCCGGATCCGTTCGTACTCGTCGTCGCGGAGGCCCAGCTCCGCGTACGGCTGCAGTTCGTCCGGCGTGTCGGCGGCCCGGGGCACGGTGTCCACGCCCGGGGTCCAGTCGTCGGCCGGGCCGGCCTGCTGCACCACGGCGGCCGTACGCGGCTCCGCCGGGTCGGCCGGGAGGGCGCCCGGTGTCTCCCGCAGGGCCGGGTCCGGATGGGTGGTCATGACCTCTCCTCGCTGCGCTCGCCGCCGGGGCGACGGGTGAGCCGACCGTTGATCCCGCCGCGCACGGTCACGCCGGCGCCCCCACCAGGTGCTTGAGCACCGAGGTGAAGAAGCCGAGACCGTCCAGGGAGGGGCCGGTGAGCGCCTCCACCGCGTGCTCGGGATGCGGCATGATGCCGACCACGTTGCCGGCCTCGTTGGTGATCGCGGCGATGTCACGCTGCGAGCCGTTGGGGTTGCCGCCGAGGTAGCGGGCCACAACCCGGCCCTCGGCCTCCAGGCGGTCCAGCGTCGCCGGGTCGGCGACGTAGCAGCCCTCGCCGTTCTTGACCGGGATCAGCACCTCCTGGCCCGGCTGGAACGCGTTGGTCCAGGCGGTGCCGACGGCCTCGATGCGGAGGATCTGGTCCCGGTTACGGAAGTGCAGGTGCTGGTTGCGGGTCAGCGCGCCCGGCAGGAGGTGGGCCTCGCAGAGGATCTGGAAGCCGTTGCAGATGCCGAGCACGGGCAGGCCGCCCCGGGCGGCGTCCACGATCGTCTCCATCACCGGGGCGAACCGGGCGATGGCCCCGCAGCGCAGGTAGTCACCGTAGGAGAAGCCACCGGGCAGCACCACGGCGTCCACGCCGTGCAGCTGCGGGTCGCCGTGCCACAGCTGGACCGGCTCGGCGCCGGCGATGCGTACGGCCCGGGCCGCGTCGCCGTCGTCGAGCGAGCCGGGGAAGGTGACCACACCGATCCGGGCGGTCACTGGTGCGCGTCCACGGGCTCGTCGGTCTCCACCAGGCGGACCGTGAAGTCCTCGATGACCGGGTTGGCCAGCAGCTTGTCGGCGATCTCCCGGGCCCGGTCCAGGTCCGGTTCACCGGTGAACTCGATCTCGATCCGCCTGCCGATCCGGACCGAGGCGACGTCGCTGACGCCGAGCCGGGGCAGCGCGTTTGCGACGGCCTGGCCCTGCGGATCGAGGATCTCGGGCTTGAGCATGACGTCGACGACGACGCGAGGCACGGGGCACTCCTGACTGTGTACGCAGTTGGGTGCCGGCCCATCAACGGGCGAGCGCAGCCAGCCTACCTGGCAGATACCGCCCCGGCCGAACCGGCCGGGGCGCGTCCGGGCAGTGATCGACGTGACCGCCCCGAGGGGGCTGCGCCGGATGTCCCGCCCTGCGCGGAACGCCCCCTTACCAGCGCCGACGCTGCGAAATTGTTACATCGGTTAATCTCTATCGACTTCTTGCCAGCGCCGGGCCGGAGCCCTACCGTACATCGATGTAAGTCGATGCATTGCCCGGCGACCACCCGTCGCCCGCTCCCCGTCACCCGGCGACCCCGGGTGCCCCGACGTAAGGAGTCCCCCCGATGCGCATCCGTTCCCTGCTCGCCACCGTCGGCGTCGCCATGATCGGCGTCCTCGGCACGGCGTCCGGCGCCGTCGCCGCCCCGGCCGGGCCGCAACCGATCATCGGCGGCGGCACCGTCTCCTCCGCGCCCTGGGCCGCCGCGGTGTTCAGCAACGGCTCGTTCACCTGCTCCGGCAGCGTCATCGCGTCCCAGTGGGTGCTCACCGCCCGGCACTGCATCAGCGGCAGCATGTCCGTTCGGGTCGGCAGCGTCTACTACGCCTCGGGCGGCACCACCCGCACGGTCAGCGCCACCTACACCCGCTACGACCTCGCGCTGATGCGGCTCTCCAGCCCGGTGACCACCTCCGCCGTGTCGCTGGCCAGCAGCAACCCGCCCATTGGGTCGACCAACTCGATCTACGGCTGGGGCATGACCTGCTACAGCGGCTGCAACCCGTCCAGCCAGCTCAAGACCGCCACCGTGCAGGTGACCAGCAACAGCGCCACCGACGCGTACGGCGGGCAGGCGATCCGCAGCAGCAGGATCAGCGGCAACGCCTGGCGGGGCGACTCGGGCGGCCCGCAGTTCTACAACGGCCGGCAGGTCGGCGTCGCCTCCACCGCCGACGGCGTGAGCATCCAGAATTACGGCAGCGTCGCGTACAACCGGTCCTGGATCACCTCGGTGGCCGGTGTCTGACGGTTAGCGCCGGTCACGGCGCGGATGGTCGGTGCCGCGCCGACCGTCCGCGCCGCCTCGTTTCGCAGCATCCGATCAGGTGAACAAGGCTCGCGAACCGGCCGCCGACCGGCTGACAGCATCGGAACCGTGCTGGTCGTGACGACGGATCAACTGCCCGGCTACGAGATCCGCCAGATCCTCGGCGAAGTGGTCTCCTCAATGGCGAGAACGCGGAACCCGTACCGCGAGGGGGTCAAGAACCTGCGCGGTGGCGCCTACGACCCGATGGCGCCGGACAACCTCACCCGCTGGCGTACCGACTCGGTGGCGCGGCTGGGCGAGGAGGCCCGGCGGCTCGGCGCGAACGCGGTGATCGGCATGCGGTTCGACAGCCGGGACTGCGGCGAGATGTGGATGGAGATCTGCGCGTACGGGACGGCGGTGATCGTCGTACCCAAGATGCCGGACGTCATGCCGCCCGACCAGCCGCTCGTCGCGGCCGACACCGCCACCGAGCCGGAGATCGCGTCCGCCCCCGGCGGCATCGCCGAACCCGCGAGCGCCCCCAACCTCTCCTCCGCCGCCGAAACCCCCACCCCGGGCTCCTGACCACCGGGCCCGCACGCGTTGATCATGAAGTTGCGCCGAAGTGGATCTCCGGGACCGCCGCCAACCTCATGATCAACCGAGCGGAGGCAGGGGTCAGAGGATGGGGGGTGGGGAATAGGCCGCCGCGTGGGGGTGGGATTCGACGATCTTGGCGATGCGGGCGGTCACCCGGTCGACCTGGGTGGCGGCGGCGCCGACGAAGGCGTTCCGGTCGGCCACCAGGGCGTCGATCTCGGCCCGGGTCAGGCCCAGGCGGCCGTCCGCGGCGAGGCGGTCGAAGAGGTCGTTCTCGGCGGCGCCCTTCTCCCGCATGGCCAGCGCCACCGCGACCGCGTGCTCCTTGATCACCTCGTGCGCGACCTCCCGGCCGACGCCGCGCCGGACCGCCGCGACCAGGATCTTGGTGGTGGCCAGGAACGGCAGGAAGCGCTCCAGCTCCCGGTTGATCACCGCCGGGTACGGGCCGAACTCGTCCAGCACGGTGAGGAAGGTCTGGAACAGCCCGTCGGCGGCGAAGAACGCGTCCGGCAGGGCCACCCGGCGGACCACGGAGCAGGAGACGTCCCCCTCGTTCCACTGGTCGCCGGCCAGCTCGCCGACCATCGACAGGTAACCGCGGATGATCACGGCGAAGCCGTTCACCCGCTCCGACGAGCGGGTGTTCATCTTGTGCGGCATCGCGCTGGAACCCACCTGGCCTGGCTTGAAGCCCTCGGTGACCAGCTCCTGGCCGACCATCAGCCGGATCGTGGTGGCCAGCGACGACGGTGCGGCGGCCACCTGGGAGAGCGCGGCGATCACCGCCACGTCGATCGAGCGGGGATAGACCTGCCCAACGCTGTCCAGCACCCGGCTGAACCCGAGGTGCTCGGCGACCCGGCGCTCCAGCTCGGCCACCTTCTCGGCGTCGCCGTCGAAGAGGTCGAGCTGGTCGGCGGCCGTGCCCACCGGTCCCTTGATGCCACGCAGCGGGAACCAGTTGATCAGGTCATCCAGCCGCTCGTACGCAATCAACAGCTCCTCGGCGGCCGAGGCGAAGCGCTTGCCCAGCGTGGTGGCCTGCGCCGCGACGTTGTGCGACCGGCCGGTCATCACCAGGCCGGAGTACTCGTGGGCGTGCCAGGCGAGCCGGGCCAGGGTGGCGACCACCCGGTCCCGGATCAGCTCCAGCGAGGCACGGATCTGCAGCTGCTCGACGTTCTCGGTGAGGTCGCGGGAGGTCATCCCCTTGTGCACGTGCTCGTGCCCGGCGAGCGCGCTGAACTCCTCGATCCGGGCCTTCACGTCGTGCCGGGTGACCCGCTCACGTGCCGCGATCGAGGCCAGGTCGACGGCGTCGACCACCCGCTCGTACGCCTCGACCACCCCGTCCGGCACCGGCACGCCGAGGTCCCGCTGGGCCTTCAGGACGGCGAGCCAGAGCCGCCGCTCCATGCGGACCTTCTCCTCGGGCGACCAGAGGGCGACCAGCTCGGGCGAGGCGTACCGGTTGGCGAGCACGTTCGGGATCGTCGTCACGGCCCTCATTCTCCCGTACCCGCCCGGGACGCTCCGGGCGGGCCGCCGGCCGGACCGGTACCGGCCAACCGCTCAACTGGGGGCTGGATAAGGTGATCATCCGGTGCAATCGACTGACGAGAATGGGGAAGCGTGTCCAGACTTACCGGCAAGGTCGCCCTGGTCACCGGCGGGAGCCGCGGTATCGGTGCCGCCGTCGTACGCCGCCTGGCCGAGGACGGAGCCCACGTCGCGTTCACCTACCGCGAGGCGGGGGACAGCGCGAAGGCCGTGGTCGCCGACATCGAGGCGTACGGCCGCACCGGCCTGGCGATCCAGGCCGACAGCATCGACCCGGCGGCCGTGGTCGCGGCGGTCGAGCGGACCGTCGCCGAGCTGGGCCGGCTGGACATCCTGGTCAACAACGCCGGGGTGTTCGCGGCGGCGCCGATCGAGGAGGTCAGCCTCGACTACCTCGACCGGGCCATCGCCGTGCACGTCCGCGGGGTGTTCCTGGCCACCCAGGCGGCGGTACGCCACATGCGCGCCGGCGGGCGGATCGTCAACATCGGCAGCAGCTTCGCCAGCCGCGTTCCGGCCCCCGGCGTAAGCGTCTACGCCATGACCAAGAGCGCGGTCAACGGCCTGACCAGGGCCCTCGCCCGGGAACTCGGCCCGCGCGGGATCACCGTCAACGTGCTCCTGCCCGGGTCCACCGACACCGACATGAACCCGGCGGACAGCGCCGGCGCCGACGCGCAGCGGGCGCACATCGCCCTCGGCCGGTACGGGACGCCCGCCGACGTGGCGGCGACGGTCAGCCACCTGGTGGGCGACGGCGGCCGGCACATCAGCGGCGCGTCGATCGCCATCGACGGCGGCACCACCGCCTGACCCGGCGGCCCTGACCAGGGCACCACCTCGCCGATCCGGCGGCATCCCGGGCCACCCGATACCGCCATGTCGCCGACCCGGCGCCCTGGGCAGCGGCCGCGAACCGCGTGACCGCTGCCCAGGCAGATCGGCTACCGCACGGGGGCCAGGGCGATCGCGGTGTCGAACGCGACGGCCTGCTGCTGCGCGGCGGTCAGCGGGAACTTCCCGTCGGGCGGGTCGCCGGTGAGGGTGACCGCCAGCCAGGAGCCGTCCTTGCGCCGGACGCTGACCGTGCGCTCGGCCGAGCCCGCTCGGCTGTTGGTGACGGTGCGGTACCGCTCCCCGTGCGGCCCGGTGCCCGACTTGCAGCTGTAGACGGTGGTCGACTTTCCGCAGGTCGAGTCTCCGGAGAAATCCGGATCGCGCCGGCTGATCTGCACCGAGAAGAGCCCGGCCTCCGTGCCGACCAGAATCCGCCCCTGGCCCCAGTAGCTGTCGGCGGTGTTGTCACCCCCGGTGTCCGTCCAGGCCGATTCCAGGTCGGTGCCGTTGTCCGCCCTGACCTCGGGAGCCTGCCGGCGCAGCGCCAAGAACACCGCGCTGTCGATGCGCCGCTGCTGTGCGGAATCGAACGGGCCACTGAGCCGGGTCGGGGTCGACGTGGGAGTTGGCGTCCGCGGCGCCTCGGAAGGCAGCGGCGGCGGGGTCACCACCACTCCGGGCGGCAACGGGCCCAGGGCGACAGCCGGGTCGAGCGCGATGGCGGTCTGCTGCTCGACGGCCAGTGGCAGGCCGCCCTCCGGCGACGTGCTCAACAGGGTCACCGTGAGGTACGTGTTGTCCGGTCGGAGGACGGTCACGTCCCGGGTTGTGGATACCCGCGGCTGGCCCTTCCGGTCCTGGTCCACCCGGCTGCTGACCCGCGTCTTGATTCGCTCGCCGTGCGGCCCCGCACTCTCCCGGCAGGTCAGATGCTGTTCCGGCAGGTCCACACAGCGCCCGGTGAACAGGTCGGGCCGTTGCCGGTCGATTTGCACCATGAAGTGTCCTTCGATCCCGTCGACGCTGATCCCGCTCTGGCGGAAGTACGTCAGGAGGGTCTTTGGCTGTTTGCCGCCCTCCGAGCGCCAGCGGGGCGTACCCGGGGAGGCCGGGTTGATCCACACCGCTCCGGGCGCCTCACGCTTCACCGCCGCGACGACGGCGTCGTCCAGCCGCGCCAGGTCCTCCGGGGTGCCCGCCACGGTGGTGATCCCCGGGCGTACGGCGGGTGCCGGTGGCGGCTCGGCCACCGGTGACAGCAGGGCCGCCGTGGCGGTCACGCCCAGCACGGCCGCCGCCGCGGCACCGCAGGCCGCCCAGCGCCGCAACCGGAGGTTGCGGCGCTGCCGCGTGATCACCTGACCGACGTCGATCGTCGAGGCCGGCGAGTCGCCGATCGCCTCGTCCAGCAGTTGGCGATAGCTCATGCCCACTCCTCCATCGCTCGACCCGACGCGTTGGTGGCGAGGACGCGGAGCGTGTCGAGGCCGCGGGCCGCCTGGCTCTTCACGGTGCCGGGGCTGATCCCCAGCGCCTCGGCGGTCTCCTCCACCGACAGGTCGCAGTAGAAGCGCAGCACGATCACCGCCCGCCGCCGTGGCGGCAACTGATCCAGCAGTTCGAGCAGGGCCTGCCGGTCGGTCAGGGCCGCCTGCGGCAACGCCAGATCGACCTGGTCCGGCACCTCGTCGGTCGCCCGCTCCCGCCGCCACGGCCGGCGCCGCTCGTCCAGCCAGGCGTTGGTCAGCATCCCGCGCACGTACGCGTCGACGTTCTCCACCGCGCGGACCCGCCGCCAGTGCCGGTAGAGCTTGCCGATGGTGATGGAGACCAGGTCATCGGCCATGTGCCAGTCGCGGCAGAGCAGGTACGCCGTGCGCCGCAACGCCTCCAGGCGGGCGACCACGAATTGCCGGTACTCGTCCTCGTCGGCCCGGTTCACGATCCGGGGTCCCTCGTTCGCCTCATGCCCAGGTGACGGAGGGACCCTGGGCGGGGGTTGCCCGGGAGCGGATCAGGACGGCGCGGGTCGTCCGGTGAGGGAGGTGTACAAACCGGCAGACGCCTCCTCCTCGGTGTCGAACCGCTCGCGGACGTCGTACACGCCGCGCTCGTAGAGGCCGATCTCCCAACCGCCGCCGGGCGAGCGGCGGAGGAACCAGAAGTCGGGAGGAACCGGCACGTGCTCGTGCACATCCTCCAGTTCGAAGGCGTCCGGCGACAGCCCCGCCGCCAGCAGGGCGCCGCGCACCTGATGCCGGTCCACTCCCGACCTCAACCTCCCGATGAAGGACGATCTACACATCGCAGCCGGCCACGCCCTACCTCGTGGCGTTGTTCGCGGCTATTCTACGAGGATTGATGTCCTGCGGGGGGATTGAGTGACCAGGGCCGATTTGAAAATTCTAGTTCTCATTATTGGAATGTTTTTCATCCCATTGAGCTTGGCCGGATGCGGAACCAACGGGGAGTCGGGCGGGGAAACCAAGATCTTCGAAATTGCCAACACGGCAGAAGTGCTCGGAAAGCCGGATGAAGGAGAGGTGACCATCAGGAAGCATTATATGATCCTGAACCCACCCAAAGATCTGACCCAGTTGAAAGAATTGGTTGAAAAATACAGCAAGGACCACCCGATCGAGGGAGAACCTGAGGCAGCAGGACGCAAGGCCAGGTTCTTCCACATGTACTTCTATCGGGAAAGTGACGATCTGCCGAGAGACTGGCAGCCTGACGAAGGCTACCTGAGCACAGATCGCTTGGAACATCACAGGAACGATCTCATTGCCTCGATAACCTGGTCGGATGCCGACCCGCGAAAAGAATACGACAGCTACGACAAAACCAGCACGGGCAAGATCATCAAGAGGATGCGCTTCATTGAGGATCAGCTTGTCGGGTAATGCTGGGCGAGGCGCTGCGCCGCGACGGGTCGGCGTGAGCTGAAAGCGTCGGTTCGCCGCCAACCACAGCGCCGGGGTTGTTTGGAGTCAGCGCTCCAGGATCGCCGTCACGCCCTGCCCGCCCGCCGCGCAGATGGAGATCAGGCCCCGGCCGCTCCCCTTCTGATCGAGAAGCTTCGCGAGGGTGGCCACGATCCGGCCGCCGGTGGCCGCGAAGGGGTGCCCGGCGGCCAGCGAGGAGCCGTTGACATTGAGCTTGTCCCGGTCGATCGACCCGAGCGGCGCGTCCAGGCCCAGCCGCTCCTTGCAGAACTCCGGCGACTCCCAGGCGGCCAGGGTGGCCAGCACCTGCGAGGCGAACGCCTCGTGGATCTCGTAGAAGTCGAAGTCCTTGAGCGTGAGGCCGGCCCGGGCCAGCATCCGGGGCACCGCGTACGCGGGGGCCATCAGCAGCCCTTCGTCGCCGTGCACGAAGTCGACCGCCGCGGTCTCGCACCAGGAGAACCAGGCCAGCACCGGCAGGTGGTGCTCCCGCGCCCACTCCTCCGAGGCCAGCAGCACCGTCGACGCGCCGTCGGTGAGCGGGGACGAGTTGCCGGCGGTCATGGTGGCCCGCTCGGCGTCCGCGCCCTTCGCACCGAAGACCGGCTTCAGCGAGCCGAGCTTCTCCAGGCTGGTGTCCGGGCGCAGGTTCTGGTCCCGGGTCAGCCCGAGGTAGGGGGTCATCAGGTCGTCGAAAAACCCCTTCTCGTACGCGGCGGCGAGCCGCTGGTGCGAGCGGAGTGCCAGCTCGTCCTGGGCCTGCCGGTCGATGTTCCAGCGCAGCGCCGTCCGCGCCGCGTGCTCCCCCATGGACAGCCCGGTACGCGGCTCCGCGTTGCGCGGGATCTCCGGCTTGAACGGCTGGTGCGGGCGCAGCTTCGCCGCGATCTTCAGCCGCTCGCCGAGGGTCCGGGCGGAGTTGAGCGCGAGCAGCGTACGGCGCAGGTCCTCGTTGATGGCCAGTGGCGCGTCCGAGGTGGTGTCGACGCCGCCGGCGATGCCGACCTCGAGCTGCCCGAGGGCGATCTTGTTGGCGACCAGGATGGCGGCTTCGAGCCCGGTGCCGCAGGCCTGCTGGATGTCGTACGCCGGGGTGTGCGGGTCGAGCCGGGAGCCGAGCACCACTTCGCGGGTGAGGTTGAAGTCCCGGGAGTGCTTGAGCACCGCGCCGGCGACCACCTCGCCGACCCGCTGCCCCGCCAGGCCGAACCGGGCGACCAGCCCGTCGAGCGCCGCGCCGAGCATGTCGGCGTTGGACGCGTGCGCGTAGCGCGAGTTGGACCGGGCGAAGGGGATGCGGTTGCCGCCGATGACCGCAACCCGCCGGACACTCTGCACGATCGGCCTCCTCGATTCGGTTGCCCGTACCCTACTCGCCAGTAGGCTACGCCGCCGGACGGCGGCCGCGCGAGTCCTCAACGCATCGACCCGGCACGCACCGCCACGTGCCGGCCCGGCGCGGACCGGCAGTTGTCAACGGGCCCCCGGTACGACGCGAGGCGTTGACCGGGGGCCTTCCATTCAGCTCAGCGGCCGAGGTCGCGCTGGGCGAACCGCAGGATGCCCATCCCGAGCAGGACGGCGGTGGCGGCGGCCAGGACCAGCGGGCCGGTCGGCTCGAAGCCGTACCGCAGCGGTTCGCCACCGAGGTAGTGGTGGAACGGGGTGAGGTGACGCGCCCACTCGGCGCCGAGTTGAGGAGCGAACCCGTTCAGGGCGTAGCCGAGCACGCCCAGGCCGGCGGTGAGCCCGAAGACCGTGGCCCGGCTCTTCCCGGTGGCCGCACCGAAGGCCGTCGCGAGTGCGCCGAAGAAGACCCCGAGCAGCGCCAGGTTGACCGCCTGGGCGGTGAAGTTGGCGACGCTGATCGAGTCCAGGCGGGCGGACGCCCGCACGGCGAGCACGGCGGCCAGGACGGCCGCGGAGATCACCACAGCGCCGACGGCCAGGGCGGCGAACCGGTGCAGCACCAGCCGGGCCCGCCCGATGGGATGCGCCAGCAGCAGGTCGAGGTAGCCGGACTCCTCGTCCGAGGAGATCATCCGAGCTCCGGTCGCCGCGCCGTAGAAGGTGGCGAGCAGCGGCACGAGCAGCCCGAACACCGCCCCCTGGAGGTAGCCGGCAGCACTGGCGGTGTCGTCCAGCCCGAAGCCTCGCATCGCCTCCGGCACGCTCGGCGCGGACTCGGCGGACAACTGCGGGTAGAAGATGGCGTACGCCATGGCAAGCAGACCAGTGGCCAGCGCCCAGACGGTCAGGACCCGGCGGTTGTCGTAGATCGTCTTGCCGAACATCGACCGGCTGAAGACCCAGGCCAGCCTCGACGTCCCGGGGACCGGGCCGGCAGCGGTGGGGCCGATCTGCGTCGCTGGTGAATTCATCGTGCCGCCGTTCGTCGTCGCGCCCTTTCGGGCGGCGGAGTGGGTGGAGGGGAGGGAGGTGCGGGCATCAGGCGACATCGGCCATCTCCCGCCGCGCCGGGTGGCCGGTGTAGTAGCCGTGGAACAGTTCCTCCAGGTCCGGGGTGTCGGCGTGCAGGCCGGTAACGGTGTGCCGGGCGGCCGCTTTCAGCAGCGCGTCCGGGGTGCCGTCGATCCGGCAGTCGAGGTCGGAACCCCGTACGACCAGGTCCCGGACGCCGGGCAGGCCCGTGAACTCCGCGGCCCGGACCGGCTCGGCGAAGGTGATTCGGACCCGCAGATGGGACCGAGCGCGCAGGTCGGCGACGGTGTCCAGGGCGACGAGCCGCCCCTCGCGGATGATCGCGACCCGGTCGGCGACCGCCTCGACCTCGCTCATCACGTGGCTGGACATGAAGACGGTCCGCCCGTCCTGCCGGGTCTCGGCGACCAGTTCCAGGAACGTCTGCTGCACCAGTGGGTCCAGCCCCGACGTCGGTTCGTCCAGGATCAGCAGTTCCGGCCGGTGCATGAACGCCTGCACCAGCCCGACCTTCTGCCGGTTGCCCTTGGACAGGCTCCTGATCCGGGCGGTCAGGTCCAGTTCGAGGCGGTCGGCCAGCTCGATGATCCGAGCCGCGGGCACGCCGCCGCGCAGGTTGCCGAGGAAGGTCAGGCACTCCCCGGCCCGCTGGCGGCCGTCGACCACGAAGTCACCGGCGAGGTAGCCGATCCGGCGGTGCAGGTCGACGGCGTCGGCGGCGGGATCCAACCCGAGTACGCGGGCGGAGCCCGCGGTGGGGCGGATCAGGTCCAGCAGCAGCCGGATGGTGGTGGACTTCCCGGCCCCGTTGGGGCCGAGGTAGCCGAACACCTCGCCCGGCTGCACGTCGAGGGTCAGGCCGGCCAGGCCACGCCGGGATCCGTACGTCTTGGTAAGCCCGTTGAGCTCGATAGCGGGAGGCATGAGGAGAAGTTATCAGAGGTTTCAGAGGTTTTTGAAGACTGAGAGATGCTAGAGTTGGGCCGATCACACCGGAGGAGGGCGACAACCTTGGCGGACACCACGGCGGCGGCCGAACACATGGCGCTGATCCTGTCCCAGGGCGGGCTACAGAAAGCGACCGCGCGGGTGATGGCGGCCTTTCTCTTCGCCGACTCGGAGAGCGTGACCGCCACCGAGCTCACCGAGCAGCTCGGCGTCAGCTCAGGCTCGGTGTCGGGCGCCATCAAGATGCTGTCGACGGTGGGCCTGATCGAACGGGTGCCGGCACCGGGCAGCCGCCGGGAACACTACCGGCTGCGGGAGGGCGCCTGGGCGACCCTGATGTCCACGCAGAACGGCATGGTCAAGTCCATGTTCGAGGCGGCCGACCAGGGGATAGCCGCCGCGGGGAAGGACAGTCCCGCCGCCCGGCGGCTGGCCGAGATGCGCGATTTCTACGGCTTCATGTTCCGCGAACTCCCCGCCCTGGTGGACCGCTGGCGGGCCGAACGAAACGCCGGACCGAGTTCCGGCACCTGACGACCGGCTGGGGCGTGGCAGGGGTTGCGTCCAACCTACTCGTCAGTAGGCTACGGTCATGAGCGACCGCTACGCGAGCTTCGTCCAGACGGGGGCCGGCCGCGCGCTGGTCAAGCGTCTCGGGCTGCCCGACCCGCCCCGACTGCGCCGGCACACGCCCGGCGACCCGCTCGTTCCCGGGCCGGTCCTGCTCGGCTCGTCGACCAGCGGCCGGCTCGCCGAGCCGGTCGGCAAGACCCTGACCGCCGCCGGGGTCGAGCTGCCCGACCCGGCCGCCGTCACCGGCGCCACCTCGCGCTTCGCCGCCCTGGTGTACGACGCGACCGGCATCACCGACTCCACCGAGCTGCACCAGCTCTACGACTTCTTCCACCCGCACGCCCGGGCGCTGCTCCCCTGCGGTCGGGTGATCGTGCTGGGCACCCCGCCGGCCGAATGCGACTCGCCCCGCGAGGCGACCGCACAGCGCGCCCTGGAGGGGCTGACCCGCAGCATCGGCAAGGAGTTCGGCCGGGGCGTCACCGCCCAGCTCGCGTACGTCACGAGGAACGGCGACGGCGGCACCCCGGTCAGTCTGGAGTCCACGCTCTGGTTCCTGTTGTCGGGCCGGTCCGCGTACGTCTCCGGGCAGGTGATCCGGGTCGGCACCGGCACCGCCACCGCACCTGCCGACTGGGACCGGCCGCTGGACGGCCAGGTGGTGCTGGTCACCGGGGCGGCCCGGGGCATCGGCGCGGCCCTGGCCCGGGTGCTCGCCCGGGACGGCGCCCGGGTGGTCGCGCTGGACATCCCCGCCGCCGGGGACGAGTTGGCCGCCGTCGCCAACGAGGTCGGCGGCAGCGCGGTGCAGCTCGACCTGACGGCGGCGGACGCCCCGACCCGGCTGGCCGAGCACCTGGCGCGCCGGCACGGCCGGGTCGATGTGGTGGTGCACAACGCCGGCATCACCCGCGACCGGACCCTCGGCCGGATGGACGCCGACCGCTGGGACTCGGTGATCGACGTGAACCTGTCCAGCCAGGAGCGGATCAACGACGTGCTGCTGGAGCGAGACCTGATCCCGGCCGGTGGGCGGATCGTCTCGGTCTCCTCGATCGCCGGCATCGCCGGCAACCGGGGGCAGACCAACTATGCGACCAGCAAGGCCGGCGTGATCGGCCTGGTCGACTCGCTCGCCCCGGTGCTGCGCGAGCGCGGGATCAGCCTCAACGCGGTCGCGCCCGGGTTCATCGAGACCCGGCTGACCGCCCGGATCCCGCTGATGATCCGGGAGGCGGGCCGCCGGATGAACAGCATGGCCCAGGGCGGCCTGCCGGTGGACGTGGCCGAGACGATCGGCTGGCTCTCGTGGCCCGCGACCGGCGCGGTCAGTGGCAACATCATCCGCGTGTGCGGCCAGAGTCTGCTGGGGGCGTGATGGCGCGGCGTAAGCAGCGGCGGTCGGCGGAGCCGATCGAGGAACTGTCGGTGCACGAGCTGATCGAGGGGCCGACCCAGGACCTCACCGCGGCCCGGGCCGCCGTGGCGGGGGCGGACGCCGACCCGCGCCCGTCCGCCGAGGCGACCCAGGACCTCTCCGGCCTTGCCGCCGAGGCCACCCGAGACCTCTCCGCGGCGGCCGCCGAGGTCACCCGGGACCTGTCGACCGTCGCCGGGGCGGCGGTCGCACCGGCGACCGGCGGCACCGAGGGACGGGTCCGGATCGACCTGCCCCGGATGCCGGCGGCCGGCGTGCTCTACCGGCGGGCCCTGCTCGGCGCGCTGCCCGGGATGGGCGGCCGGCGCGGCCGGGAACTGCCCGAGGTGGAGCTCGGCGTCACCGGCGTGACCGTGGACCCGGCACACCTGGCCGACTACGACCGGGTCTGCGGCTTCCGGCTCACCGACCGGCTGCCGGCGACGTACGTGCACGTGCTGGGCTTCCCGCTGGCGCTGCGGCTGATGACCGCGGCGGAGTTCCCCATCCCGCTGACCGGGGTGGTGCACGTGGCGAACCGGATCACCGTGCACCGGCCGATCGAGGCCGGCGAAACCCTGGACTTCCACACGTACGCCGAGAACCTGCGCCCGCACGAGCGGGGCCGGCAGCTCGACGTGGTGCTGGTCGGCTCGGTCGACGGCGCGGAGGTCTGGCGGGGCGTCTCGACGTACCTCGGGAAGGAGCGGACGGCGGGCGGCGGTCCGCGGCGCGACCGGGGTGACCGCCCGAGCCCGCCGGCCGCCTCGGCGCACTGGCGGGTGACCCGCCGGGTGGGGACCGACTACGCCCGGGTCTCCGGGGACCACAACCCGATCCACACCTCGCGGCTCGGGGCCCGCCTGTTCGGCTTCCCCCACCCGATCGCCCACGGCATGTGGAGCAAGGCGCACTGTCTGGCCGCGCTGGAGAGCCGGCTGCCGGAGGCGTTCACGGTGGACGTCGCGTTCAAGCTGCCGGTGCCGCTGCCGTCCACGGTGGCCTTCAGCGCCACCGCGGCCGACGCGACCTGGGACTTCGCCCTGCACGACGCGCGGTCCGGCGGACCGCAGTTGGTGGGCGCCGTCCGCTGAGGGAAGAAGGGCTTGGCGTTCCCCCCTTCGTACGCTAGGTTGTTCTCACCTTGAGTTGTTCTCATAGTGAGAGAGATACCGTGAACGAGCAGGACTACCTCGCCGCGTACGACCCTCGGGACTACCCGGCGGTGGCGGTCACCGTCGACGTGGTGGCGCTGACCATCCGCGAGGGCGCGCTGCACCTGCTGCTGATCCGCCGCGGCGCGCCGCCGTACGAGGGGCACTGGGCGCTGCCCGGCGGCTTCGTCCGCCCCGACGAGGACCTGGCCGCCGGCGCCCGGCGGGAGCTGGCCGAGGAGACCGGGCTCGGCGGCGAGCGGCTGCGCCGCATCCACCTGGAACAGCTCGGCAGCTACGGCGACCCCGACCGCGACCCCCGGATGCGCGTGGTCTCGGTGGCCCACCTGGCCTTCGCCCCCGACCTGCCCGACCCCGCGGCCGGCACCGACGCCGACGAGGCGATCTGGCTGCCGGCGACCGCGCTGACCAGCCGGCAGCTCGCCTTCGACCACGCCCGGATCATCGACGACGGCCTCGAACGCGCCCGCTCCAAGCTGGAATACACCCCGCTGGCCACCCGCTTCCTCGAACCCGAATTCACCATCACCGAGCTGCGGGCCGTCTACGAGACGGTCTGGGGGCACCCCCTGCACGCCGGCAACTTCCACCGCAAGGTGCTCTCCGTGCCGGGCTTCGTGGAGAGCACCGGCGCCAGCACCGAGCGCGGCGGCGCGCGGGGCGGACCCCGGGCCAGGCTCTACCGGGCCGGCGACGCCCGGCTGCTCCACCCGGCGCTGCTGCGCCCCGCCCGGGAGGAGACGGTGCGGTGAGAACCGAGGAGGCCATCCGCCTGGTCGCGGCGGCCCGCAACGACGCCGACCTGTTCGGCACCGACGCGCCGGCCCGCCGCTACCGGAAGCTGGTCGCGGCCCTGCACCCGGACCGGCTGGGCGCGGCCGACCCGGACGTACGCGCCGCCGCCACCGACGCGCTCGTCGAGGTCACCACCCGGTGGCGGGGAGGAGGCGGGACCATGCTCGGCGACTATCCACTCCGCCGGCTCGCGTACGTCGGAGACCTGGCCGACCTCTACGACGTGGGGGCGGACCGGCTGCTCAAGCTGCCCCGCAACCCGGCCGACAACGACCTGACCGTCCGCGAGGCCCGGGCCCTGAAGGTGATCGAGGAACGGGGCGACCCGCGACACCTGCCGTACGTGCCCCGGCTGGTCGACTCGCTCACCGCCCGGGACCCGGCGACCGGCGCAGCACGGTGGGTCAACGTGCTGGCCACCGCGCCCGGGCTGCACAGCCTGGACGAGGTGCGCCGGGCGTACCCGGACGGGCTGGACCCGCGCGACGCGGCCTGGATGTGGCGGCGGCTGCTGGTCGCCCTCGGCCTGGCCCACCGGGCCGGGGTGGTGCACGGCGCGGTGCTGCCCCGGCACGTGCTGATCGAGCCGGACGCACACGGCCTGGTGCTGGTCGACTGGTGTTTCTCCGTGGTCGGCGAGGGGGCGGTCCCGGCGCTGGTCCCCGGCCACGAGGACTGGTACCCGCCGGAGGTGACCGGGAAGCGGTCCTGCGGCCCCGGCACCGACCTGGCCATGGCCGCCCGCTGCATGACCTGGCTGATGGCCGACCGCATCCCACCCGAGCTGCGCGCCTTCGCCGCCGGCTGCGCGCGACCGGCCCTCAACGCCCGGCCCGACGACGCCTGGCGGCTGCTCGGCGAACTCGACGAGGTGCTGGAGCGGCGCTACGGCCCCCGCACCTTCCGACCCTTCACCCTCAATCCCTAGGGAGGCTGCCATGGGCAGCGGAATCTGGTCCACCGACGTGTACGACGCCGCCGACCGCTACCGCCGGGCCACCGGCACGAGCGCCTTCTCCTACAGCGACAGCGGGGCCCGCGCCGTCCACCCGGCGCTCGACCCCCGCGGCGCCGTACGCGAGAGCCGCGACTCGGCCGAGCACCCGCAGTCGCTCGCCATCGCGGTCCTGTTCGACGTGACCGGCTCGATGGGGCACGTCCCCCGGATGCTGCAGACCAAGCTGCCGCAGCTGCTCGGCCTGCTGCTGCGCCAGGGGTACGCCCGCGACCCGCAGCTCATGTTCGGCGCGATCGGCGACGCCACCTGCGACCGGGTGCCGCTGCAGATCGGCCAGTTCGAATCGGACAACCGGATGGACGACGACCTCGGCCGGATCGTGCTGGAGGGTGGCGGCGGCGGCCAGATGACCGAGTCGTACGAGCTGGCCCTGTACTTCATGGCCCGGCACACGGTCACCGACTGCTGGGAGAAGCGGGGCCAGCGCGGCTACCTCTTCCTCATCGGCGACGAGCTGGCGTACCCGCGGGTGGACCGGCGGCAGGTGGCCCGGCTGATCGGCGACGAGTTGGCCGAGGACGTGCCGGTACGGCAGATCGTCGACGAGGTGACCCGCCGCTGGGACACCTACTATCTGCTCCCAGCCGGCAGCGCGTACGCCGGCAGCCGCAAGGTGCTGGACTTCTGGCGCGGCCTGCTCGGGCAGCGCGCCGTCGAACTGGACGACCTGGACGCGGTCTGTGAGACCATCGCGCTCACCGTCGGCCTCGGCGAGCAGGCCGTCGACCTGGACGAAGGGCTGCGCGACCTGGCCCGGGCCGGCTCGACGGCCGGCCGGACGGTCTCGAAGGCGCTGGCGAAGCTGGGCGGCGACCGGCCGGCGTCGGTGGCGACGGTGCCGTTCACCCCGACCGCGGAAAGCGGGGTCACCCGGCTGTGAAACACGTGATGGTGGTCGACCTCGGCTACGGCGACGCCGGCAAGGGCACCGTCGTGGACTGGCTCTGCGGGAGCCGGCCGGTGCACACGGTGGTCCGGTTCAACGGGGGCGCGCAGGCGGCGCACAACGTCGTGCTGCGCGACGGACGACACCACACGTTCGCGCAGTTCGGCTCCGGGACGTTCCGCCCCGGGGTTCGTACCCATCTGTCGCGGCACGTGGTGGTGGACCCGCTGGCGCTGGCCGCCGAGGCCGACCACCTCGCGGCGGTCGGTGTGTCCGACGCGCTCGACCGGCTGACCGTGGACGGCGAGGCGTTGCTGGCCACCCCGTACCACCGGGCCGCGAACCGGGCCCGGGAAATCGCCCGGGGAGCCGACCGGCACGGCTCCTGCGGGCTGGGGGTGGGTGAGGCCGTCGCGTACGGCCTCACCCACCCCGACGAGGCGCCCCGGGTGGCGGACTGCCGCCACCCGGCCGTGCTGCGCCGCCGGCTCGCCACGCTCCGGGACCGGCTCACCGCCGAGCTGGGCCCGCTGGACGCGCCGCCGGTCGAGGACTGCCTGCCCGCGTACGCCGGGTTCGCCGCGCGGGTGGCGATCGTCGACCGGTCCCACCTGGCCCGGGTGCTCCGGGCCGGGGCCTGCGTCTTCGAGGGGGCGCAGGGGGTGCTGTTGGACGAGTGGCACGGCTTCCACCCGTACACCACGTGGAGCACGACCACCTTCGCGAACGCGGAGACGCTGCTCGCCGAGGCGGGCCTGGCGGGCGGCGCTCGGCGGCTCGGGGTGCTCCGGGTGACGACCACCCGGCACGGGCCCGGGCCGCTGGTCACCGAGGACCCGGACCTGCCGTACACGGACCCGCGCAACCCGACCAACCCCTGGCAGGGCCGGTTCCGGTTCGGCCACTTCGACGCCGTCGCCCACCGGTACGCGCTGGCCGTGGCGGGTGGGGTGGACGGCCTGGCGCTCACCCACCTCGACCTGGCCGGCCCGGAGCTGCGGATCTGCCGCCGCTACGACACCCTCGACCGGATCGTTCCGGGTCCGGCCGGCGACCTGGACCGGCAGGCCGCCCTCACCGCCCGTCTGCTGCGGGCCCGCCCGGTCTACGACGACCCGCCCGCCGACTGGCCGGCGGCGGTGGCCCGGGAGCTGGGCGTCCCGGTGGTGCTCACCTCGCACGGCCCGACCGCGGCGGACAAGGTCAGTGCCGACCGGCGTACCCCGGTGCCCGCCTGATCCGTCGACTCGGCCCGCCGGCCGCCGCCTGGCACCAGCATGAGGGCATGGAGGACGCGCTCGACCTGCTGCGCCAGACGGCGACCTCGCCGTGGGCGTACCTGGTGATCTTCGCGATCACCGCGATCGACGCGTTCTTCCCGGCGGTGCCCGGCGAGACGGTGGTGATCACCGCCGCGGTCTTCGCGGCGGACGGGGAGCCCGCCCTGGTCCTGGTGATCGTGGCCGCCGCGCTCGGCGCGCTCGCCGGCGACCACGTCTCGTACGCCATCGGGCGCGGCGGCGGCGGGCACCGGCTGGCCCGGCTACCCGCCGACAGCCGGCGGCGCGCGAGTTCCGAGTGGGCCCGCCGGGCGGTCGACCGGCGCGGCGGCCTGATCCTGACCACCGCCCGCTACGTTCCGGGCGGCCGGACCGCGGTCACCCTGACCATGGGCGCGGTCCGCTACCCGGTGCGCTGCTTCCTGATGTACGACGTGCTCGCCTGCGCCGCCTGGGCGCTCTACTGCGGGCTGCTCGGCTTCTTCGGCGGGCTGGCCTTCAAGGAGAACCCGATCCTGGGCCTGCTCGTCGGGGTGGGCCTGTCGCTCGTGGCCACGGGCCTGTTCGAGGCGGTCCGCTGGGCCCGCCGCCGGTCCCGATCCCGCGCTGCCGCCCGCCGCTGAGCCGATCGGCCCTCACAGCAGATCGGCGTCGTGGACCAGGATGGCGAGCTGGACCCGGTTGCTCACCCCGAGCTTGGCCAGGGCCCGGCTGACGTACGCCTTGACGGTGCCCTCGCTCATCCCGAGCCGCCGGGCCACGTCGGCGTTCGCATCTCCCCGGGCCACCTCCCGGACGACCACCGCCTCCCGGTCGGTCAGTCGGGCCAGCCGCTGCCGGGCGACCTCGCGCCGATCCGGGCCACGTTCGGCGAAGGAGCTGATCAGCCGCCGGGTCACCGTCGGCGCGAGCATGGCGTGGCCGGCGGCGACGGTCCGCACGGCGGCGGCGAGTTCCCGCGGCGGGGTGTCCTTGAGCAGAAAGCCGACCGCACCGGCGCGCAGCGCCTCGTGCACGTACTCGTCCAGGTCGAAGGTGGTCAGCATGACGACCTTGGAGCCCTCCGCGACGATCCGGGCCGCGGCGGCCAGCCCGTCGGTGCCCGGCATGCGGACGTCCAGCAGCACCACGTCGGGCCGCAGTCGGACGGCCGCGGCCAGCGCCTCGTCGCCGTCGGCGGCCTCGCCGACCACCGCGATGTCCGGCGCGGCCTCGAGGATCAGCCGCAGGCCCGCGCGGATCAGTTGCTCGTCGTCGGCGATCAGGGTACGGATCAAGACCCCACCTCCATCGGGATGAGCGCCCGGAGCAGGAATCCTCCGTCCGGGCCCGGCCCGGCGGCCAGCCGCCCGCCGACCAGCTCGACCCGCTCCCGCAGCCCGACCAGGCCGAATCCCGCGCCGGGCAGGGTGGGACCGGGCCGGGTGGACGGGCCGTTGCGGACGCTCACCTCGACCCCGTCGGGCAGGTGGCGCAGGTGGACGGTGACCTCGGCATCCGGGGCGTGCTTGCGCGCGTTGGTCAGCCCTTCCTGCACCACCCGATACGTGGTTCGCGCGACCGCGCCTGGCACCGGCCGCGCCGTCCCCTCGTCGTGGCGGTGCACCCGGAGTCCGGCCGCCCGGGATTCCTGTACGAGTTCGTCGACCGCGTCCAGTCCCGCGGGTGGGGACATCCCGGCGGAGGCGAGCTCCCGGTCACCGGTGGGCTGAGGCGGCTGACGCAGCACGCCGAGCACCTCGCGCAGGTCGGCCAACGCCGCCCGACCGGTGGACCGGATCAGGGCGGCCGCCTCGATCGTGGCGGGCTCGGCCGCGGTCACCTCCAGCGCACCGGCATGCACCACCATCAGCGAGACCCGATGCGCCACCACGTCGTGCATCTCCCGGGCGATCCGGGCCCGCTCCTCGGCCCGGGCCCGGTCGGCCCGCGCCTCCTGCTCGCGTTCCAGCCGCTCAGCGCGGTCCCGCAGCGCGGCCAGGGTGTCCCGCCGCGCCTGGATCCACAGCCCGGCGACCAATGGGAAGATCACCAGCCAGGCGAAGAGCGCCAGGGCGTTCGCCGGAGTGGCCGTGGTCAGCCGGCGCTCCCCGCCCACCGCCGCGCCGATCGCCATTCCCGCCAGCACGACGAGCCCGGCCCCGAGCAGGTAACCGGCGAGCCGGCGACCGCGCAGGCGTACCCCGGCCCGCCAGGAGGCGAGGACGGCGGCCGGCCACGCGGCCAGGACGAGCAGGCTGATGGCGGCCATGGCGACCAGCGGCCACCGGCGGGACGCGAGGACCGCCGCGCCCGAGGCCAGCGCGATGCCAAGGACGAGCACCCGGGGCAGCGGCGAGCGGACGCCCAGCGCCCCGGTCGCCGCCGCCCAGGTGCCAGCGGTCACCAGCGCGGCGAGCAGCAGCGGCGCGTACCGCTCGGCCCACCGGAGCAGGGCGGCGCGCGAGGTCACGCCACGAGCCTAGGCGGGCGGCCGGGGGTGGTGGAATTCCGCGGGGAGCAGGTCCGGGGAGGGCTGGGTGCCGACCCCGAGACCGCCTCGGGGTACGACGCAACGAAAGTGACCCCCGCCGGCCGACCGACGGCAGATGGCCCGGGCGGGCGGCGCGACCAGCATCGGAGCCATGGATTCGGTGCTCGACCTGCTCCACCAGACGATGTCCTCACCCTGGGTCTACCTGGCACTCTTCGCGATCGCGGTGGTCGATGGCTTCTTCCCGGCGGTGCCAAGTGAGACCGCAGTGATCACCGCCGGGGTCTTCGCGGCGACCGGTCAGCCCGACCTGCCGCTGGTGATCGTGGTGGCCGCCTGCGGCGCGCTCGTCGGGGACCACATCTCGTATGCCATCGGCCGGCACACCGGCGGGCGGCTGCTGGCGACCGCTCCGGATCGCGGCGCGGCATCCGACGCGCCGAGCCGGAATGGTCGTTGGCGGGGTCGCCGGCGTGCGGCGCTGGAGTGGGTCCGGCGCGGCATCGCGGTCCGCGGCGGCCTGCTCCTGATCGTGGCCCGTTACGTCCCCGGTGGACGCACAGCCGTCACCCTCACCATGGGGGCGACCCGTTTCTCCCGGCGCCGGTTCTTCGCCTTCGACGCGCTGGCCGCCGCCTCCTGGGGCGTCTACTCGGCGCTCGTCGGCTACCTGGGCGGGCTCGCCTTCGAGCGGGACCCCCTACGCGGCCTGCTGCTCGGGCTGGGGCTCGCACTGACCGTGACCCTGGTCGTGGAGACGGTGCGCTGGGTGCGTGGCCGCCGGCGGGTGCACGCCGACGCCCCGCTCAGTCAGCCGGGGGGTGCCAGGTGACGCCGCGCAGCAGGCGGTCGGCGCCGAGCCAGGCGACGTTCATCATCCGGGTGGCGGTCTTCTCCGGATCCGCCTCCGGGTGGTCGGCGAGCCAGTCGGCCAGCGACTCGCTCGCCCCGACCAGGGCGTACGCGACCACCTCCAGGTCGATGGCACGCACCTCGCGCCCCTTCGCGCGCAGCGCGTGGTCGAGCATGCCGGCGACCACTTCGATCAGCCGGCCGCGCATGGTGGCCACCTCGGCGGCGAACGGCCGCTCGCCGCGGGCCTGCCGGTAGAGCACCGCCCAGCCGTCCCGGTGTGCGCCGACGAAGCCGAAGAAGGCCCGCAGCCCGCGCCAGAGCCGTTCGTCGGCGGGCAGGTCGGGGGCGGCCGCGCCGGCGATGGCCTCCATCAGCCGGGTGCCCTCCCGGTGCAGGCAGGCGACGAAGAGTTCCTCCTTCGTGCCGAGATACGCGTAGACCATCGGCTTGGAGATGCCGGCGTCGTCGGCGATCTCGTCCATGCTGGCGGCGTGGAAACCCCTGCGTGAGAACACCTTGACCGCCGCGTCGAGCATCTGCTGTTCGCGTACGGCCCGGGGTAGGCGCTTGAAGGTCGGGCTGGACACCCTTGCGAGCATACCTACCCGTGCGTAAGGTTACGCCAGAGTAACCAAAGTCGGCCCGCTCCGGAAGGTGCAATCCCCCATGACTGACTTCGACCCGGCCAACTTCGCGAACGTCGGCCCGAAGGAGTTCGCGCAGCTGGTCAAGTCCACTCCCGACGACAAGATCGCCGGGGTCATGACCGGCGACCTGCGCGGCAAGATCCTGAGCGAGGTCTTCAACCGGATGCCGACCCTGTTCCGGGCCGACCGCGCCGGCTCCACCAACGCGGTCATCCACTGGAACGTCACCGGACGCCCCGACGGCGGCACCGACACCTACGAGATCGTCATCGAGAACGGCACCTGCGCCGTCTCCGACACCCCGCAGCGGGACCCGAAGCTCAGCCTCACCATGGGCCCGGTCGAATTCCTGAAGATCGTTTCCGGTGGCGGCAACCCGGTCATGATGTTCATGACCGGCAAGCTGAAGGCCAAGGGCGACCTGGGCCTCGCCGCCAACATCGCCAACCTGTTCGACATCCCGAAGGCCTGAACATGGTGGAGTTCTCGCTCGACCTGAACGAGGAACAGCGGGACCTCCGCGACTGGGTGCACGGCTTCGCGGCCGAGGTCGTGCGCCCGGCCGCGGCCGAGTGGGACGCCCGCGAGGAGACGCCCTGGCCGATCATCCAGGAGGCGGCGAAGGTCGGCCTGTACGGCTTCGAGTTCCTCGCCACCTGCTGGGCCGACCCCACCGGGCTCTCCCTCCCGATCGCCAGCGAGGAGCTGTTCTGGGGCGACGCCGGCATCGGGCTGAGCATCTTCGGCACCTCGCTGGCGGTCGCCGCCATCTACGGCGCCGGCACCCCGGACCAGCTCGTCGAGTGGGTGCCGCAGTGCTTCGGTGACGTCGACCAGCCGGCGGTGGCCGCGTTCTGCACCACCGAGCCGGAGGCCGGCTCCGACGTCGGGTCGATGCGTACCCGCGCCGTCTACGACGAGGCCACCGACGAGTGGGTGCTGAATGGGCAGAAGGCGTACGCCACCAACGGCGGCATCGCCGGGGTGCACGTGGTCACCGCCTCGGTCGACCCCGAACTGGGCTCGCGTGGCCAGGCGGCGTTCGTCGTACCGCCCGGCACGGCGGGGCTCAGTGCCACCCGGAAGCTGCGCAAGCTCGGGCTGCGCGCATCCCACACCGCCGACGTCTTCCTCGACGACGTACGGGTGCCGGGGCGCTGCCTGCTCGGCGGCCGGGAGGCGCTGGACGAGCGGCTGGCCCGGGCCCGCTCCGGGCAGCGCGCCTCCGGCCAGGCGGCGATGCGCACCTTCGAGCTGTCCCGCCCGACCGTCGGCGCGCAGGCACTCGGCGTGGCCCGCGCCGCCTACGAGTACGCCCTCGACTACGCCAGGGACCGGGTCCAGTTCGGCCGACCGATCATCGAGAACCAGGCGGTCGCGTTCGCGCTCGCCGACATGAAGATGGAGATCGACGCGGCGCGGCTGCTGGTCTGGCGGGCCTCCTGGATGGGTCGCAACAACCGGCCGTTCACCGCTGGCGAGGGCTCGATGTCCAAGCTCAAGGCCGGCGAGGTGGCGGTCTCGGTCACCGAGAAGGCGGTCCAGCTCCTCGGCGGGGCCGGCTTCCTGCGCGACCACCCGGTGGAGCGCTGGTACCGGGACGCCAAGATCTACACCATCTTCGAGGGCACCTCCGAGATCCAGCGTCTGGTCATCTCCCGGGCCATCTCCGGAATGCAGATCCGCTGATCGCCGGCGGACCCAGGCCCGATCCGCGACGATCCACCGCTGTGCCGAGCGGCGACACGTCGCGGGTCGGGCCGCCGGTCCCACCGACTCCCGAAGGAGGGTTGCGGCTTGGACCTGCCGTTCATCGTCGCCACGCTGACCCGACGCGGCCTGCTCAACCCGGGCCGGCCGATCCGGGTCGCCTCCCAACTGGGCGCGCTGCGGAAATGGGGCTGGAGCCTCGCCGGTGAGCTGCGCCAGGCCGCCGCCCGCGACCCCGGGCGGACTGCGGTCGTCGACGAGCACGGCGCAACGCTGACGTACCAGGAACTGCTGGACCGGGCGGAACGGCTGGCCCGGTCGATGCGGGCGGGGCTCGGCGTACGGGCCGGCGACCGGGTCGGCGTGCTCTGCCGCAACCACCACGGGCTGATCGAGGCGGTCGTCGCGGCGATGCTGCTCGGCGCGGACGCCGTACTGGTCAACACCGGGCTGTCCGCGGCGCAGCTCGCCACCGTGGCGGACGAGCAGGCGCTGCGGGTGCTGGTGCACGATGGCGAGTTCGCCGAACGGATCCTCGGCCTCCCCGCCGACGTGCACCGGGTCGACGAGCGCGGCCGGGAGGAACTGATCGCCGCCGCCCTCCCCGGGGACCGGCTCCAGCCGCCGGAGCGGGACGGACGGACCATCGTCCTCACCTCCGGCACCACCGGCGCGCCCAAGGGCGCCCGCCGGCCCACGCCGAACGGCTTCGGCCCGCTCGTCTCCATCATCGACCGGATCCCGCTGCACGCCCGGGACACTGTGATGATCGCCGCGCCGCTCTTCCACACCTGGGGGTACGCCGCCCTCCAGGTGGCGTTCGCGCTGCGGGCCACCATCGTGCTGCACCGCCGCTTCGACCCGGCCGCCACGCTGACCGCCCTGGCGGCGCGGTCCTGCGACGCGCTGTTCGCCGTACCGGTGATGCTGCAACGGCTGATGGAGGTGCCCGCGCCGGCCCCCCGGCCGCCGCTCAAGGTGGTCGCGGTCAGCGGCTCCGCCCTCCCCGGCGGGCTGGCCACCGCGTTCATGGACCGCTACGGCGACGTCCTCTACAACCTCTACGGCTCGACCGAGGTCTCCTGGGCGTCCATCGCCGGCCCGGCCGACCTGCGCGCGGCGCCCAGCGGCGCCGGCCGACCGCCGCACGGCACCCGGCTGGCGATCCTCGACGACGCCGGCGAGCCGGTCCCGGAGGGGCAGGTCGGGCGGATCTTCGTGGGCAACGAGATGCTCTTCGAGGGCTACACGTCGGGGGCCAGCCGGGAGCGCCAGGGCGGCCTGATGGACACCGGCGACCTCGGCCGGCTCAACGGCGACGGCCTGCTCTTCGTCGACGGGCGGGCCGACGACATGATCGTCTCCGGGGGCGAGAACGTCTTTCCCTCCGAGCTCGAGGACCTGATCGCCCGGCTGCCGCAGGTCCGCGAGGTCGCGGTGATCGGCGTACCGGACGCCGAGTACGGCCAGCGGCTGGCCGCGTTCCTGGCCCTGCACCCAGGCGAGACCCTCGACCCGGAGGCGGTCCGCGAGTACGTGCGGCACTACCTGGCCCGCTTCTCGGTGCCCCGGGACGTGGTCTTCGTGAAGTACCTGCCGCGCAACGCCACCGGCAAGGTACTCACCCGCGAGCTACGCCGTTACTACGGCTGAAGTCAAGGGGCCAAAAGGGAGATTTGGCCCCGCCCCACGGGGTGATACCTTCGCATCCGCCGGCGGTCCCCGGCAGGTCCGTTCTCGTGTTCGGGAGCTGCGCGATGGTCCGACTCCGCCGACGCTGGGCACTCGGTCTCCTCCTCGGCGGCGCCTCCGCCACGGCGTTCGGCGCCACCGAACCCGTCCTCGGCCGGCGCCGCGCCGGCACCCTCGTCCGCCGCCAACCCCCGCCCGTCGAGGTGGAGAACCACGCGGCCGGGCAACCCTGGTGGCCGCAGACCGGCCCGCCCGCCGCCGACGACCGGCAGCGCCAGATCCAGGGGTACGCCTCGAAGACCAGCATCGTCCCCGGCGAGACCGTGGACTTCCACGTGGCCGTCAACCCCGCCGGCCCGTTCCGGATCACCGTCCACCGGCTCGGCTGGTACGACGGCGCCGGCGCGCGCACCATGCTGACCAGCCCGGACCTGGCCGGGGTGCCACAACCCGTGCCAGCGGCCGACCCGGCGACCGGGACCATCGCCTGCCGGTGGCCGGTGTCCTGGAGCCTGCGGATCCCCGAGCACTGGACCTCGGGGCTCTACCAGGCGGTGTTCACCTCGGCCGCGGGGTCGCGTGCCTGCACCCCGTTCGTCGTCCGCGACGACGGGCGGACCGCCGCGCTCTGCGTGGTGCTGCCGGTCACCACCTGGCAGGCGTACAACCAGTGGCCGACGGACGGGCTGAACGGCAGGAGCCTCTACAACGGCTACACGAACGGTCGGCGGGACCCCCTGGTCCGGGCCCGGGAGGTCTCGTTCGACCGGCCGTACGCCGACGACGGCGTCCCGAGCCACCTCACCCGGGACCACGACGTCATCCAGTGGCTGGAGCGCAACCGGTACGACGTCAGCTACGCGACCAGCTTCGACCTGCACTCCGGCCGACTCGACCCGACCCGACACCGGGGGATCGTGTTCGGCGGGCACGACGAGTACTGGTCGGTGGAGATGCGCCGGGCTGCGGAACGGGCGGTCGCGGCCGGCAAGAGCCTGGCCTTCCTCGGCGCCAACAGCGTCTACTGGCACATCCGGGTCCGGTCGGCTGCCGACGGGCGCGCCGAGCGGCTGGTCGCCTGCACCAAGTCCACGCCCGACCCGGGCCAGGACGCCGCCGGCCCCACCATCCGCTGGCGCGACATGGGCCAGCCCGAACAGGAACTGATCGGCGTGCAGTACAACGGCATCGTCGGCGCGCCGCAGCCGCTGGTGGTCCAGTCGGCGAGCCACTGGTTCTGGGCCGGCACCGGAGTGGCCGACGGCGACCGGATCCCCGGGGTGGTCGGCGGCGAGGCCGACGGTCGCTACCCCACCGCGCCCCGGCCGCCCGCCGTCGCCGCCACCGTGCTGAGCCGGTCGCCGTACCGCACCCGGGAGGGCGCCCAGCGGCTGCAGAGCACGCACCTGTACGAGACGCCGCAGGGCGGACTCGTCTTCGCCACCGGCACACTCTGCTGGACGATGGCGCTGAACCGCCCCGGGCACCGTGACGAGCGGATCGAACGGGCCACCGCCAACCTGCTCGACCGGATCATCGGCCGCGCCCGGACGTCAGCCGAGGTCCGGCCGTCCGAGCCCGTGGTGGGATAGCACGCCGGCCCGACCGCCCGTCTCCCCCGGTCGCACCGCGATCGCGGGGGCGGCCGGTCAGGGCGCTCGGGCTCGACCGCTCGGGCGGACCCGGCGGTCAGGCGGGGACAGTGATCCGGCCGGCCACCGCGTCGGCGGCGATGTCGGTGCGGTGGTGCGAGCCGGCCAGCCCGATGTCGCGTACCAGGGCGTAGGCGGCGTCCCGCGCGGCGGCCAGGTCCGGGCCGGTGGCCGTACCGCAGAGGACCCGGCCCCCGGCGGAGCGGAGCGTGCCGTCGGCGTCCCGACGGGTGCCGGCGTGGATGACCCCGGCGCGGTCCGCGCCGGTGATCACGTCACCGGTACGCGGTGCCGCCGGGTATCCCTCGGCCGCCACCACGACGGTGACCGCCGCGCCGTCCCGCCAGCGCAGCGGCGGGTGCGCGGCCAGCGTGCCGGTGGCGGCGGCGTGCAGCAGCCCGGCGAGCGGCGTCTCCAGCAGGGCGAGGACGACCTGGGTCTCCGGGTCGCCGAAGCGGGCGTTGAACTCGATCACGCGAGGGCCGGCGGCGGTGATCGCCAGGCCCACGTAGAGCAGGCCCGCGAACGGAGTCCCCCGACGGCGCATCTCGGCCAGCGTCGGGTGCACGACGTCGCGCATCACCTCGTCCACCAGGCCGGGCGGCGCCCACGGCAGCGGCGCGTACGCCCCCATGCCGCCGGTGTTCGGGCCGGTGTCGCCGTCGCCGACCCGCTTGAAGTCCTGCGCGGGCAGCAGCGGCAGGGCCGCCTCCCCGTCGGTGACCACGAAGAGGGAGACCTCGGGCCCGGAAAGGTACTCCTCGACCACCACTCGGCCGCAGTCCTGCGCGTGCCGTTCGGCGACCGCCCGGTCGGTGCTCACCACGACGCCCTTGCCGGCGGCCAGCCCGTCGTTCTTCACCACGTACGGCGGCCCGAACTCGTCCAGCGCCGCGCCGGTGCTCTCCTGATCCGCGCAGGTGTACGCCCGGGCGGTGGGCACCCCGGCGGCGGTCATCACGTCCTTGGCGAACGTCTTGGAACCCTCCAGCCGGGCCGCCTCCGCCGACGGGCCGAACGCGGGGATGCCCTTGGCGCGTACCGCGTCGGCGACCCCGGCCACCAGCGGCGCCTCCGGCCCGATCACCACCAGGTCGGCACCCACCTCGACGGCGAGCGCCGCCACCGCCGCCGGATCGGTCGGCGCGACCTCCCGCAGCTCAGCCACCGCCGCGATCCCAGGATTCCCCGGCGCCGCGATCAACGCCGTGACGGCTGGATCACCGGACAACCCGAGCGCGAGCGCATGCTCCCGCCCCCCACCACCCACAACCAAAACCCGCACACCCAGATCCTACTGACCCACCCACCCCACCCCGTTGATCATGAAGTTATTGCTGCGACACGCCGACGCGACAGACAACAACTTCATGATCGACGGTATGCAGCGGCGGCGATCGCCTGGCGGACCGTGCCGGGGATGTAATCGGGACGGAGGGTGTCGGACCAGGTGAAGCGGAGGATCGTCCAGCCGGCGTTGATCAGGCGATTCTGGCGGTGACGATCGGCGAAGAGGGCGTCCGGGCTGCGGTGCACCTCACGGCCGTCCGCCTCGGCGATGACGTGCGGGCCTTGCCAGCCCAGATCACCGATACCGATGAGGTAGCCGCCGTGGTCGCGTACCGGAAGCTGGAGGACACCTGGCGGCACCCTCCCGTCCACGCAGCGCAGGCGGGTGCGCGTCTCCAACGGCGACTGCGCCAGGCCGTTGGCCTCCACCAGGTAGCCACGAGCTGCGACCGCACCCCGTCGACCCCTCAACAGGGATGGCACCCGTGCGAGATCGGCAACGGAGATCAGACCGCGGTTCAACGCGGAGTCCAACAGCGAAACCGCGGTGTACCGCTCCGCACGGAGTATGAGGTCGGCGAGGGTGCGCAACGGATCGGTGGTCATGATGCCGACGACCCGCTCGAACTGCGCCGGGGCGATGACCAGTTGATGGACCACCACGTCGGGTTGGGCGAGTCGGGCTGGTCGAGCTGCCGGCCCGGACAAGGACAGGTGGATTTCGTCAGTTCGGGGAAGCCCCTCGATGCCGTGCAGTTCAGCCGCGGTGCCGGGTACAGCAGCCGCACCGGGGCCGAACGAGGCCACAGCAGCCCTGATCCGAGCACGTCGGGGAATGCCGTCGTAACGATCCGCGTCAACGAGGTACCCGGTCCGGGAAAACCCGCCAACGGCCACTGCGGCACAACCGGTGCACCTCGTGCACGTTGAGCCCGGCAGCCCGCGCCTGAGCCGGCGTGACCACGCCGTCCCGGGCGGCGGCCATCCTTCGCACGATCGTCAGAGCCTCCACACCCGCCGACGATCCGCCCCACCCGGCCCACACCGACACCCCTGTGGATAACCCGCCCACCCCCTGTGGACAACGCCCGGGGCGCCTCGCCGTTGATCATGAAGTTATTGCCGGCGACACCGGCGTGTCACCACAACAACTTCATGATCAACGAGGCGAATCTCCCGGGGTTAGGGGAGGAGGGGGTGGCGGAGGACGTTTTCGTCGCGGCCGGGGCCTACGCCGACCACGCTCACGCGGGTGCCGGTCAGGTCCTCGATCCTGGCGATGTAGCGGCGGGCGTTCTCGGGGAGTTCGTCCTCGGTCCGGGCCTTGGTGATGTCCTCCCACCAGCCGTCGAGCTCTTCGTAGATCGGCGTCGCGTGGTGGAAGTCGGTCTGCGTCATCGGCATGTCGTCGACGCGCTCGCCGTTGATCTGGTACCCGACGCAGATCGGCACCTTGGGCAGGCCGGTGAGCACGTCCAGCTTGGTGACGACCAGGTCGGTGACGCCGTTGAGGCGGCACGCGTACCGGGCCACGACCGCGTCGAACCAGCCGGCGCGGCGCTCCCGGCCGGTGGTCGTGCCGTACTCGTGGCCGATCTTGACGAGGTGCCGGCCGTTGTCGTCGAAGAGTTCGGTCGGGAACGGCCCCGCGCCCACCCGGGTGGTGTACGCCTTGCTCACCGCGATGACCTTGGTGATCGCGGTCGGCGGGATGCCCGCGCCCACGCACGCCCCGCCGGCCGTCGGGTTCGACGAGGTGACGAAGGGGTACGTGCCGTGGTCCATGTCGAGCATGGTCGCCTGGGCACCCTCCAGCAGGACCGTCTCGCCACGGTCCAGCGCGTCCCAGAGCATCGCCCGGGTCTCGGCGATGTACGGCTTGAGCCGCTCGGCGTACCCCAGGTATTCCTCGATCGTCGCGTCGACGTCGATCGCCTTACGGTTGTAGACCTTGAACAGCACCTGGTTCTTCTCGCGGAGCGTCAGCTCCAGCTTCTTCCGCAGGATGCCGGGGTCGAGCAGGTCCTGGAGCCGGATGCCCATCCGGGCGACCTTGTCCCCGTACGCGGGGCCGATGCCGCGGCCGGTGGTGCCGATCCGGGACGAGCCGAGGTAGCGCTCGACCACCCGGTCCAGCGCCCGGTGGTGCGGCATGATCAGGTGCGCGTCGCCGGAGATGCGCAGCCGGGAGACGTCCACACCCCGCTCGGCGAGGCCGTCGATCTCCTCCAGCAGCACCTTCGGGTCGACCACCACGCCGTTGCCGATGACGATCATGGCGCTCGGCGAGAGAGCGCCGGACGGCATGAGGTGCAGTGCGTACTTCTGGCCGTCCGGGGTGATCACCGTGTGCCCGGCGTTGTTGCCGCCGGAGTAGCGCACCACGTAGTCGACCCGCCCACCCAGCAGGTCGGTAACCTTGCCCTTGCCCTCATCGCCCCACTGGGCGCCGAGGAGCACGATCGCTGGCATCTTCTCCGCCTCCAGAAGGCTCGGGTGCCAGGTGGCGACCGGTCAGCGAGCCCGGGGTGTCAGGCTAACAAGTAGTGACGGCGAGGCCGGCAGGGGTTCGCCGAGAAGCAGGAGGCTCCTTCGTGTACGACGTAGTGCTGCTCAGCCTCGGCTCGGAGCGGGATGCTCCCGGTGGCGGCTGTGGCAGCGGCGGAGCCTGCTGCGGTGGCGCCGACGAGGCCGGCGACGCACGGCCCGAGGAGCGCTGCGAGACCCCGCGCGTACCGGTGCTGGCCTGCGCGGACGCGCTGACCGCCCGGGGTGCCCGGGTGGAAATGGTCACCGCCCGCTCGGACGCCGAGATCGACGAGGTGCTGGCCCGGCTCGACGGACCGCCACGGGAGGACGGCCTCACCTGGCCCGACCCGGACGGCAAGACCCGCCTGGTGATCGCCACGGCCAGTGACGGTCAGTTGCGCGCCGTGCTACGCCGGCTGGTCCGGCGGTACGCCCCGCCGCCCACCCGCCGCCCCGCCGACCTGCCCGGCAACCGGACGGTCCCGGACCTGCCCCCGATCGGCGTACTCCCGCTCGATCCGGCTCGCGGCGGGACGGCGGGTGACCTGGCCGCGCAGCTCGGGTTGCCGCGCGACCCGGCGGCGGTGGCCGCGACGGTGCTGGACGGCACCGCCCGCCGGCTCGACCTGCTGCGCAACGACGGCGGCTCGGTGACCCTGGACGGCGCGCTGCTCGGTGCCGCCGACGACGCGGGCCGGCCGCTGCACTGGCGCGGCCGGGTGGAGGTCGACGACGCGATCCTCTCCGACGGCGAGGAACCGATCATGGCCTGCGCGATCGGCAACGCCGCCGGGTACGCGCGCCTCGACGACGTGACGCTGCTGGCCGACCCGGACCCGACCGACGGCCGGGTCGAGGTGGCGGTGGCCGTTCCCGTGGTCACCCGCTCCGCGCTGGGCAGGAAGCGGGTACGCCTAGAAGTGCGCCGGGCCCGAGGCCGGGCCGTGGCGGTCGTGCCCCGCGATGAGAAGGTGCCCTTCCTCGACGACGGCGTCGAGGGCGAGCTGAGCCGGAAGCGGTCCTGGTGGACCGAGCCGGGCGCCTGGGCGGTCTGGACGGCCTGACCTCCGTCGATCTCGCGGCGCCTCCCGGTCAGCCGGACCGCCTATCCTCGGCGGGAGGCATGGGGAGGAACCGTGGTGCACGAGAACGCCGACCGGGCCCACGTACCGGGCCAACCGCAGGTGCCGGAGCGGGACATCGAACCGCTCTGGCCGCCGGAGCAGACCGACCGCGTTCCGCCCTGGGCGGCCCCCACCCAACCGGGCGCGCCCGCCTGGCCCGCCCCGCCCCCGGACGCCACCGCACCGGCACCCGCGGCGGGTAGACCGCCCGGCGTGACGGTGGACGGCGCGGCCACCGGACCGGCCCCGGACGACATGGCCGGTGCGGCCCCGGACGGGGTCGCGGGCACGGGTCCGAACGGCCTGCCTGATCCGGCCCCGGACGGCGCGGCCGCTGCAGCCTTGGACAACGCGACGGGTGCGGTCCTGGACGGCGGGGCGGGTGCGGGCCCGAACGGCGCGGCGGGTGCGGGCCCGAACGGCCCATCCGATCCGGCCCCGGACGGCGTGACCGGGGCGGCGCCGGAACGGGCGGCCACGGGACCGGCCCGCGACGCCACGGCCACCGGCGCGGCCGCGGACGACGGGACGCGGGCGGGCGGCGCCGGCAACGGGGTGCCCGCGCCCCGCGCGGCGCAGCTTCCGGTCGACCTGGATCTCCCGTTCACCCTCGACCAGCCCGCGACCAGCGCCACCCCGGCAGTCACCGGAGGCACGCCCCTCGACCAGCCCGCGACCGGCGCCGCCCCGGCGGTCGCCGGAGGCACGTCCACGGGCGCCGATGACACGTCGGCCGGCACCCCGGCGACCGGGTCGGCAGCGGGCAGCGCGGGAGCGGACGGCGGAACCGGCGACCCGGACCGGTCCCCGAACGGGTCCGGCCAGGCCGGCGACACCCCAGCCAGCACCGGCAGCCGGACGGACTCGCCCTGGGCCCAGCCGCCGCAGCGGTCGACCACCGCGCCGGCCGAGTCGGCCACCGACACGCCAGGATCAGGCACCGTGACCCCGCCGGTGGAGCCCCTCGCCACCGGCCCCACACCCGCCACCGGACCGCCCACCCCGGTCACCCCCACCGCCGGCGCATCCACCGCCGGACCGCCCACCCCGGCGACGCCCAGCCCCGCCGCACCGAGCGCCGGGCCGCCAGCCGCCGCACCGCCCACCGACGGGCAGCCGGACGCTCCGCCGCCGCCCCGGCTCGGGCCGTTCCCACCCTCCCGGGGCGTGCCGCCCCCGCCGTCCCCGTACGGGAACGGCAACGCGTACCCGCCGGGGCCGGTCGGGTACGGGCAGCCGGACCCGTCGGCGTACCCGCCGCCCGGGGCGGGCGGGCCCGTGCCGCCCAGCCCGTCGCCGGGCTGGTATCCGCCCGCCTGGCCGCAGCAGGGCACTCCGCCGCAGCAGTCCGGCCCACCGGCACCGCAGCCGGGCACCTCGCCGCAGCAGCCCGGCCCCCCGATGCCGCAGCAGCAGCAGCCGGCGCCGGCCGGGTTCCCGGAGCCCGCCTGGACGCCGGAGGGCGGGGCCACCCCAACCGCCGAGGACTTCGCCCGGCGCCGGCAGGCCAGGCCGGTCGATCCGGTGGCCACCATGGGCGTCCGGGCGGTGGTGAACCGGATCGGCCTGGTCCGGCTCCCGCCCGGGCGGCACGAGCAGGAGGTGCGGCGCGATATCGAGATGGTCCGGCGCAACTTCGGCGGGTTGCGCCAGGTGACCGTTGTCAACCCGAAGGGTGGCGCCGGCAAGACGGTCGCCATCCTGCTGCTCGCCATGACCTTCGGCCAGAAACGCGGCGGCTATGTGCTGGCCTGGGACAACAACGAGACCCAGGGGACCCTCGGCATGCGGGCCCAGCAGGACTTCCACTCGCGTACGGTGCGGGACATGCTGCGCGACCTGGCCCAGTTCCAGGGCGCGCAGGGGCGGGTCGGCGACCTGTCGCAGTACGTCCGCTCGCAGGGCGAGGGGATGTTCGACGTGCTCGCCTCGGACGAGTCGGCGACCGGCGGCGAGATGCTCACCGCCGCCGCGTTCGCCGAGATCCGCGAGGTGGTCAGCCGCTTCTACAAACTGATCTTCGTGGACACCGGGAACAACGTCCGGGCGCAGAACTGGCAGGCCGCGATGGACGCCACCGACCAGCTCGTGGTCACCATGTCGGCGCGGAACGACTCGGCGGAGACCGCCGCGCGGATGCTCGACCACCTGGAGCAGAGCGGCCGGCAGCGGCTGGTCCGGCAGGCGGTGACGGTGGTGTCGATGCCGCCGTCGCGCAAGGAGATCGACCTGCCGGCCATCCAGGGGCACTTCGCCGCCCGGACCCGGGCGGTGCTGCTCGCGCCGTACGAGCGGCTCATCGACACCGGCGAGCCGATCCGGTACGGGCACCTCTCCTCGGCCACCCGGGACGCCTGGCTGAAGATCGCCGCCGCGGTGGCGGAAGGCCTGTGAACCGGCGCGACGGCCGGCCCGACCGGATGGGTCGGACTGGCCGTCGCCGCAGGTCAGAGGCTGGCGAGGGCGTCTGCGGCGGCCGGGTCGCAGTCGCGGAGGAACTGGGCGCAGCGGGCCGCCTCGTCCGCCTCGCCGATCTCGCCGGCCGCCCGGGAGAGCACGTAGAGGCAGCGGAGGAAGCCCCGGTTGGGCTTGTGCGACCAGGGCACCGGGCCGAATCCCTTCCAGCCGCTGCGGCGCAGCTGGTCCAGCCCCCGGTGGTAGCCGGTACGCGCGTAGGCGTACGCCGGGATCACCTGGCCCGCGGCGAGCGCCCGGGCGGCGAGCGCCGCCCAGCCCGCGCTGTAGACCGGGAAGTGGGCAGCGACGTCCTGGTACGCCCTATCGGTGTCCTGCTGGGCGGCGGCGGCCAGCGCGGCGTCGGCCTCCTCGTGCGCGGGCAGGAGGGTGGCCGGTGGCTCAGGCAACAGGTTCTGCATCGCCCCATTCAACCCGCTTCGCGCGGGGGTACGCGAGGGGGTCCGGCGAGCCGGTCAACTGAACGGCTGAGGGGTTCGTCACGCCTGCGGCGCGCCGGCACGTACCCGCGGCCCATGCCACGCGGAGATGCTTTCCACTACAACTAAAGATCCGGAGCCTCCCCAGGACCCGGTTACGCAGGAGCCCGGTGGCCTGGCCGCCGGGCTCCTGTCCGTCCGGCCGGAGTTTGCCGGCTTGCCCGGCCGGGGCAGGATGATCTCGTGCCGACCCCACCTCCCGCGGACGTCATCGAGCCGCACGACACCAGCATCGACGAGATCGAGACCCGCGCCGAGCTCGACCGGCGGCTGGCCGAGGGGACCCTCGCCGGCCTGACCGTGCAGGGCCTCCGCCTCGACCTCGACCCGGTCCCCGACCTGCGCGACGTCGAGGTCGCCGGAGCCCTCTTCGTGGGCTGCCGGTTCGCCGGGCGGGAGGTCGGCGCGGACCTGGTCCGGCGCGGCGCGAACGTGGTCCCGCCCTTCTCCGGGCTGCCCTACCCCACCCAGCCGGCCCACCTCTACACCGCCGACGACCTGGCAGCCGGCTTCGCCGACGGCGGCTTCGCCGGGATGTACGACACCCGGGTGTACGCGCACTTCCGCGCGCACGGCGGCGCGCTGCCGGACGTCCGGGAGGCGCTCGGCCAGCGGCTGCACGACCACGGGGTGGACAACGCCCTGGCGGACGCCACCCGGACCTGGCTGGCGGTGCACGGGCCGCAGTCCGTGGTGGGCGTGATGGGCGGGCACGCGGTGCCGCGCGGCAGCGCCGCGTACCGGATGGCGGCGGTGCTGGGCTGGGAGCTGGCGCGGGCGGACCGGCTGGTGGTCACCGGCGGCGGGCCCGGCGTGATGGAGGCGGCCAACCTGGGCGCGTTCCTCGCGGCCTGGCCGGCGGAGGAGCTGACCGGGGCGATCGACCTGCTCGCCACCGCCCCCGACTTCACCGACCACGACCGCTACACGGAGGTGGCGCTCCGGGTCCGGGAGCGGTACGCCGCCGGGCCGACGCTGCCCGCCCCGCGCCCCGCCGCGGCCGGCACCGAGTGGGCCCGCTCGGGCGGACTGGCCATCCCCACCTGGCTGTACGGGCACGAGCCGGCGAACCTGTTCGCCGGGCGGATCGCCAAGTACTTCTCCAACGCGATCCGGGAGGACACGATCCTGCGGCTGGCCCGGGGCGGGATCGTGTTCGCGCCCGGCCGGGCCGGGACCGTGCAGGAGGTGTTCCAGGCGGCCACCAAGACCTACTACGGCACCGACGGCGCGAGCGGGGCGTACGTCTTCCTCGACCGGACCTACTGGACCACCGAGCTACCGGTCGAGGCGCTGCTGCGGCCGCTGCTGGCCGCGTCCCCCTTCGGCGATCTGTCGTCCACCGTGCACCTCACCGACGACGTGCGGGAGGCGGTCCGGCTGCTCACCGCCGGGTGAGACACGAACGGCCGGCCCCCGATCCGGGAGCCGGCCGTCGCGACGTGCTGGCGGACTACTTGTTCATCGTGGTGCCGGTGGAGCGCAGTGCCTCGCAGGCCTCGACGACCCGGGCGGCCATGCCGGCCTCGGCGGCCTTGCCCCAGACCCGCGGGTCGTACATCTTCTTGTTGCCGACCTCGCCGTCGACCTTGAGCACGCCGTCGTAGTTGCGGAACATGAAGTCCACCACGGGGCGGGTGAAGCAGTACTGGGTGTCGGTGTCGATGTTCATCTTCACCACGCCGTAGTCCAGCGCCTCGCGGATCTCGGACAGCAGCGAGCCGGAACCGCCGTGGAAGACCAGGCTGAGCGGCTTCTCCTTGCCGTACTTGGCGCCGACCGCCACCTGGATGTGGTTGAGCACCTCGGGACGCAGCTTGACGTTGCCCGGCTTGTAGACGCCGTGCACGTTGCCGAAGGTCAGCGCCGCCATGTAGCGGCCCTTCTCGCCGAGGCCGAGCGCGTCGACCATGGCCAGGCCATCCTCGACGGTGGTGTACAGCTTCTCGTTGATCGCGTTCTCGACGCCGTCCTCCTCGCCGCCGACCACGCCGACCTCGATCTCGAGGACGATCTTGCCCTTGGCCGCCTCGTCGAGCAGCTGCGCGGCGATCTCCAGGTTCTCCGCCACTGGCACGGCCGAGCCGTCCCACATGTGCGACTGGAACAGCGGCTCCTCGCCGCGCTGCACCCGCTCCTGCGAGATCTTCATGAGCGGCCGGACGAACTTGTCCAGCTTCTCCTTCGGGCAGTGGTCGGTGTGCAGGGCGATGTTGACCGGGTAGTTCTTCGCCACCTCGCGGGCGTACAGGGCGAACGCGGTCGCGCCGGTGACCATGTCCTTCACGGACGGCCCGGAGAGGTACTCGGCGCCACCGGTGGAGACCTGGATGATGCCGTCGCTCTCCGCGTCGGCGAAGCCCTTCAGCGCCGCGTTCAGCGTCTGCGACGAGGTCACGTTGATGGCGGGGTACGCGTAGTGGCCGGCCTTGGCGCGGTCCAGCATCTCCGCGTAAGCCTCGGGGGAAGCGATGGGCATGTCGAACGCTCCTTACTTACCACTGTCGGCCGTGCAGGCCGCTGTCTTCCTTGGGTGCGCCGGACCGCGCTGTCCACCGCGGGCAGTATCCCGTAGGAGGCGGCGACCGGCACAACCGGCCCGGGAACCGCTCACCGGCGATCCGGCCGGTCCGGCACCACGACGTTGATCAGCCAGCTCACCACGGCCATCACGATCGCTCCCCAGAAGCCGGCCCAGAAGCCGTCCACCTGGAACGGCAGCTGCAGCTGCCGGGCGATCCAGCCGGTGAGCAGGAACAGCAGGGCGTTGACCACGAGCGCGAACAGACCGAGCGTGAGCAGGTAGAACACGCAGCCGAACACCCTGATGACCGGCTTGAGCACCGCGTTGACCACGCCGAAGATGAGCGCCACCACGACCAGGGTGAGCACCGTGTCCGCACCGGTGCGCCCGGTCACCTCCACCCCGGGCACGATCAGCGTGGTGATCCACAGCGCGAACGCGGTGATCACCAGTCGGATCAGGAGGCCCACGCCACCATCCTGGCATCGGAAACCGGGCCCGGAGGGACAATCCGCCGACTCGCCCGGGCGGCGGTCCGGGCCCGCCGGCAGGCAGGCCCGCCGGGCCCGGCCGCGCTGGTTCGGTCCGGCTCCGAGCGGGGACCGGAGCCAGCCCGTACGGTGTGGTGGTAACTGCCCGCACCGAGATCCAGGGAGGGACGATGGGTCAGCCCGACGAGGACTTCGCCCCGAGCGACCACCTCGCTCCGGAGGAGCGGGATCTGGAGGCGGAGCCGGCCGACGCGGTCGAGCAGGCGACGGTGATCAACCCGGAGGACGGCGAGATCGAGCCGCACCGCGGCATGGAGGTCGACGACTGGGACGCGATGGAACAGGCCCGGGTGGTCACTGCCGACGAGGACGACTACCGCTGACGCCGTGGGAGGGGCCGCGGCGCCCCTCCCACGTCAGCGCAGGGTGTTGACCTGGTCCGGGTGGGCCTCCGTCCACTCGCCGAGCCGGTCGTTCCGCAGCGCGTCGAGGAAACCCGGGGCGAGAGCGGGGTCGAGGCCGAACCCGATGGTCGGTTTATCCACGTACCGGACCGGCAGCCCGAGCGCGACCGGCTCGGCGTCGGCCGCCTGCCCGGCCATCGACACCAGACTGGGCAGGGACAGGTCCCCGGTGTCGGTTACCAGGCCGGAGCCGACCTGCCTGATCAGCTTCGAGAACAGCACCGGATCGGTCAGTCCACCGCGCTCGTGGATCCGGCGGAGCAGCCCGGCCGCGTACCGTTCGGCGTTGCGGTCCCGGTCCCGGGCGGCGTCACGTAGCCCGTAGCGCTGGCGGAGCAGGTCTACCGCCTCGGCGCCCCCGAGTTGCTGACAGCCGGCCGGAAAGCGCCGGTCGGTGTGCACCGAGCGCACCGGGGCGGGCAGGCAGACCGGTACGCCGCCGACCGCGTCGGTGAGGTCGCGCGCCGCCCGGTACGTCAGCACCGCACCCGCGTCGATCCGTACGCCGGTGAGCTGGGCGACCACCTGTCGGGTGCGGTCGTAGCCGCGGGTCAGGTCGCCGCTGCCCGACGTGGCACTGGAGGTGAACGACTTGTTGAGCTTGTCCGTCCCCTGTCCGGGGATCGGCACCAGCAGGTCACGCGGGAGCGAGACGAGGTAGAGCCGGCTCCGATCCACTGGAACATGCACCAGCAGGACGGAGTCGGCCCGGCGGGATTCGTCGGGGCCGGCCGCGTCGACGCCGAGCAGCAGCACGTTCAGCGCGCCGGTGGGTGCCGAGGCGGTGGGCTCCGCCAGCAGGGTCCCGGCCTCGCGGTGCTGGGGAGCGATCGCGGTGAAGCCGGTCAGGGCTGCGGCGACCACCGCCATCGCCGTACCGGCGAGCTGGAGCCGGAGGCGGCGCCGGCGGACCACGGCCTGGTCGATGGCGGCCCGGACCGGACCGGCGGGCGGGGCCAGCGACTCGTGCCGGGCGAAGGCGGCCCGCAGGTCGTCCTCGATCATGAGCAGACCTCCACGTACTCGGCTCGGAGGGTGGCCAGCGCGCGGGAGATGCAGGAGCGGACCGTCCCGACGGCGCAGCCGAGGATCTCGGCGATCTCCGCGTCGGGCAGGTCCTCGTAGTAGCGGAGCACCAGCGTGGCGCGCTGCCGGCGGGGCAGCCGGGACAGCCAGGACCAGACCTGGTCACGGTCCACCGCGGACTGCGCGTGGTCGGTCGGCGCCGGCACCGCCTCGTCCGGGTCGCCGCGCAACAGCACCCGGCGGGCCCACGAGCCGCGCCGCCAGTCGACGTACTGGTTGGTGAGCATCCGGCGGACGTACCGCTCCGGGGCGTCGGTGCGGGCCACCCGCCGCCAGTTCAGCTGGACCCGCACCAGGGTCTCCTGCACCAGGTCCTGCGCCTGGTGCGGATCGCCGGTCAGCATCACCGCGTACCGCAGCAGAGCACCCAGCCGCGCGTCGGCGAACTCCTCGTACGTCACCTGCACCTCCCGGTGTCCCGCCTTGTTGACGGACCCGGGGCGACCGAACATTGCACCGGCGGCGATCAACCTTTCGGTCGGTTCGGCGGGCCGACCAGCCAATCGGGACAGCGACGCGACTTAAGGATTCTTTAAGCTCCACGGGCTCCCCCTGAAAATCACTGGAGGAACCCCCACATGCTCAGCAACTCCACCCGGCGCTGGCTCGCCGGGTTGGGCGTCGCAGGCGCGTTCGTCGCCGCCTCCGCCAACCCGGCCGCCGCCGCCGAGGCGCCTTTCGAGATCGTCACGCACGACCTGCTCGTCGCGCCCGGCCACATGGACTACGGCTGGTTCTTCGCACACTCGACCGACTTCGAGTCCGAGCCGAAGTTCGGCCCCACCACCGTGGACATCGACCTCTCCAAGGTCGCGGACTTCGCCACCGTCGAGCCGTCTTGGGGCTGGACATGCGACGTGTCGCCGACGAAGCTGCACTGCGAGGCCGACCTCATGGACGGCGAAGAGCCATGGTTCGACTACATGGTCACGGGCAAGGACGACGCGAAGCCGGGACAGCAGGGTGATCTGGCAATCAGCATCACCTCCGGCGGCAAGACTGCCACCGCGACGGCCGGCATCACGATCGCCGAGGGTGTCGACCTGGTGAGCGACGAGACCGTCGAGGCCAGCGGGGCCCCGGGCACCCGCGCGGGCGTTCCGGGCGTCGTGCGCAACGCCGGTGACACCACCGTCGACGGCACCGTTCTCGTCGTGCAGGCCGATTGGCTCGCCTCCTACGGCGGTGACTTCTCCAACTGCAAGTCAGACGAGTTCGGCATGTACGCCTTCTGCACCTTCGACACCAAGATCGAGCCGGGCAAGTCGTACCAGCTCTCGGAGAACCTTCCGATCAAGTTGCGGCCCGAGACGCGTACCGGGGCCAAGTTCCCGATCTGGCTGGATTGGTGGACCACGGACGACTGGAACCAGGCGTTCAAGGACTGGCCGCAGGACGACGTCAAGCCCGGCAGTGGCGGCGAGCTCCGGCTGGTCGAGCAGACCTCGCGCGCGGCGCGGGTGCCGCAGACCGACCTGGACAAGCTGAACAACATGACCCTGGCGATGGTCCGGGTGACCGGCAACAACCCGGCGGACCTGGAGGCCAAGGGCGTCACGGCCAAGGGCAAGAAGGGTGACGTCGTCACCGTCCGGCCGAGCTTCACCAACCTGGGGCCGGCTGTGCTCGAGTACCAGGGCCAGGGGACGCCGGGCATCGAGCTCGAGGACCTGCCGGTCCGGATCTCCATCCCGGAGGGCACCACGGCTGTCGAGGCGCCGTTCGATTGCGTGCCGTACGCGCCGGGCAAGGAGTGGGACCCGTGGAACGCCGGCTGGGGCGAGCCGGGCGCCAAGGAGTACGCCTGCCAGGTCACCGAGAGCCCGAAGGACATGAACAACCCTTACGAGTTCGGGCTTCGCATCGACAAGGTGCTGCCGGACGCCACCGGCACCATCACCACGAAGCTGGCCGGTGACCCGAACACGCAGAACAACACCGCCAAGATCATCATCAACCCGGTCGGCGCGGGTACCCCGGGCGACGGCGGCCAGGGCGGCGGCGGCCAGGGCGACGGTGACGGCGGCACGCTGCCGATCACCGGTACCGCCACCGGCCTGATCGCCGGTGTCGGCGCCCTGCTGCTGGTCGCCGGCCTCGGCGGCTACGTGGTGGCCCGCCGCCGCAAGACCCGCTTCGTCGCCTGACCCCAGGCACCCGACGAAACCAAGGTGCCCCGCCGACCCCCGGTCGGCGGGGCACCGTCATATCCAGCTCCAGGCCACCCCGGCAGTCCGCCACCATCAGCGGCAGCAGCACCAACCCGCAACGCCCGGACGGCGGCCGACCCCCGACGGGTTTCCGGGGAGCCCCGCCCGCGGAGGGATCAAGCCTGACCGCCCGGAGCGGGCGGGGCTCCCCGGAAACCCCACCGACAAAAAGAAATCGACACCCCTGAGAGCATCGAAACCGTGCTGCTGACCCTGACCACGACCCACCGCCCCGCGACCGACCTCGGCCATCTCCTCGTGAAGCACCCGGACCGCGTGCAGAGCTTCGACCTGCCGGCGGGTACCGCCCACGTGCTCTACCCCGAGGCGGACGAGCATCGGTGCACGGCGGTCCTGCTGGTCGAGATCGACCCGCTGCGGCTGGGCGGCGGTCGCGGTCGCGGCCGGGCGCAGGCGGCCACCCCGGAGACCTTCACCCTCGGCCAGTACGTCAACGACCGCCCGTACGCCGCGTCGAGCCTGCTCTCCTCGGCCCTGGCCAAGGTGTTCCGGTCGGCGCTGCGCGGCGAATCCCGCGAGCGGCCGGAGCTGGCCGCCACCCCGATCCCGCTGGAGGTACGCGTCCCGGTGCTGCGCTGCCGGGGCGGCGCCGAGCTGGCCGTACGGGTCTTCGCCCCGCTCGGCTGGACGGTGACGGCCACCCCGATCCCGCTGGACGAGGCGTACCCGGAGTGGGGCGACAGCCGTTACGTGGACCTGACCCTCGCCGGCACGCTGCGGCTCGCCGACGCACTCAACCACCTCTACGTGCTGCTGCCCGTGCTGGACGACGCCAAGCACTACTGGGTGGCGCCGGACGAGGTGGACAAGCTGCTCCGGGCCGGCGCGGGCTGGCTGGCCGACCACCCGGAGCGGGGCCTGATCAGCCGCCGCTACCTGGCCCACCGCCGGGCACTGGCCGGCGAGGCCCTGGCCCGGCTGGCCGAGCTGCGCCTCGCCGACGAGGCGCCCGCCGACGACAGCGTCGACGACGACCAGCCGCGCGAGGCACCCCGCGCCGCACTGGCCGTACGTCGGCGCGAGGCGGTGCTGGCCGCGCTGCGGGCCAGCGGGGCCGGCCGGGTGCTGGACCTGGGCTGTGGGGGCGGGGCGCTGCTCACCGCGCTGGTCGCCGACCGGCGGTTCACCGAGATCGTCGGCACCGACGTCTCCAGCCAGGCGCTCACCCTGGCCGCCCGGCGGCTGCGGCTGGACCGGCTGCCGGAGCGGCAGCGGGAGCGGATCCGGCTGTGGCAGTCGGCGCTGACCTACCGGGACGACCGGCTGCGCGGGTACGACGCGGCGGTGCTGATGGAGGTGATCGAGCACGTCGACCCGCCGCGCCTGCCGGCGCTGGAGGACGCGGTGTTCGGGCACGCCCGGCCCGGCACGGTCGTGGTGACCACCCCGAACGTCGAGTACAACGTCCGCTACGAGGGGCTGGGCGCGGGCCGGTTCCGGCATACCGACCACCGATTCGAGTGGACGCGGGCCGAGTTCGCCGCATGGGTCGAGCGGGTGTCGACGAGCCACGGCTACACCGCCACCATCGACGGCGTCGGCGACGAGGACCCGGAGGTGGGCAGCCCGACGCAGATAGCGGTGCTGACCAGCACGGAACACACGACCCGGAAGGAGGAGATCAGCGCATGACCACCCTGGACATTCCCGAGCTCGCCCTGGTGGCGCTGGTCGGCGTCTCCGGGTCGGGCAAGTCCACCTTCGCCCGGCGGCACTTCCGACCCAGTCAGGTGCTCTCCTCGGATGCCTTCCGCGGGATGGTGGCCGACGACGAGAACGACCAGTCCGCCTCGGGCGACGCGTTCGACGCGCTGCACCACGTCGCCGGGCTCCGGCTGCGCCGGGGCCGGCTCACCGTGGTCGACGCGACCAACCTCCAGCCGCACGCCCGAGCCGCCCTGGTGAAGGTGGCGCGCGAGCACGACGTGCTGCCGGTGGCGATCGTGCTGGACGTGCCGGAGGCGCTGGCCTGGGAGCGTACGCAGGGGCGGGCCGACCGGACGCACGGCCGGCAGGTGCTCGCCCGAATGCAGCGGGACCTGCGACAGTCGTACGGGCGGCTGGCCCGGGAGGGCTTCCGCAAGGTGCACGTGCTGCGCGGGGTCGACGAGATCGACGCCGCCGAGATTCGCTACGAGAAGCTGTTCAACGACCGGCGGGAGCTGACCGGCCCGTTCGACATCGTCGGCGACGTGCACGGCTGCCGGGAGGAGCTGGAGGCGCTGCTGCTCCGGCTGGGTTACGCGCTGCATCGCGACGACGCGGGCCGCCCGGTGGACGCGGTGCACCCCGCCGGGCGTACCGCGGTCTTCGTCGGCGACCTGGTGGACCGCGGCCCGGACTCCCCCGGCGTGCTCCGCCTGGTGATGGGCATGGTGGCCGCCGGCCACGCGATCTGCGTGCCGGGCAACCACGAGCAGAAGCTGCTCCGCAAGCTGCGCGGCCGGGACGTGCGGCTCACCCACGGCCTGGCCGAGACGATGGACCAGCTGGCGGCGGAGCCGGAGCGCTTCGTCGCCGAGGCGGCGGCCTTCATCGACGGCCTGGTCAGCCACTACGTGCTGGACGGCGGCCGGCTGGTGGTCGCGCACGCCGGCCTCAAGGAGGCCTACCAGGGCCGCGCGTCCGGCCGGGTCCGCGCCTTCGCGCTGTTCGGGGAGACCACCGGCGAGACCGACGAGTACGGCCTGCCGGTGCGCTACCCGTGGGCGCGCGACTACCGGGGCTCGGCCATGGTCGTGTACGGGCACACCCCCACCCCGGAGCCGGAGTGGGTGAACAACACCATCTGCATCGACACCGGCTGCGTCTTCGGCGGGCGGCTCACCGCGCTGCGCTACCCGGAGAAGGAGCTGGTCTCCGTCCCGGCGGCGAAGGAGTGGTACGCCCCGGCCCGCCCGCTGGTCGCGTCGGCGCCGGCCCGCCCGGACACCGTGCTGGACCTGGCCGACGTCACCGGGCGACGGCACCTCACGCACGCGTACGGGACGCTGACCGTGCCGGCGGAGAACGCCGCCGCCGCGCTGGAGGTAATGAGCCGGTACGCGGTCGACCCGGGCCGGCTGGTCTGGCTGCCGCCGACCATGGCGCCCTGCTCGACGTCGACGGTCGAAGGGTTCCTGGAGCACCCGGAGCAAGCCTTCGCCGACTACCGCTCGGCCGGGGTCGAGCGGGTGGTCTGCGAGGAGAAGCACATGGGCTCGCGGGCCGTGGTGCTGGTGGAGCGGGAGCCGGGGCGGTTCACCGGCGGGGCGGTGCACACCCGTACCGGTCGCCCGTTCTTCGGCCCGCCGCTCGACGACGAGCTGCTGGCCCGGGTCCGCGCCGCGGTCACCGCGGCCGGGCTCTGGGCGGAGCTGGACACCGACTGGCTGCTGCTCGACTGTGAGCTGCTGCCCTGGTCGGCGAAGGCGGGCGGCCTGATCCGCGAGCAGTACGCCGGGGTGGGCGCGGCCGGCCGGGCGGCGCTGCCGGCGGTGCTCGCCGCGCTGGACGCCGCCGCCGGGCGGGGGTTGCCGGTCGGGGAGCTACGCGGCCGGATGGCCGACCGGGCGTCCGAGGTCCGGGCGTACTCGGCGGCGTACCGGGCCTACGTCGGGCCGACCGACGGGCTGCGCGGGGTGACCCTGGCGCCGTTCGCCGTGCTGGCCGGGGCCGGGGCGAGCTACGCCGACCGGGACCACGGCTGGCACCTGGCCCTGGCCGACCGGCTCTGCGCGGCGGACCCGGAGTTCTTCACCGCGACCCGGCGGCAGGTGGTCGACCTGACCGACGAGGCGGCGGTGACGGCGGCGACCGACTGGTGGCTGGCGCTCACCGCGGCCGGCGGCGAGGGCATGGTGGTCAAGCCGTACGCCGGACTCGCCGCCCGCTCGCCGAAGGGCGCGCTGCTCCAGCCGGGGATCAAGTGCCGGGGCCGGGAGTACCTGCGGATCATCTACGGTCCCGGGTACACCGAGCCGGGGCAGCTCGCCGCGCTGCGCAAGCGCTCGCTGGGGCGCAAGCGGGGGCTGGCCCTGCGCGAGCACGGCCTGGGCCTGGCCGCCCTGGACGCCCTGGCCGAGGACGCCCCGCTCTGGCGCCGCCACGAGCTGGTCTTCGCCATCCTCGCCTGCGAGTCCGAGCCGGTGGACCCGCGGCTGTGACCGGTACGCCCGGTCCGGCGTGAGGCTGGACCGGGCCCGGGTACCCTTTGTGGCCGTGGACACAGCCGAAAAGACCCGGATGCTCTCCGAAAGCGTGGCGCTGAACCCGCTCGACCCGAAGGACCTGATCCACACCTTCGGGTTGATCGGCGTCTGGGCGATCCTCTTCGCCGAGACCGGCCTGCTGGTCGGCTTCTTCTTTCCGGGCGACTCGCTGCTCTTCCTGGCCGGGGTGGCCGCCTCGCCGGTGGCGGACGCGATCTTCGGCGCCGGCACCCGCCTGCCGCTGGCCGCGCTGCTGATCGGCGGGCCGATCTGCGCGATTCTCGGCGCGCAGCTCGGGCACTGGCTCGGCCACCGGTACGGCCGGCGGATGTTCGACCGCCCCAACTCCCGCCTGTTCAAGCGGGAGTACGTGGAGAAGGCCGAGTACTACTTCCAGAAGTTCGGGCCGGCGAAGGCCGTGGTGCTGGCCCGCTTCATCCCGATCGTGCGGACCTTCCTCAACCCGGTGGCCGGGGTGCTCGGCATGCCGGCCCGGCAGTTCCTGCTCTGGAACGTGGTCGGCGCGATCCTCTGGGTGGACGGCATCCTGCTGGTCGGCTACCTGCTGGCCGACCAGATCTACAACGCGATCGGCGACAAGATCGACCGGTACATCCTGCCGGTGGTCGCCCTGATCATCGTGATCTCGGTGCTGCCGATCTTCTTCGAGTTCCTCCGCGACCGGCGGGCACGCAAGCGCGGCGAGGCCGCCGCGGTGGTCGCCGCGTCCAGCGCGGCGGGCGCGGCCGACGCCTTCCGGAACGCCGTCCAGGACGACGACCAGCGACACCGCGGGCCGCAGGACCGCTGACCGACATACGCCGATGGCCGGTCCCCTCACCGGGGGGCCGGCCATCGGCGTACGACCTGTCGATCTGTGGGTGGTACGGATGACGGGCAGCCGTCACCGTCCGCTGGTGGCGCCACCCCTGGCACGCCACCCGTCGCCGCCCCCGGTCGGGGCGGCCACCCGGTCGGACAGGTCCGGTGTCAGCGGGCCTTCTTGGTGGCCCGCTTGCGCGGCGGGGTCAGCAGATCCGCGATCGTGGCGATCGCGGTCGGCACCAGCCGGTAGTACGCCCAGACACCGCGCTTCTCCCGCTCCAGCAAGCCGGCCTCGGTGAGGATGCGCAGGTGGTGACTGACCGTCGGCTGCGAGAGGCCGAGCGGCGCGGTGAGGTCACACACGCACGCCTCGCCCTCGGGGGCCGACTGGATCAGGCTGAGCAGCCGCAGCCGGGCGGGGTCGGCGAGGGCCTTCAGGACCCCCGCGAGCCGCTCGGCGTCGGCACGTTCGATCGGCTCGCCGGCAAGCGGCGAGATCTGAGGCATGGTCATTTCAGCCAACGCAGTTCCCACGTATTCCATCCTTCCACCAGCAGCATCGATCCGCCTGCATATCAGCAAGTCCGAATCGGCAAACTTTTACGCCACAAGGCCGAGGTCAGCCAACGTATAGGCCGCCCGATACGGCAGTCCGGCGGCTCGCACCGCGTCGCCGGCGCCACGATCAACAATAACCGCAACACCCACCACCTCGGCCCCGGCCTCACGCAACGCCTCGACGGCGGTCAACACGCTGCCCCCCGTGGTCGAGGTGTCCTCGACGGCCAGGACCCGGCGACCCGCGACGTCCGGCCCCTCGATGCGCCGCTGCAGACCGTGGGCCTTCCCCGCCTTGCGGACCACGAACGCGTCCAGCGGCCGGTCGGTCCCGGCCGAGGCGTGCAGCATCGCGGCGGCGACCGGATCGGCCCCGAGGGTCAACCCGCCGACCGCGTCGTACGCCCAGTCCGCGGTGAGGTCACGCATCACCCGACCGACCAACGGTGCCGCCTGGTGATGGAGCGTGACGCGCCGCAGATCCACGTACCAGTCCGCCTCGCGGCCGGACGAGAGCACCACGCGGCCATGGACCACAGCCAGGTCGGTGATGAATTTACGCAGGTCGTCGTGGTCCTCCATGGCGATAGAGGGTACTTCGCAAGTCTGGGAGGCGTGTGTGGGGTCCTCCTGGGTCAACCCTGCGGGCGACCGACGACTGGCTATACCCGATTACGCTGCGCGACCGTCCATCCGGATTCCCGGCCGCCGATCCCGGCCACGGGACGCTCATCCGGCGGGCCGGCGGTCAGTCCCGGCCCCGACCGACCCGCCCTCGGGTGTCCCGGGAGACGCCGCGCAGCAGCCGTCGCGGCGCGTGCCGCAGGCCCGCCACGGCCAGCTTGTACTTCCAGCTCGGCACACTGACCAGCTTGCCTTTGCGCAGGTCACGCAGTCCTTCGTCGACCACCTCGGCGGGCCGCAGCCACATCCAGCCGGGCGTACGCGACATGTCGATGCCGGCGCGCTCGTGGTAGCCGGTGCGGGTGTAGCCGGGGCACAGGGCCATCACGCGGACGCCGAGCGGCGCCACCGACTGGCCGATCGACTCACTGAAATTCGTCACCCACGCCTTGCTGGCCGAGTAGGTCGACCCGGGCATGGGCACTCCGAAACCCGCGACCGAAGAGACATTTATCACTGCCCCGGCGCCTCGCTCGATCATCGGTGGGAGGGCGGCGTGCGTCAGCCGGAGCACGGCCAGCACGTTCAACCGCAGCAGCCGAGCCTCGTCCTCGACGGCCGAGCGGACGAACGGGGTGTTCAGGCTGATTCCCGCGTTGTTCACCAGCAGCCCGACCGGCGGCTCGGCGACGAGGCGGCGTTCCACCAGGGCGCAGCCGTCGTCGGTGGACAGATCGGCGGAGATCGTCTCAACCCGGCGGTCGTGCCGCTCGGTGAGTTCGGCGGCGAGGGCGTCGAGCCGGCCGGCGTCCCGGGCCACCAGAACCAGGTCCCAGCCGTCGGCGGCCAGTCGGCGGGCGAACGCCTCGCCGATGCCCCGGCTGGCACCGGTGATCAGCGCCCGGCGCGAAGCGGGGTGCGGTTCGTCGGTCACGGGCGGTCCTCGGGGGGGTGGCGTCGGTCCGGGTTCGGCCGACGCGGCTGGCGGGGTGGGCGGCGGGCCGGCCGGGCCAGACCCGGTGTGCGGCGGCGCGGGCGGGCCCCAGGGCGAACCTGATCCGTCGGCGGGCGAACCGGCGGACGGCGGCACCGAAGCCGGCGGACCGTAGGAGGGCGAGGACGACGCGGGCGGACCGGAGTACGGCGGGGCCGCCGGGCCGGAGGTCGGCGGGCCGTAGGCCGGCCCAGCTGGCGGGGTGGTCGGCCCAGCCGGCGGGGTGGTCGGCCCCGGCGGGATCGGTCCGGCCGGAGGCAGCGGGCCGGAGGTCGGCGCGGTGGGCGCGGCGCGGCGGAAGAAGGCGCTCGCGCCGGGCAGCATCAGCAGGGCGGCGACCACCAGGTAGCCGAGGATCTGGGCCACCGACAGCGCCGCGTTCAGCGGGATCCACCAGCCCGGGTAGGTGTCCCCGAGGCGGGCGAGCAGGTCGGCGGTGACCCGCTCGTCGGCACCGAGGCGCAGCGGGGCGGCCCGCTGGCCGACCAGCACCGCCAGGGCACAGCAGCCGCAGAGCAGGCCCAGGCCGGAGACCACCCAGGTGCCCACCCGGGCGCCGGGGCGGCCGGCGAGCAGGCCGAGAGCGAGCCCGACGAGCACCAGCCCGACGACCACGCCGACCACGGCCGCCAGCGCGGTGGAGGCACGCAGCAGCGACACCAACGGGTCGATCTCGCTCGCGCCGGCGCCGGTGGCCCGCGCCGCCACCCGGAACCGGTCCACCGTGCCGGGCGTGACCGCCAGGTTGGCGATCGCGTACGCCACGGCGCCGACCGCCATCAGCAGCAGCACCGCCGCCGCCGCGCCGACCGCCCCCGGACGGCGAGGCGGAGCCTGAACGGGGTACGACACGACAGATCCCTCCGGTAGGCGTCGGCTTGCAACCTACTCGGAGGGATCGTCGGAGTCGCTCTTATCGAAGCGTCAACTTCCGGATGGCGGCTGGGGACCGGGCCGGTCCTCGGGGGCCGACGACGGACCCGACGGCCCAGGCTGGCCAGGCTGGCCGGGCTGGCCTGGAGCGGGCGGGTAGCCCGGGGCCGGCGGGTAACCCGGCGCCGGCGGCTGGCCCGGGTAGCCCGGCGCGGGCGGGTAGCCCGGGGTCGGCGGGTAGGCCGGGTAGGCGCCACCCGGCAGGGGCGGCTCCCAGGCCGGCTTCGGCTTGCGGAAGAACTCGTTGGACTTCGGCAGCGCCAGCAGGATCAGGGCGGCCAGCAGGGCGAGCAGGCTGAGCAGGCCGAGGAGGAGGGTGACCGGGCCGTACCAGGACGGCAGGGCGTCGGAGAGCCGGCGCTGGAGTTCCTCCGGGCTCGGCATGTTGCCGCCGGGCGCGCCGCCGCCGGTCAGGCCGCCGGTCGCGTTGCTCACCAGGCCACCGCCGTTGCAGCAGAACAGGATGCCGCCCACCACCCAGGTGGTGATCCGGGCGCCGTTCTTGCCCCGGTTGTTCAGCAGCGCGAGGACCACGAGCCCGATCGCGAACAGCAGCGAGAGCACGGCGCCCCCGAGGGCGGCCGCGTACGCGAAATCGGCCGCCTGCTCGGCGGCGGTGCCCCGGTAGGCGTCCCGCAGGACGTTCCGGACGGTGCCGATGGTGGTGAGCGTCAGGATCAGGTTCACCACCTGGATGGCGGCGACGAGAATGAGCAGCCAGCTGGAGAGCGTCACCACACCCGGGCGGGTACGGGCCGGGGGCCCCTGGGCATCGACCATTGTTTCTCCTTCCCTAGATCACACGACCACCGTAACGAGACCCGGCCAGCAGGGCACGGCACGAGAGCCGGGACCCGCCGCGCCCGGGGATCAGTAGCCGCGCCACTCCGCGCGGGCGTACTCCAGCACGTGGGGTTGCAGCAAAGTGGACGCGGGCACGTCCACCCGGGCCCGGTCGGCGGGGAAGGTGGTCGCCGCGGCCAGCACCGACGGGGTGAGGAAGCGCAGCGGCGGGGCGTCGGCGGGCAGCTCCGGCGCCGGCGGGGCGGTGCCCGGCGCGGCCAGCACGAAACCCCAGTCGCCGAAACTCGGCACGTCCACGTGGTACGGCACCGTGCCGAAGCCGGCCTCGCGGACCGACCGCTCGATCGACCAGTACGACCGCGGCGCGAAGTACGGCGACCCGGCCTGCACCACCAGCCGCCCGTCGGCGGCGAGCACCGAGCGGATCAGGGCGTAGAACTCGACCGTGTAGAGCTTGGCGGTGGCCGTCTCGTCGGGGTCGGGCAGGTCGGCCACCACCACGTCGAAGCGTTCCGTGGCGGTACGCAGCCAGCCGAACGCGTCCAGGTTGAGCACCCGCACCCGGGGGTCGGCGAACGCGTGGTGGTTGAGCTCGCGCAGCTGCGGCTCGGTCTCCGCCAGCCGTACCACGGCTGGGTCGAGGTCGACCACGGTCACCCGGCGCACGTCCGGGTACTTCAGGATCTCCCGCAGCGCCAGCCCGTCCCCGGCGCCGAGCACCAGCACCTCGCCGCGCGGGCCGCGCAGCGCCGGATGCACCAGTGACTCGTGGTAGCGGTACTCGTCGACCGAGCTGAACTGGAGGTCGCCGTTGAGGAAGAGCCGCAGGTCGGTGTCGGCGTGGCCGATCTCCCGCACCGACCGGGTCAGCACGATCTCCTGGTAGCGGCTGCGTTCGGCGTGCACCACCGGGTCGCGGTAGAGCTGCTGGCGGGCGGTCACCTCGAAGTCGTGCGCGGTGACCCAGGCGTACCCGAGCAGGAGGGCGACCACGACGGAGCCGGCGCCCAGCGCGAGCCGCGCCCGGCGGCCGAGGTCGGCCCGGAAGACCGTGCACACCAGCGCGAGGCCGGCGACCGCGTTCACCGCGCCGACCACCAGGGCGCCCTTGAGCTGGCCGAAGACCGGCATGAGCAGGAACGGGAAGGCCAGCCCGCCGAGCAGCGCGCCGACGTAGTCGGCGGCGAACAGGTCCGCCACCGCACTGCCGGCGGACTGCTCGCGGATGCGTTGCAGCAGCACCATCAGCAGCGGGATCTCCGCGCCGATCAGCAGGCCGAGCACGAAGGCGGTGCCGACCAGCGCCGGCCCGTAGAGGTCGAGCCAGGCGAACGCGGCGTACAGGCCGAGCACGGAGAGGCCGCCGAGCAGCGCGAGGGTCAGCTCGACCGCGGCGAACGCGGCCGCCGCGCGGGACTGCCAGGGCTTCGCGGCGAGCGCGCCGACGCCCATCGCGAAGACCATCACGCCGAGCACGATCGACGCCTGGCCGACGGCGTCACCGATCAGGTAGCTGCCGAGGGCGACCAGCGCCAGCTCGTACACCAGGCCGCAGGCCGCGCAGACGAAGACCGCGAGCAGGACCGCCGCGCGGGCCGCGCGCCATCGCGGCGGCGCCGGCGCGTCGGTGGTCACGCCTCCTCCCGGGTACGCCCGGCGGCTCCCGCCCCGGCGCGCTGCCCGGGCACGCGTCCCCGGGGCTTGCGACCCCTCCGGCTCGGCGCATCTGCCGGCGCGCCGCGACCCGGAGCAGTCGTCCGGCGCTGCGCCAGCCCGACGGTGACGAAGAGCGCGGCGAGCAGGAGGAGCACCACGGTGCCGAGCAGCCAGCCCCAGCGGTCCCGCCAGAAGTCGTTGCCGGCGTCCGGCAGTGGGCTCGCCGAAGCCGCCGGGTCGGCGGTCGGGGTGGCGGCCGGTGCCGCCAGACCCGCCTCGGCGGCGAGCAGCGGCAGCGTGGTGGCGGCCCGGGTGATCGCCCAGCCGGGGTCGTCGATGAAGGTGTCCTCGTCGAGCCCGAACCGGTCCAGCCCCCGCTCGATGCCGGACAGGTCGGCGAAGTCGATGTCGTCCGAGCCCTCCACCTTGATGTAGGCGGAGTCGTTCGCTTCGCTGCTCTCCGAGGTGTAGGTGATGTCGGCGCTGACCTCGATCCAGCGCGAGCAGTCCGGCGCGTCCCCGACCGCCGTCCCGTCGCCGAGGTTCGAGCCGACGCTCACCACGTCGTACCCGTCGGTCAGTCGCCAGCCGTAGCAGATCCCCTGGCTGGTGAAGGCCTCCCGCAGGATCGGCACGGTGTCGGTGCGCTCGTCGGTCGCCGGCGCGGGGACGTCGAGGTCGGATCCGCTCGCACAGCCGGCGAGACAGAGGCCGGCGACCCCCGGGACGATCACGCGGACCAGGGCCGCCTTCAGCGACGTCGACTTCCGGCCTGTTGACCTGGCCGCAGCCGGTCGCGTCCCGCCGCCCATCAGCTGATCGCGGCGGCGATGATCGCGCCGGTGGCGAGGTGCACGACGGCGCTGACCCAGACCGCCGGGTGCGGCTCCGGGTCGACCAGCAGTTCGCCCAGCTTGCCGGGGGTGGCCACATCCAGCAGCACGAACGCCGCCGCCATGATGACCAGACCGAGGATGCCGTACGCCGCCGCGCCGACCAGGCCGAGCAGGAAGTCGTCCGGGCTGGCGGCGATCGCGGCGACCACGATGATGCCGACGCCGGCCAGGTTGGAGGCGAGCAGCAGCGCGGCGTTGCGGTTGCGCTCGGTCCAGATGAGCTGGTCGAGCCGGCCCGGGGTGGCCAGGTCGACCAGCAGGTAGCCGATGCCCATCAGGACGACGCCGACCACGCCGTAGGCGAGCGTGACCAGCAGATCGGTGACGAGATGCTGCACAGGGGACTCCAGGGTGAGGGGTCGGACGGGCTACTTGCCGGCGCCGGGGCCACCGCCCCGGACGGTGCTGCCACGGCCCCAGCCCCAGCCGCGGCCGACGACGTGGTGGTAGCGGGGGTAGGCGCTGGTCATCCGCTCCAGCAGGATCAGCGAGCCGGCGGCGACCGGCAGGATCACCACCGAGTCGTCGTCGTAGCGCAGGTAGACGCCGCTGCCGTCGACGTACTCGTCGGCGGGCTGCCAGGCGTCGGTGACCTCCTTCGCCACCTGGCTGGGCGGCCGGGTCGAGGTGTACGCGAGCGCGTCGGAGCCGATGTCCCGGCTGGCCGCCCGGGTGTAGTGGTCCTCGACGTAGCCGCGCGGGGAGAAGTTGCCGTAGAAGGCGGCGAAGGCGGCGATCAACGCGCCGACCACGGCGACCGCCACCCCCACCACGAACCACCGTCGGTACGTCACAGCTCCACCACCGTCTCGGTCAGGACCAGCTCGTTGGTCTGCGGGTACGCGTGCCAGGTGCGCCAGGCCATCGAGCCGTCCGGCGGATCGGGGCGGACGGAGAGCGCGGTGACCGCGTCCACGTCGCCGGGAAAGACCCCGACCAGCGCGTACGGGTCGTCGGCCAGGTCGGCGCGGAGTGCGGCGACCCGGGTACGCAGGCCGTCGCCCTCTGGTCGCAGCACCGTGGCGGTGAACCGATAGCCGGCGTCCTCGTCGTACAGGGTCTCCGGCAGGTGCGGCGAGCGGCCGGGCAGGCAGGCGACGGTCTCGACCAGCTCACCGCAGACCACCTGGTGCGAGGCACCGAGCAGGCGCAGCCGCAGTCGGATGCCACCCGGCAGGGCCAGCTCGCGGACGTGCAGGGCGGGACGTTCCGGGCCGCCGAGGGCCAGGCTCAGGTCGGCGGCGCGGGTGTCGACGTACGGGGCGTCCAGGGCGACCAGCACGTTCAGGCCACCTGCTCCGGACCGCCCTGCGGGTAGATCATCACCTCGGCGCGGTGCAGCTTCTCGCCGAGGTTCACCTCCCAGCCGGCCTCCCCGTACGCCTCGAAGGAGAGCCGGGCCCCGCCGGGCGCCTGGTAGTCGTGGTAGCGCATGGTGCCGCGGGGGTCGAGGCCGGTGCCCTCGGTGGCGGTGTAGCGCGCCTGGCCGGACTCGTCCCAGGTGTAGCGACGGCCGGCGACATCCAGGGTGGGCGCACCGGGGGTGACTGTGGCGGACGGTTCGCTGGTCCAGAGCACCAGTTCCAGGTCCGGGTCCGACTCGACGGAGAGCCAGCGCTTCACCCCGCCCGCGTCGTCGAGCAGGTGCTCCGCCCAGCTCCAGCCGCCCTCGACGAGATGCACCGAGCCGCGGACGGTGTACGGAACCTGGCGGATCTCCACGATGTCGCCGGGCTTGAGCTGGCGGGGGTCGCCGCGGAGCGCGTCGGCGTCCCGGTCGCGGAACGGGTCGCCGGGGGTCTGCGGGCGGGGCCCGGTGCGGGCCTTGCGCAGCGCCACCACGGCGATCACCACACCGGCCACCCCGACCAGACACCCCAGGGTCACCAGTAGATACGCCAGCGTTCCGTTCACGACCGCCTCCCCACCCGCTCGGCGGAGACGGTAACAACCGGAGGCACGCCGGCCGAAACGCCGTTCGCTGAGTGTGCGGTCAGCTACCCGGCGTCGCTCACCCCCTGGGTGGGATCGGTGGGCGGCCCGCCGGGCGCCGCGGCGGGATCGATGGGCGCGGCGGGCGCGGCCGGGCCCGGGGCGGCCGGACCGTACTGCCCCGGCACGCCGTGGACCCGGGGATCGGGGCAGATCATGTAGCCGGGCGGCAGCAGGAAGGCGGACGGCGCCGGATAGCCGGCTGGCAGGCGGGGTGGTTCGGCGGCCTGCGGCACGAACCACCGGTGGGACGTGGGCAGCGCCAACAGCACGACGGCCGTGACGGTGAGACCGAGGACCAGCAGCGCGATCAGTCCGCCGCCGGCGAAGAAGAGGTCCCCCTGTGGATCGGTGCCGTAGAGAGTCTGGCTGAACGTCGACTCCTCGGGAAGGAACTCGGGGGGCACGTCTCCCGCCTCCATCGGGGCGCCGAACGCGAAGAAGAACGGCAGCGCCGCACCCGCGCAGCAGCCCTGGCCGACGCCGACCAGCAGTTGCAGGCCGCCGGCCACGAAGACGGCGATCCGGGCGCCGTTGCTGCCCCGTCGAACGCCCCAGGCGGCGACGCCGAGGAGGGCCGCGAACAGCAGCACCGGCACACCCAGCACGCAGGACATCATGACGTTGCCGAAGCGCTCACCGTCCACCTCGGCCGGGTCGGCATCAGGCACCAGCCGAGCCGCGTGGTCGATCTCGCCGTCCCACCAGATCGCGTGCCACACCAACAGACCGGCCGCCACCAGCAGCAGGGCCGCCGCGGCGAGCTGCATCCAGGACGCGGTCGTGACGGCCGTGGGGCGGGGTGGGCGGGCCGGCGGGGCGGCGGTCAAGGTCATCCCGGCAAGCTACGGGCACCCACCGGTTTCCGGAGTCCCCTTTCCGGCCGACCGGTGGTCACCGTCCGGCGAGGCGTTCCGTGGCGTACTCGCGCAGGCTGGCCCGGCCCATGAGGCAGCCGGTGAACGTGGTGAACTGCGCCTCGTCGTTCCGCAGCTTCGTCCAGGCCGCGCGCCCCGCCGCCGCGTCGGCCTGATCCAGCAGCGTGGCGGCGTACGCCTTCCCGGCCGGCGACCCGTGGTTGAGCAGCCAGTCGACCTGCTTGCGGGCAGCGTCGGGATGCTCGTCCAGCGCCTGCTCGACCCGCCGGTACGCCTCGGTCTCGGGCAGCAGCGTGCCCGCGAAGCCGACCCCGCCGAACGCGAGCGTGTCCGCCCGGGCCAACTCCTCGACGGCCGCGTCCAGCTCCCGGTCCTTTCCGGTCCCCACCATGTCTCCATCCTTTCCCCGAACGCCCCACCTGCTACCCGTTGATCGGGAAGTTGTCGCTGGTCGCAACAACCGGCGCGAGCCGAGACGCGGCGGGACGCGGCCAGAAGCAGGGCCGGCCCCGCCCCAGCGGTGGGGCGGGGCCGGGTGGACGGGTCAGGCGGCCGTGACGGCCAGACCCTCCTTGCTGTCGGCCAGGTCGACCTTGACCGTGTCGCCGTCGCGGATCTGGCCGGCCAGCAGCGCCTTCGCGAGCTGGTCGCCGATCGCCGACTGCACCAGCCGGCGCAGCGGGCGGGCCCCGTAGATCGGGTCGTAGCCGTGCTCGGCGAGCCAGCTCCGGGCCGCGTCGGTGATCGCCAGGCCGAGCCGGCGGTCGGCCAGCCGGCGGCGCATCCGGTCCAGCTGGATGTCGACGATGGCCCGCAGGTCCTCGCCCTGCAGGGCGGCGAACACCACGATGTCGTCGAGGCGGTTGAGGAACTCCGGCTTGAAGTGCGACCGGACCACCGCGAGGACGCCCTCCCGGCGCTGCTCCTCGGTCAGCGTCAGGTCGCTGATCACCGACGACCCCAGGTTCGAGGTGAGGATCAGGATCGCGTTGCGGAAGTCCACCGTGCGGCCCTGACCGTCGGTGAGCCGGCCGTCGTCGAGCACCTGGAGCAGCACGTCGAAGACGTCGGGGTGGGCCTTCTCCACCTCGTCCAGCAGCACGACCGAGTACGGCCGGCGGCGCACCGCCTCGGTGAGCTGGCCGCCCTCCTCGTAGCCGACGTACCCGGGCGGGGCACCGACCAGGCGGGCGACGGAGTGCTTTTCGCCGTACTCGCTCATGTCGATGCGGACCATGGCCCGCTCGTCGTCGAAGAGGAACTCGGCGAGTGCCTTGGCCAGCTCGGTCTTGCCGACCCCGGTCGGGCCGAGGAAGAGGAAGCTGCCGGTCGGACGGTCCGGGTCGGCGACACCGGCCCGGGCGCGGCGGACCGCGTCGGCGACGGCGCCGACCGCCTCGGACTGGCCGACCACGCGCGAGCCCAGCGACTCCTCCATCCGGAGCAGCTTGGCGGTCTCCCCCTCCAGCAGGCGGCCGGCGGGGATGCCGGTCCAGGAGGCGACCACGGCGGCGATGTCGTCCGCGCCGACCTCCTCCTTGAGCATCGCGCCGTCGGCCTGGAGCCGGGCCAGCTCCTCCTCGGCCTGCTTCAGCTCGGCATTGAGGGCGGGGATCCGGCCATACCGCAGCTCGGCGGCGCGTTCCAGCTCGCCGTCGCGCTCGGCCCGCTCGGCCTCGCCGCCGAGCCGCTCCAGCTCCTCCTTGGCCGTCGAGAGCTTGGTGATGTGGTCCTTCTCCAGCTTCCACCGGTCGGACAGGGCGGTGAGCTGCTCACGCTTGTCGGCCAGCTCCTTGCGCAGCCGATCCAGCCGCTCGGCGGAGGCGGCGTCCGGCTCCTTGGCCAGCGCCATCTCCTCGATCTCGAGCCGGCGGACCGCCCGCTCGATCTCGTCCACCTCGACCGGCCGGGAGTCGATCTCCATCCGGAGCCGGGACGCGGACTCGTCGACCAGGTCGATCGCCTTGTCGGGCAGGAACCGGTCCGTGATGTAGCGGTCGGAGAGGGAGGCGGCGGCGACCAGCGCGGCGTCGGTGATCCGTACGCCGTGGTGCACCTCGTAGCGCTCCTTGAGGCCGCGCAGGATGCCGATGGTGTCCTCGATGGTCGGCTCGCCGACCAGCACCGGCTGGAAGCGGCGCTCCAGCGCCGGGTCCTTCTCGATGTGCTCGCGGTATTCGTCGAGCGTGGTCGCGCCGACCATCCGCAGCTCACCGCGGGCCAGCATCGGCTTGAGCATGTTGCCGGCGTCCATCGAGCCTTCGCCCTTGCCGGCGCCGACCACGGTGTGCAGCTCGTCGAGGAAGGTGATGACCTGCCCGTTGGAGTTCTTGATCTCCTCCAGCACGGACTTCAGCCGCTCCTCGAACTGGCCGCGGTACTGCGCGCCGGCCACCATGGCGCCGAGGTCGAGCGAGACGAGCTTCTTGTCCCGCAGCGACTCGGGCACGTCACCGGCGACGATCCGCTGGGCCAGACCCTCGACGATCGCGGTCTTGCCGACGCCCGGCTCACCGATCAGCACCGGGTTGTTCTTGGTACGCCGGGACAGCACCTGGATCACCCGGCGGATCTCGGAGTCCCGGCCGATGACCGGGTCGATCTTTCCCTCGCGGGCGCTGGCGGTCAGGTCCACGCCGTACTTGGCGAGGGCCTGGTAGGTCTGCTCGGGGTCGGCGGTGGTGACCCGGCGGTCCCCGCCGCGGACGGTCGGGAAGGCGGCGACCAGGTTCTCCTCGGTGGCGCCGGAGTTCTTCAGCGCGACGGAGACCGCGCCGCCCACCCGGGCCAGGCCGGCCAGCAGGTGCTCGGTCGAGGTGTATTCGTCGCCCAACGGCCGGGCGATCTGCTCGGCGGCGCCGATGGCGTTGACGAACTCGCGGGCCAGGGTGGGCTCGGCGATGCTGGAGCCGCGCGCGGCGGGCAGGGCGTCGACCGAGCGCTGGGCGACCCGACGCAGCTCGGCGGGGTCGGCCCCGACGGCGCGCAGCAGGCCGGCAGCGGTCGAGCCCTCGGTGTCCAGCAGCGACAGCAGCAGGTGCCAGGGCTCCACGGTGGCGTGGCCGCGCTGGTTCGCCAGCGCGACGGCGCCGGTGATGGTCTCGCGGCTCTTGGTGGTGAGGCGTTCCGTGTTCATGGGCTCCCCCGGATCGGCGTGTCCACTGGGAACGACACAACCAGAGTTGAGTCTATTCCGCTCAACTCCAGCGGTGTGAGCTGGCTCACTCGGAGCGTCGCCACCGCCAGTCGAACTCCCCGGCGGCCGGCGGCGGCCCGGGCAGCGGCGGCTCGGTCACCGCGAGACCGGCCAGCAGCAGCGCCAGGTGCCGGCGACGCAACTGCCGGGTCCGATCCGGATCGGGTACGCGGATCGCGGCGCACCCCTCCAGCAGCAACCCGACGTCCTGCACCACCACGTCCGCGCGGAGCCGGCCGGTGCCCCTGGCCCGCTCGACCAACTCCGCGGTGAGCTCGCCGGAGCGCACCGCGTCCCGCCCCATCTCCTCGGTCGGCGCGAAGGTGCCGGCGAGCTGCACGGTCAGCGAGTGCACGTCGGCATCGACGACGCGCTCCAGGAACCCGGCGAAGGCGCGCCAGCCGTCCGGGTCGGCGGCGGACTCCTCGGCCACCGCGATGTAGCGCCGCAGCCCGTCGTGGCAGAGCTTGCGGAGCAGGTCCTCCTTGCCGGCGTAGCGGCGGTAGAGGGCGCTGATGCCGACGCCGGCGCGCTCGGCGACGGCGGCGATGGGCGCCTTCGGATCGTCCAGGAAGACCGCGCGGGCGGCTTCCAGGATCACCGCGTCGTTCCGGGCGGCCTGGGCGCGACGGCCGGGGAGCTGGGGAGCCTCGGTCGGGTTCGGCATGACTCCAGACTAGCAGTGGAACGGATCGTTCCGCTCTGCTACTGTGAAACGGAACGAAGCATTCCGTTCTAAAGGAGCAGCGCATGCCCAGCACCGCCATCCGCCCGTTCCGCGTCGAGATCCCGCAGGCCGCGCTCGACGACCTGGCCGCCCGGCTGCGCCGCGTCAACTGGCCCGGGGAGCTGCCCGGCGCCGGCGACGCGTACGGCATGCCGACCGACCGGGTCCGTGAGCTGGTGCACCACTGGTTGGCGACGTTCGACTGGCGGGCGGTGGAGGCCCGGCTCAACGCGTACCCGCAGTTCGTCACCGAGATCGACGGCGAGGACATCCACTTCCTGCACGTCCGGTCCGCCCGGCCGGACGCCATCCCGCTGGTGCTCACCCACGGCTGGCCCGGCTCGGTGGTCGAATACCTGGACGTGATCGCCCCGCTGACCGAGCCGGCCGACCCGGAGTCGCCGGCGTTCCACCTGGTCATCCCGTCGCTGCCCGGCTTCGGCTTCTCCGGCCCGACCCGCAGCGCCGGCTGGAACCGCTACCGCACCGCCCACGCCTGGGCGGAGCTGATGGCGCGCCTCGGCTACGACCGCTACGGCGCGGTCGGCAACGACGGTGGCTCGTTGGTGTCGCCCGAGGTCGGCCGGATCGACCCGGAGCACGTGCTCGGCGTGCACGTCACCCAGCTCTTCTCGTTCCCGTCCGGCGACCCGGCCGAGTTCGCCGGACTCTCCGAGGCCGACCAGGCCGCACTCAAGCACCTGCAGTGGTTCTACGAGAACAAGTTCTCCTTCAACCAGGTGCACAGCCAGCAGCCACAGACCCTGGCGTTCGCGCTGGCCGACTCGCCGGTCGGGCTGCTCGCCTGGAACGCGCAGCTCTTCGACGAGAGCCTGGACGCCGACTTCATCCTGGCCAACGTGGCGATCTACTGGTTCACCGGCACGGCCGCCTCGTCGATGCGGTTCTACTGGGAGGACGCGCACACCGCCGAGCACCCGACCGGGCCGACCACCACGCCGACCGCGCTGGCCATGTTCCCCGGCGACTTCCAGTCGATCCGCCGCTTCGCCGAGCGGGACCACGGCAACATCGTGCGGTGGACGGCGTATCAGACCGAGGTCGAGGGGCGCGGTGACGTCGGCGGGCACTACGCGGCCCACGAGGCGACCGACGTGCTGGTCGGCGACATCCGAGAGTTCTTCGCCTCGCTTCGCTGAGCACCAGCCGCTCACGTGCCCGGCCCGGAGACCCCTCCCGGCCGGGCACGGCGTGCTGGCCGGGTCAGCGGGGCAGGCGGGCCGTGCAGGGGGTTTCATGGTCGGCGCGCAGGACGCAACGCCGGCCGCCGTCGAGCTTGCGGTCACAGAAGACCCAGTGACGTACGCATTGATTGTCCTCGGTCGAGACGGTGATCCCGCCGAGGTCGACGGCCGCGAGGAAGGCCAGGGAGCGGCCTGCCGTCCGGCCGAGCATCTTCGCGCGGGCCAGGTCGGGTGCCCGGACCGGCAGGTGGATCACGTAGCGGCCGGTCACGGCTGCCTGGCCAGGTCGCGCATCCCAGGAGCCTGGCGGGACTGCCACTCGCGGAGCGCGTTCTTGATCCGGGCCGTCTCAGCCCGGCTCCGGATCACCTCGGCCTCGGCGGCAGCGAGGTCGCTGGCGACCCGGTCGAGGAACGCGGCTACCTCGACCGGGTCCAGGCCGCGCCGGCGGATGGCGAAGGTACGGCTCCGCACCTGCCACGGGCGCAGCGGGAGGTACGACGTCGAGCGGTACGCGCCGGGCGGCGGCTGGTAAGCGGACCGGCGTTCCGGCGCTTCGACCGGGGTCGCAGGAAGTTGCGCACGATGCTGATCCCTTCTCGACATCAGTGACCGAGGCGGAGGCAGCGGCCCAGCCAAGCACCATTGATCGGCCGGGCCGCCCGTCCTGCCACCGCAGCCCTGCTCGGCGGCCAGCGGCGGACAGTAGGCCAGATCCGCGAGGTCGGGACGGACCACGGGGGATGCCCGTCCCGACCAGATGAGCGCCCCAGTGCCATCCGGAAGCGTTCACAGGGAACCTACAATCGGTAGCGGTTGTAGGTCAACGACCAACCCACGATTGCTTGAGGTTGGAGGTTGCTACGTGATCGAATGGGCATGCCATCCGGGGAGTGTGTATGCCCAAGCAGCAGTACCAGGTGCTCGCAGACGAGCTGAAGAGCAAGATCGATTCGGGAGAGTGGCCGCCCGGCACCAAGCTGCCAAGCCGGTCACAGCTGTGCAAGGAATACGGCGTGTCGGACACCGTGGTCGGCAAGGCGATGATGATCCTGCGCGCGACCGGTCTGACCGAGACCCTCGAAGGCGTCGGAGTCTTCGTCGCCAAGCCTGAGTAGGGCGAAGAGATCCGCCTCAGCTAGCCGATCGAGCAAGCGATTCAGCTCCAAAGGACGCCACCACCACAGGTACGGGTCGCCGGAGCGCCGCCCGGGACAGCGGCGGCAACCCCGGAGGCCGAGCCGTCAGTCGCCGGCCACGACCACCCGGATCCACCGGCGGGCACCGACCGGGCCGACGGCCAGCACCATCTCGTCTGGGGCGCGGGCCGCGAGCGTGCCGTCGGCCAGCAGCGACAGGTAGTGCTCGGGGCCGACCGGCCAGTCGACCGGCTCGTACCGGCCGTCGACCACCACCCCCACGCCGTCCGGCCCGGTCACCGCCAGCCGCCCGGCCCCCACGGGGGCCACCGAGCGCATCCGGTCCGGATGGCCGTCGGCACGCACCAGCGCCCAGTTGCCCCGGTAGCGCCAGAGCGCCGGGAAGCCCGTCCGGTCCGGCCGCTCCCCGACCAGCCAGGCCTCGCCGTCGGGCGAGCGGGTCACCCGCAGCACACCCACCTCGCCGTCGGGCGCCGGCACCGGCGTCCGCTGCCAGCTCCGTCCCTGGTCCATCGAGACCGCGGCGTACGGGCGGCCGTCGGCCGCGCCCGCCGCGATCAACATGCCGCCGACCTCGCGCACCGTGTTTACGACCGGCAGTCCGGGCTGGGCAGCCAACGGTCGCAGCCGCCGCCCGTCCCAGCGGGCCACCTTGCCGGCGTCCTCGGTCACCTGGAACCGGCCGTCGGCACCCACCAACATCGGCGGCGGCGCGGCGCCCAGGTGGTGGGTGAAGGTGACGCCGCCGTCGGTCGAGGCGTACCAGCCGAACGGTTCGGCGCCGAGCACCAGCAGGCCCTGCGGGGCGTACAGCTGCTGGCTCTCGGCGACCGGCCGGGGATGCGGCAGCGACCGCCAGGATTGCCCACCGTCCCGGGTGGCGAAGAGCAGCGCCGGGCAGTCCCGGCCGGGCGGCCGGCCGTCGCAGGTGGCGAAAAGGGCGTACGCCTGGTCGGCGTCGACGAACTCGACGAACGGCGGGTCGTACCGGTCGGGGACGGCGACCTGCACGTGGCGTACCTCGTCGACGTCGGCGACCGGCGGCGCGGTCGCGGACGGCCGGGGTGACGCGGACGCCCGGTTCGGCGGCGGCCGGCGGACGTCGCCGATCGAGCAGGCCGTCAGCGCGGGCAGCAGCAGAAGGGCGACCAGGCGGCGGGATCTTGCAGAATCCATCCAAGCTCCAACCGGGTAGCCTCACCTGGGTGCGAGTACGTGTCGAACAGACTGCCTTACCGGGGATCGGCGTACGTCACGACCTGGTGACGGAATCGGGCCGCCGGGTCGGCGTGGTCTCCCACCGCAATGGCCGCCGGGACCTGGTCCTCTACGACCCGGACGATCCCGACTCCTGTCAGGCGGACATCCCGCTGACCGACGACGAGGCGGAAGCGCTCGCCGACATCCTCGGCGCGTCGCTGTTGCTCGGCCAGCTCTCCGGGCTGCGCGAGCAGGCCGCGGGGCTGCTCACCGAGCAGATCGCCATCACGGCCGGCTCGAAGTACGTCAACAAGCGGCTGGGCGACACGAAGGCGCGTACCCGCACCGGCGCCTCCATCGTGGCGGTGCTGCGGGACGGCGAGGTCATCGTCTCGCCGGCCCCCACCTTCCGCTTCGCGGCCGGTGACGTCGTGGTCGTGGTGGGCACCCGCCAGGGCCTCGACGGGGTGAGCGCGATTCTCGCCGACACCGACCCGGACGGCTGACGCGGATGCACGAAACCACAACTCTGCTCGTCGAGGTCGGCGCGCTGCTGCTCCTGCTCGGCCTGCTCGGCCGGCTCAGCCGCCGGTTCGGCGTCTCGCCCATCCCCCTCTACCTGCTCGCCGGGCTCGCCTTCGGCCACGGCGGCCTGCTGCCACTCAACGCCAGCGAGGAGTTCTTCGCCGTCGGCGCGGAGATCGGCGTGATCCTGCTGCTGGTCATGCTCGGCCTGGAATACAGCGCCAACGAACTGGTGGGCAACCTCCGCTCGGCGGCCCCCGCCGGCCTGATCGACGCGGTGCTCAACGCGCTGCCCGGCTTCGCCTTCGCGCTGCTGCTCGGCTGGGGCTGGATCGCCGGCGTGGTGCTCGCCGGCGTCACCTGGGTCTCCTCGTCCGGGGTGATCGCCAAGGTCCTCGGCGACCTCGGCCGGGTCGGTAACCGGGAGACCCCGGTGATCCTCTCCGTCCTGGTCATCGAGGACCTGGCGATGGCCCTCTACCTGCCGCTACTCACCGCGCTGCTCGCCGGCGTCGGCCTGGTCAAGGGCGGCGTGGCGCTCGCCGTCGCGGTGCTCACGGTGGTCGCCGTGCTGTTCGTCGCCATCCGGTACGGCCACCTGATCTCCTCGGCGCTCTCCGCGAAGGATCCCGAGGCGCTGCTGCTCGGGGTGCTCGGCCTGACCCTGCTGGTCGCCGGCGTCGCGGCCAAGCTCCAGGTGTCCGCGGCGGTCGGGGCGTTCCTGGTCGGCATCGCCCTCTCCGGCCCGGTGGCACACCACGCGACCGAGCTGCTCTCCCCGCTGCGGGACCTGTTCGCCGCGGTCTTCTTCGTGTTCTTCGGGCTGGTCACCAACCCGCTGGACATGCCCCCGGTGCTGCTGCCGGCGCTGGGGCTGGCCGTGGTCACCATGGGGACGAAGCTGCTCACCGGCTGGCTGGCCGCCCGGCGGGCCGGGATCGCCGAGCCCGGTCGCTGGCGGGCCGGCTTCGCGCTCACCCCGCGCGGCGAGTTCTCCATCGTCATCGCCGGGCTCGCCGTCGCCGCAGCGCACCCGGTCGAACCCAAGCTGGCGGCGCTCGCCACCGCTTACGTGCTGATCACCGTGGTGACCGGGCCGATGCTGGCCCGGCTGCCCGACCTGCCCTGGTTCAAGCGCTGGCTGCGCCAGCGCACCGCCGCCCGGCGGCCCGTCCCGGTGGCGGCACCCGACTGACCTGGTCGGGCCGGGTCGACCGTACGGTGGACCCGGCCCGGCCAACGGTTGCCGAATTGCTTCCGGGAAGGCCTACCGCCGGTGCGCGGAACCGCGTTACCGTGTCGCCCCAGCAGCCAGCGTCCGCGGGTGGCCGGGTGCCCCCGCCAGCGGAAACGGAAGGTTGGCCGGTGAGCGTGCAGGAGTCGACGTTCCACGGCTTCGCCAACCCCGTAGATCCCTCGCCGGCCGAGCTGCGGGCGTGGGCGTACCACCCCGACTCCGTACCGCTGACCTCCATGCCCCCGGACTGGGACCTGCTGGTCGCCGGTGACCACCTGGTGCAGACGCTCTTCGAACTGGCCATGGACACGGCCTGCCCGGCCCGCCGGTTCGCCCTGCACTGCCTCTACATCTACGCCGCCGACGGCATCCGGACGAACTTCCGGGCCCACCCCAAGCGCCGTTTCCGCAAGCTCGTCGAGCAGGCCGAGCGGACCGGGGACGAGCTGATGCGCAACTGGGCGCACAACAGCCGGGTGCTGCTCGCCCGGCCGGACCTCTTCGTCTACCGCGACTGGTGCGAGGGCGGCCTGGTGCGGGAGAACCGCCGGCTCTAGTCAAGACGGCGAACGGGCCGGGACCCCCTCGCGGCATCACCGCATCCCGGCCCGCACGTCATGCCACGGCGAACGGGCCGGGACCCCCTCGCGGCATCACCGCATCCCGGCCCGCACGTTATGGACGGCGAACGGGCCGGGACCCCCCGTGGGTCCCGGCCCGTTCGTCGACGGATCGTCACGTCGATCCGCCCTGCTTCTTGCGCCGCTCGTCGGCTCTGGCCCGGTCGACGCCGTGGTCCAGTTGGTCGGCGAAGCGACCTTCTTTGATCTTGTCAGTGAAGCTGCCCTGGGCGACCCGATCGAACCGTTCGCGGATGTTCGCGGCCACCTTCTCCAGCCGGTCCTCCGCCTCCTGCGCCACCTTCTTCGCCGTTTCCGTCATGGCTCCCCCTGCCAAGTTCGGAGTCCGGATTGAGTTGGTTGGGCCTGATTCACAGCTTAGCGGCCCACCCAGCTCCCGCATCCCGTTTCCCCAACCCCGCGACCGCGGGTGGAACGCCATGGAGGCCTCCGGCCCGCTGAGACGTACGTGGTGTTCCACCGACGGCGCGGCGGGCCGTGGCGCGCCGGAATGGGGGTCAGATACGGCAAGGGCCGGCGCGGCCGGTCGGGGCACGCGCCGGCCCGCGTCGGTGGGCGGCGAAGGGGGTGGGATCAGCGGTCGCCGGTGCGGCGGGGCCGCCAGACGACCAGCGCCGTCGAGGTGCGGTTGGTGGGCACGAGGTCGCCGCGGGAGAACCGGCCCAGCGACTCCAACTCGGCGATCCGGTGGTACGCGGCGTCCAGCTCCGCCTCCAGCCGGGCCACCCGCTGCTGGGCCTCCTCCAGCAGCCGTTCCAGGCCGATGATCCGCTTGACCCCGGCCAGGTTGATGCCGTCGTCCTGGCTGAGCCGCTGCACCTCGCGGAGCAGCACCACGTCCCGGACGCTGTACCTGCGACCGCCGCCGGCCGCCCGGCCGGCCTGCACGAGGCCCAGCCGGTCGTACTGGCGCAGGGTCTGCGGGTGCATCCCCGCCATCCGCGCCGCGACCGAGATCATCAGGACCTTGGCCTCGTAGGCAGGGTCACCCGAGCCGACGAACTCCTGCGACATCCCCGCTCACCTCCGCTGCCTTCACCGGTCAACTGAACCGACGCACTCGGGCGTCGAGATGTTCCCGCGCGGCCGGCGGGGTCTGTGCCGCGAACGCCTCCAGCGCCGTCCGCGCCTCGTCCGACACCTTCGCGGGGACCACCACGTCGAGGGTGACCAGCAGGTCACCGGTGCGGCCGTCCTTGCGTACGACGCCCTTGCCCCGGGCCCGCAGCACCCGACCGCTCGGAGTACCCGGCGGCACCCGGAGGGTCACCGTCCCGTCCAGGGTCGGTACGCGCAGGTCGGTGCCGAGCACCGCCTCCGCGAACGTGATCGGCACGGTCAGGGTCAGGTCGTCCCCGGTGCGCCCGAACAGCTCGTCCGGGCGGACCTTCACGTGGACGAACAGGTCGCCCGCCGGGCCGCCGCGCTCGCCGGGTTCGCCCCGCCCGGCCAGCCGGATGCGCTGGCCGTCGGCCACCCCGGCGGGAAAGCGCACGTTCAGCGTGCGGGTCTTGGTGACCCCGCCCGTGCCGTGGCACTCCGGGCACTTCTCCTCGACGATGGTGCCGACGCCCTGGCAGTTGCGGCACGGCTCGGAGAAGCTGAACGACCCCTGGTTGCGGGTGGTCACCCCGGCGCCGTGGCAGACCGGGCAGGCCACCGGCTGGGTGCCCGGCTTCGCGCCGTTGCCGTGGCAGGTGTCGCAGACCCCGGGAGCGCGCAGCGTCAGCGGCAGCGTGACGCCGCGTACGGCGTCCTCGAAGTCGAGCGCGACCTCGGCCTCGACGTCCCGGCCCCGCGCCGGGCCGCGCGCGCGGGCCGCACCGCCACCGCCACCGCCGCCCGAGAAGATCGAGCTGAACAGGTCGGTGAACCCGCCGCCACCGAACCGGGTGTCGGCGCCGCCGGCCGCCCCGCCGAACAGGTCGGAGACGTCGAACGGCATGCCGCCCGGCTGGCCCCCGCCGCGGGCGTTGCGGCGGAACGCGCCGGAGCCGAACAGCGACCGCATCTCGTCGTACTCGCGGCGCTTCTTCTCGTCGCCGAGCACTGCGTACGCCTCGGAGACGGCCTTGAACCGCTCCTCGGCCTTCGGGTCACCGGGGTTGTGGTCCGGGTGCGACTCCCGGGCCAGCTTCCGGTACGACTTCTTGATCTCGTCGGAGGAGGCGGACTTCTCCACGCCCAGCGCGGCGTAGTAGTCCTTCTCGATCCAGTCCTTGGAACTCATCCGTCCACCCCCTTCCACGGGACGTCCCCCGGTCGTCCCGCCCGCCCGGTGTGGGCGGGCGGGACGTCACGGGTCGGCACTACTACTCCGGATCGGCGACCGCGACCAGGGCCGGCCGCAGCAGCCGCTCGCCGAGCTGGTAGCCCCGGCGCATGACCTGCACGCAGGTCGGCTCGGTCACGTCGGCGGAGGTCTGGTGGGCCACCGCCTCGTGCCGGGTCGGGTCGAACGGGTCGCCCTGCTCGCCGAACGCGGTCAGGCCGAACTTGCCCAGCGTGGTGATGAGCTGCTCGGCCACCGAGCCGAACCCGCCCACCAGGTCGCCGTGCTCGCGGGCCCGGTCCAGGTCGTCGAGGATCGGCAGCAGCGCGGTCAGCACCGAGCCGGTCGCCTGCTCCTGGACCAGGCTGCGGTCCCGGTCGACCCGCTTGCGGTAGTTGGCGTACTCGGCCGTCACCCGCTGCAGGTCTCGGGTCCGCTCGTCCAGCTCGGCCCGGAGCGCCTCCAGCTCGGCGCCGAGCGGGCCGCCCGCCTTGACGACCTCCTCGGCCTCCTCGGTCGGCTCGGCCGGCGCGTCGACCACCGGCGGTCCGGAGACCGGCGCCTCGGTCTCGATCTCGTCGACCACGACCTCGGTCTCCTCGACCAGCCCTTCGGCGGGCGCGTCGGCCGCGGCGTCCGCGGCCGCAGGGTCGGCCGCGGGCTGCTCGGTGGTCTTGCCGATCTTGCGCTTGTCTCGGATGACGATCCGCGGCTCGTCGCCGGCGCCCTGCCCGGCGGTCGCCGAGCCACCCGGCGCCGACCCGGTGGAGCCCGGGTCGGCCGCTCGTGGCTTCTCCGTCATGCGGCTACCTCATCCTTCTGCCGTGCGTACGTGTCCGGGACGGAAAGGTCACTTCTTGTCCTCGTCCACGATCTCCGCGTCGACCACGTCGTCGGCGCCGCCGGCCTGCGCGCCACCGGCCTGCGCGCCACCCGTCGCACCGGCGCCCGGCCCGGCCGCGCCCGGCGCACCCTGCTCGCCCTGCTGCTGCGAGTAGAGCAGCGAACCGGCCTGCTGGGAGACCTGGGCCAGCCGCTCGTGGGCCGCCTTGATCTTGTCGATGTCCTGGCCGCCGAGGGCGCTGCGCAGCTCGCCGAGGGCCTCGTTGAGCTGGTCCCGGTTCTCGCTGGGCAGCTTGTCGCCGCTCTCGGCGAGGAACTTCTCGGTCTGCCACTGGAGCGCCTCGGCCAGGTTGCGGGTCTCCGCCTCGTCGCGGCGCCGCTTGTCCTCGTCGGCGTGCTCCTCGGCGTCCCGGCGCATCCGCTCGATGTCGTCCTTCGGCAGCGACGAGCCGCCGGTGATCGTCATCTTCTGTTCCTTGCCGGTGCCCAGGTCCTTGGCGTGCACGTTGACGATGCCGTTGGCGTCGATGTCGAAGGTGACCTCGATCTGCGGCACGCCGCGCGGCGCCGGCGGGAGGCCGGTCAGCTCGAAGGTGCCGAGCTTCTTGTTGTAGGCCGCGATCTCCCGCTCGCCCTGGAACACCTGGATCAGCACCGACGGCTGGTTGTCGTCCGCCGTGGTGAAGACCTCGGAGCGCTTGGTCGGGATGGTGGTGTTGCGCTCGATGAGCTTGGTGAAGATCCCGCCCTTGGTCTCGATGCCCAGGCTCAGCGGGGTCACGTCGAGCAGCAGGACGTCCTTGACCTCGCCCTTGAGCACACCGGCCTGCAGGGCGGCGCCGACGGCGACGACCTCGTCCGGGTTGACGCCCTTGTTCGGGTCGCGGCCCGTGAGCTGCTTGACCAGGTCGGTCACGGCCGGCATCCGGGTCGAGCCGCCGACCAGGATGACGTGGTCGACGTCGGAGATCTTGATCCCGGCGTCCTTGACGGCCTGCTCGAACGGGCCCTTGCAGCGGTCCAGCAGGTCCTGCGTCATGCGCTGGAACTCGGCGCGGCTCAGGGTCACGTCGAGGTGCAGCGGGCCGGCCGAGCCGGCGGTGATGTACGGCAGGTTGATGTTGCTGGTGGTGGCGGCGGACAGCTCGATCTTGGCCTTCTCGGCCGCCTCCTTGAGCCGCTGCATGGCCATCTTGTCCTGGGACAGGTCGATGCCGTGCTCGCCGCGGAAGGTCTTCACCAGGTGGTCGATGATCCGCTGGTCCCAGTCGTCGCCACCGAGGTGGTTGTCACCGCTGGTCGACTTGACCTCGATGACGCCCTCGGCCAGCTCCAGCAGCGAGACGTCGAAGGTGCCGCCACCCAGGTCGAAGACCAGGACGGTCTGCTCCTTGGAGCCCTTGTCGAGCCCGTACGCCAGGGCGGCCGCGGTCGGCTCGTTCACGATCCGCAGCACGTTGAAGCCGGCGATCTCACCGGCCTCCTTGGTGGCCTGGCGCTGCCCGTCGTTGAAGTACGCGGGGACGGTGATCACCGCGTCGGTGATCTGCTCGCCCAGGTACGCCTCGGCGTCCCGCTTCAGCTTCATCAGCGTGCGGGCCGAGATCTCCTGCGGGGTGTACTTCTTGCCGTCGATGTCGACGGTCCAGTTGGTGCCGATCTCCCGCTTGACGGAGCGGATGGTCCGGTCGGGGTTGGTCACCGCCTGACGCTTGGCGACCTCACCGACGAGCACCTCCCCGTTGCGGGCGAACGCGACGATCGAGGGGGTCGTCCGCGAGCCCTCAGCGTTGGCGATGACGGTGGGCTCACCGCCCTCGAGAACGCTGACGCAGGAGTTCGTCGTGCCGAGGTCGATGCCGACCGCACGTGCCATGTTCGCTTCCTCGCTTCGTAACGGTGAGCAGGTCAGGGGCCTTGCCCCCGAGCTGCCCGGCGGGTCGCCCGCAGCGACCGCACCACAAGTTGAGTGGACCGGACTCAATAGTGCCACGCGGCCGGCAAACCGCAAGTCGAGGTTGAGTCGACCCGACGCAACCTGACCGTTATTACCGTCCGGTTGTCTTCCCTTGCGTCGGTCGGGCACGCTTTAGCGGTGACGACGCATGGCGATTCCGCCACCCATTCCGGCGCGCCCGCCGTCGCAGCCCGCTCCGGATCCGACGCCGGGGAGGACCGGCCCGCCACCGGCGCGGAGGGCCTGCCCGCCGCGCTCGCCGGCCTGCGGGCCGCGATCGGGGTGGCGCGGTTTCCGCTCACCCTGCCCTCGGCGGAGCCGGCCGGGCGCGCCGCCGCCGGCCTCACCAACCAGCTCGACGACTATCTGCTGCCCCGGCTCGCCCGCCTCGACGCCCCGCTGCTGGTGGTGGTCGGCGGCTCGACCGGCGCGGGCAAGTCGACCCTGGTCAACAGCCTCGTCCAGGCGCGGGTGAGCGCCGCCGGGGTGCTCCGGCCCACCACCCGCTCGCCGGTGCTGGTCTGCAACCCGGCCGACGCCGCCTGGTTCCGCCGGGGCGACCTGCTGCCGGGCCTGACCCGGACCAACGAGCCGAGCGAGCACCCGGGCACCCTGCACCTGGTCACCGCGCCCGCGCTCCCGGCGGGGCTGGCCTTTCTCGACGCGCCCGACATCGACTCGGTGGTCGACGCCAACCGGGCGCTGGCCGGGCAACTCCTGGCCGCCGCCGACCTCTGGCTCTTCGTCACCACCGCCGCCCGCTACGCCGACGCCGTCCCCTGGGAGCTGCTGCGCAGCGCCCGGGCCCGGGGCACGGTGATCGCGATGGTCCTCGACCGGGTGCCACCGGAAGCGGCCGACGAGATCGCCGCCCACCTGTCGGAGATGCTCGCCGCCCAGGACCTGGGCGCCGCGCCGCTCTTCGTGCTGCCCGAGACCTGGGTCGACGGGCAGGGGCTGCTCCCCGACAAGGTCACCGCCCCGCTGAGCGCCTGGTTCGCCCGGCTCGCCGCGGACGCCGAGGCCCGCTCCGCCGTGGTCCGGCAGACCCTGGACGGCGCGCTGGCCGCCCTGCACCCCGCCGTCGACGGGCTGGCCGACGCCGCCGACGAGCAGGTGGCCGCCGCCGACGCGCTGGACGAGCGGGTACGGGCGGCGTACCGGGGGGCGGAGCGGACCGTCGCGGAGGGGCTCCGGGACGGCCGGCTGCTCCGCGGCGAGGTGCTGGCCCGCTGGCAGGAGTTCGTCGGCACGGGCGAGTTCTTCCGCACCCTGGAAGCCCGGGTCAGCCGGCTGCGCGACCGGGTGGTCGGCGCGTTCACCGGGCGTCCGGCCCCCGCCGCCGAGCTACGGACGGCCATCGAGTCTCAGCTCGTGACGCTGCTGCGCGGGGTGGCCGCCGAGGCGGCGGAGCATGCGTACACCGGGTGGAAGGCGCACCCGGCCGGGGCGGCGCTGCTCGAACCGGAACTCGCCCGCGCCTCCGACGACCTGCCCGAGCGCGCCGAGCGGCTGGTCCGCGACTGGCAGCGCGGGGTGCTTGAGCTGGTCCGGACCGAGGGCGGGGACCGCCGTTTCGTGGCCCGCACCGCCGCGTACGCGGTCAACGCCACCGGGCTGGCGGTCATGATCGGGGTCTTCGCCTCCACCGCCTTCATCCCGACCGGGCTGGAGGTCGCCACCGGCGCCGGCACCGCGGTCGCCGGGCAGGCGGTGCTGCAGGCGATCTTCGGGGACCAGGCGGTCCGGAACCTGGCGACCAAGGCCCGGGAGGATCTGCTCGACCGGATCGGCGCGCTGCTGGCGGAGGAGGGGGCCCGTTTCCTCGCCCGCACCGAGGCGGCCCGCCCGGCCGCTGAGACCGGTGCCGACCTGCGCCGGGCCGCCAACGAGGTGGAGAAGGCCCGGCACCGCAGCGGCCTGACCCGTACGGATGGGCCGGTGCTGCCCGCCGTCGACCAGGATGGTCGCCGGTGACCACGCCGACGGGAGGCCGGGCCGGGGACCGGACGAGAGGCCGCGTGGCCAGGCGGGCCGGAGACGAAGGTGGGCCGAGGTGAGCAACATCGTCGGTCGGATGCGCGAGGCGTTCCGGGGTGACCAGCGGGTCGACCCGGACGTCCTGGTCGCGCGCCTGCAGGCGGTCCAGCGCTTCCTCCAGGCGGTGGACGGCCAGGTGCCCGACGCCCAACTGGTCACCGCGCACACCGTGGTCGAGCGGGCCGGCACCCGGCTCGCCCTGTCCGGGCACCACACCGTGGTCGCCCTGGCCGGGGCGACCGGCAGCGGCAAGTCGAGTCTGTTCAACGCCCTCGCCCGGCTGGACCTCTCGCCGGTCGGCGTACGACGGCCGACCACCGGGGTGGCGCACGCCTGCGTCTGGGGGCCGCCGGACGGTGCGTCCCGGCTGCTCGACTGGATCGGGGTGCTGCCCCGGCACCGGTTCGTCCGGGAGAGCGCCCTCGACGGCGACGACGAGTCGGCCCTGCACGGCCTGGTCCTGCTGGACCTGCCCGACTTCGACTCGGTGCAGCACACCCACCGGCTGGAGGTGGACCGGCTGCTCGGCCTGGTCGACCTGGTCGTCTGGGTGGTCGACCCGCAGAAGTACGCGGACCGCGTGATCCACACCAGCTACCTGCGCGAGTTCCACCGGCACCGGGACGTGACCGTGGTCGTGCTCAACCAGGCCGACCGGCTGCCCCCGGCCGAGTTGCCGAAGGTGCTGGGCGACCTGCGCCGGCTGCTCGACGCCGACGGGCTGGCCGGGGTGCCGCTGCTGCCCACCGTGGCGGTGGACCCGGCCGGGCTGGACGGGCTGCGCGCCGAACTGGAGAAGACGGTCGCCGAACGGCAGGCCGCCCTGCGCCGGCTGGCCGGCGACGTGGACGCCGTGGTGGCCGGGCTGGCGGAGCTGGTCGGGCCGGAGCCGCCGCGTACCGGCCCGGACGGCCCGGCGGCGGAGGAGCTGACCGCGGCGCTGGCCGGGGCGGCCGGCGTGCCAACCGTGGCCGAGGCGGTCGAGGCGGCGTACCGGCACCGGGCCGGGGGCGCGACCGGCTGGCCGCTGGTCCGCGGCTGGCGGAAACTCCGGCCGGACCCGCTGCGCCGGCTGCACCTGCCCGGCGGCGATCCCGACGCGCCTGCGGAATGCCTCGTCGCGGCGACCTCCGTACCCGATGCCACTGCCGCGCAGCGGTCGGCGCTCAACCTGGCCATCCGCGCGGTGGTGGACCGCTCCGCCGCCGACCTGCCGGCGCCCTGGCCGGCCGCGGTGACCACGGCGGCCCGGTCCCGCCTGGCCGACCTGCCGGACGCGTTGGACCACGCGGTGGCCGCCACCGACCTGGGGATGACCCGGCGCCCGACCTGGTGGCGGGTGGTGGGCGGCCTGCAGTGGCTGGTCACCCTCGCCGCGCTGGCCGGGCTGGGCTGGCTGGTGCTGGGTTACGCGCTGCGCGCGCTGGGGCTGCCGGCGCTGCAACCTCCGCGGCTCGGCGAGGTGCCCTGGCCGACCGTGCTGCTCCTCGGCGGCCTGCTCGCCGGGCTGCTGGTGGCGGCGCTGAGCCGGCCGGTGATCCGGTGGGCCGCCGGGCGCGCCCGGCGGCGGGCCGAGGAGCGGCTGCTGATCTCGGTGGGCCGGATCGGCGAGAAGTACGTGCTGGACCCGGTCTGGGCGGTGCTGGGCCGCTACGTCGAGGCCCGGCAGGCACTGGAGGACGCCGCGCAACGGTGAGCCCGGGCGCGCTGGACGGTGTCCGGAGCGGCCGACCGGCGTAGGGTCGGTGCATGGCCACGCCACAGACCCCCTACGAGGCGGTGCTGCACGCCGCTCGCGACGTGACGAGGCTCGACTCCGCCCTCGACGCGGAGATGCTCGGCGCCGCGCTGCTGGGCAGCGTCTACGCCGTCGCCGAGACCGACCGGGAGGCCGCCGTCCGCGAGTTCGTGGCCGGCTTCCTGGCCGCCACGTCCCGCCGCCGCAGCGCCGCCGCCACCACCATCCGCGCCGTCTTCGCCACGCTGGTGCCGGAGGCCGAGGGCGCCGCCCGGGTCCGCCCCGGCGCATACTCCCCGGCCTGGGCCGGCCAGCTCGGGCGGGTGCACCTCACCGGCACCTGGGCGTACGGGGACGTGTACGGCGACCAGACCTCCTACCTGGCCACCTTCGCCTACGACGACGCCGAAGGCGGCCCGGAGCACGCCCTGGTGGCCCTGGTCGACCACAACATCGGCATCACCAAGGACGTCTTCGTCGGCGGTCCCGCCGGGCGGATCGTCGAGCAGGCCCGGCAGATCTGCACCGAGGACGAGTTCACCTGGTTCCGCACCGAGGACCCGGCCCGGATGCACGCGGAGGTGACCCGCCACCTCGCGGTCACCGACGACCTCGGGGAACTACCCGCCCAGGGCTCCCTGGCCACCGACCGGGCGCTGGTCGGCGCACGGTTGGCCGTCCTGCCCGGCCGGGCCGGGACAGCCGGCGCCGGGGACGTCCCACCGGCCACCGACGCGGAGCGGACCCGGCTGGTCCGGGCCTTCCTCGCCGCGCCGGAGGCCGCCCGGTTCGGCCTGGACGCGGTGGCCGACGCGGAGCTGGCCTCGCTGCACTTCTGCCTCGGCCTGCTGCTCGACCACGCGGCCAGCTTCCCGGACGCCGACCCGCTGCGGTGGAGCCCGGCGGTGGCCGAGCTGTTCCTGCTGGACTGGGTGCACCGGCGGGCCGTGCTGGACATGGACGACGCGGCGATGCTGCCCCGGGTGCTGCGCGGCTGGGCGGCGTACGCGGCCCGCCAGCGCGGCCTGCCGGCGGCGGCGGCCCGGCGGACGGACGAGGCGATCGAGGAGATGGTCCCGGAGTTCGCCCGGCTCTACAGCACCGGCGAGCGGCGCAGCCCCGCCACGGCGGCGGTCGCCCAGCTCATGGCGGACGGCGTCGACCCCGACGACCCGGCCGCCCTGGACGCCTGGATCGAGGCGAACCGGCACCGCCTCACCGACGACCCGGCCTGACCCGGCTTCCGCCACGTCGGGCCCGACCGATCAGCCACGTCGGACCCGGCCGATCACCGACGTGCCCGCCCACGATGGGCGCGGCTACGCCCTGCACGGGCTCCGGTCGGCGGCCGGTGCGGTGATGCTCGGGCCCGGGTCGGCGGTGGGACGGGGCGTCGGCAGGGGCGTCTCCTCGGGCGGCGCGCTGGGCGGCGCCGGAGAGGCGTCCGGGGTCGTGGTCGCGCTGGGCTCCGCGCTCGGCGTGGTCGGGGGATCGGTGGCCGGCCCGGAGAAGGTGCTGGTCGGCTCGGCCGTGGGGCTCGGTGTCGGATCCGGCGTGGCCGGGTCGGAGGGCGACGGCGAGGGCGACGGGCGCGGCGAGACGGTCGGCGTGGGCCGGGTGGGCGGCGGTTTCGGTGCGGCCGGCTGGGGCCGCCGGCGCGAGCCGAGGTCGCTGTCGTCGCGCAGCGCCGGGGTGCCGGCCAGGGCCGCCGGCAGGCTGGTGGCGTCGGCCACGGGCGTCCGGCTGGGGAGGACCGGGGGCTGGGTGCCCTCGGGCAGCGGGACGACCACCGGGCCGACCGAGGGGGTCGGGATGAACGCGGTGCTGCTGTCCGGAAGGGCGCTGTTGCCCACGGTCGCCGACCCGGCGCTGATCGCGGCCAGGATCGGCATGGACGCGGTGCCGGCGAGCAACGCGACGGTGAAGAGGTAGCCCCGGCTCGGGGTGCCCAGGCCGTGCGCGCGGTGCGCCCCGACCACCCGGCGGTATCCCGCCCGGTGGCTGCCGACGAGCGGAGCCACGGGACCCTCTGCTGGCTCGGACACCCACCCACTCCTCGTACGTCGACCCGGCGGCACGCTCGTCCAAGCGTGGACAAAAGGCCACCAAATGCCCCCCGGAAACACCAGTCAGCTTGGACCAGCCACGCTCAGTTCACCAGGCATCACCGCGTGTCGACACACCTCGTGTCCGTCGGCTGCAGCAGGTTTTGCGCGACAAAAAACCCATGCGTCGCGAACCAGACGGAACTTCACCGGCAGGGGAGGCCGTACTGTGGGCCGACTCACCTCCTCTGCAATCATTCAGGCACGACGGCAACGCAGCCGCCACCTCCGCGCACCTCGCGGCGGGTGCGGAACGGCGCCGGCGCTCCCGGGTCGGGTTCCTCCACGGACCCGGCTCACGCCGCGCGGCAACCCTCACCGGGGCTAGGCGCGGCCGCCAGGACCAGCCCGGCTCGAGCCGGGCGGCGCATGATGTGCGGCGGCACGGGTCACCCCCGGCGCCGGCAGACCAGACAGGGAGAGACGGATGGCAAAGGGCGACCCCGGGGTCACCAGCCGCGGCCGGCGGGCCGCACCCCGTTCCAAGCGTGCCGCCGTAGCAGGCGAGCCGGAACTCGTACAGCTGCTCACGCCCGAGGGCGAGCGGATCGAGAGCGCACTCGGCCCGGACGGGACCGAGTACCGCGTGGACTTCACCGACGAGGAGTACCGCGGGCTCTACCGCGACCTCGTACTGGTCCGCAAGCTCGACGCCGAGGCCACCGCGCTGCAGCGCCAGGGCGAGCTGGGCCTCTGGGCCAGCCTGCTGGGCCAGGAGGCGGCGCAGGTCGGCTCCGGCCGCGCGCTGCGCGCGCAGGACATGGCCTTCCCGACCTACCGGGAGCACGGCGTCCTCTACTGCCGCGGCATCGACCCGATCATGCCGCTCGGCCTGTTCCGCGGCGTCGACCAGGGCGGCTGGGACCCGAACGAGTTCAAGTTCAACATGTACACGATCGTCATCGGGGCGCAGACCCTGCACGCGACCGGGTACGCCATGGGTGTCGCCATGGACGGCAAGACCGGCAGCGACGACGGCGAGGCGGTGATCGCGTACTTCGGTGACGGCGCCACCAGCCAGGGCGACGTCAACGAGGCGTTCGTCTGGGCCAGCGTCTTCAACACGCCGCTGGTCTTCTTCTGCCAGAACAACCAGTACGCCATCTCCGAGCCGCTGGAGCGGCAGACCCGCGTCCCGCTCTACCAGCGGGCGGGCGGCTTCGGCTTCCCCGGCGTCCGGGTGGACGGCAACGACGTGCTCGCGTCGTACGCGGTGACGCGGCACGCGCTGGACAACGCGCGGCACGGCCAGGGCCCGAGCCTGATCGAGGCCTACACCTACCGGATGGGGGCACACACCACCTCCGACGACCCGACCCGCTACCGGATCGCCAGTGAGGTCGAGGCCTGGCAGGCCAAGGACCCGATCGCCCGGATGAAGGCGTTCCTGACCAGGCAGCAGCTCGCCGACGAGTCGTTCTTCGCCGAGGTGGACGAGCAGGCTCGCGCCGAGTCGGTGCACCTGCGCGAGCGGGTGCTCGCCATGCCCAACCCGGAGCCGGTGACCATGTTCGACCACGTCTACCCCAATGGCTCGCCGGAGCTCGACGAGCAGCGGGCCCAGTTCACCCAGTACCTGGAGTCGTTCGAGGGGAGCGCGCACTGATGGCCACGGAGACGCTCACCCTCGGCAAGGCCCTCAACGCCGGTCTGCGCAAGGCCCTGGAGCACGACCCGAAGGTCGTGATCATGGGCGAGGACGTCGGCAAGCTCGGCGGCGTCTTCCGGATCACCGACGGCCTGCAGAAGGACTTCGGCGACCAGCGGGTGATCGACACCCCGCTCGCCGAGTCCGGCATCATCGGCACCGCGGTCGGCCTGGCCATCCGCGGCTTCCGCCCGGTCTGCGAGATCCAGTTCGACGGCTTCGTCTACCCGGCGTACGACCAGATCGTGTCGCAGGTGGCGAAGATGCACTACCGCTCGCAGGGCAAGGTCCGGATCCCGATGGTCATCCGGATCCCGTACGGCGGTGGCATCGGCGCGGTCGAGCACCACTCGGAGTCGCCCGAGGCGTACTTCGCGCACACCGCCGGCCTGAAGGTGGTGACCTGCGCCAACCCGCAGGACGCGTACTCGATGATCCAGCAGGCGATCGCCTCGGACGACCCGATCGTGTTCCTGGAGCCGAAGCGGCGCTACTGGGAGAAGGGCCAGGTCGAGCTGGACGGCCCGCTGGCCGACGCGTACCCGCTGCACGCCGCCCGGGTCGCCCGGCCGGGCACCGACGCCACCGTGCTGGCGTACGGCCCGATGGTGCGGACCGCCCTCGACGCGGCCACCGCCGCCGCCGAGGACGGCCGGGAGCTGGAGGTCATCGACCTGCGCTCGCTCTCCCCGCTGGACCTGACCGCCGCGTACGAGTCGGTGAAGCGCACCGGGCGGTGCGTGGTCGTCCACGAGGCCCCGGGCAACCTGGGCCTCGGCGCCGAGATCGCGGCCCGGATCACCGAGGAGTGCTTCTACTCCCTGGAGTCCCCGGTGCTGCGGGTCACCGGTTTCGACACCCCCTACCCGGCCGCCCGGGTGGAGGAGGAGTACCTGCCCGACCTCGACCGGGTGCTCGACGCCGTCGACCGCACCTTCGGCTGGTGAGCGGCATGTCGCGGATCAAGGAGTTCAACCTCCCCGACCTGGGTGAGGGCCTGACCGAGGGCGAGATCCTCGCCTGGCTGGTCAAGGTGGGCGACGTCATCGAGCTGAACCAGCCGATCGTCGAGGTGGAGACCGCCAAGGCGGCGGTCGAGATCCCGGCGAAGTGGGCCGGCCAGGTGCAGGCGATCTTCCACCCGGAGGGCGCCACCGTCGAGGTCGGCACCCCGATCATCGCGATCGACACCGACCCGGGCGCCGGGCCGATCGAGGAGTCGACGACCGGGGCACCGGCCGCCGGCCTGCCCACCCCGTCGGCGGCGTCGCTGGCCGCCGTCGAGATCGCGCCCGAGGAGGGCATGGTCGAGCCGGGCCTGATCGGCGGCGTGGCACCGGGCGGGCGTACCGCCGTGCTGGTCGGCTACGGCCCGCGGAACGCGCCGGCCAAGCGGCGCCCGCGCAAGGGGGCCATCCCGGCCCAGGCCGGACCCGCGCCGGCCGCCTCGGCGCCCGCGCCCGTGGCACAGACGCCCGCGCCGGTCGCTCCGGCACCGGCCGCGCCGGCGGTCAACGGCACCGGCCGGTCCGGTGGTCCCGTGCTGGCCAAGCCGCCGGTGCGCAAGCTGGCCAAGGACCTGGGCATCGACCTGACCGCGCTGACCGGCTCGGGCCCGCTGGGCTCGATCACCCGGGAGGACGTACAACGGGCGGCGTCGGCCCCGGCGGCCGAGCCGCTGGCCGCCGCGGCCCCGGCGGCCGCGAGCTTCGGCGCCGACCGCGAGCAGCGCATCCCGGTCAAGGGGGTACGCAAGCTCACCGCGGAGAACATGTCCCGCTCGGCGTTCACCGCGCCGCACGTCACCGAGTTCCTGACCGTCGACGTGACCCGCGCGATGAAGGCCCTGGACCGGCTCCGCGAGCGGCGCGAGTGGCGGGACGTCCGCATCTCGCCGCTGCTGCTGGTCGCCAAGGCGGTGCTGCTGGCGGTCAAGCGCCACCCGATGGTCAACTCGACCTGGGCCGGCGACGAGATCGTGGTGAAGGACTACGTCAACCTGGGCATCGCGGCGGCCACCGAGCGCGGCCTGATCGTGCCGAACGTCAAGGACGCCGGTCGGCTCTCGCTGCGCGAGCTGGCGGACGCGCTGACCGAGCTGGTGCAGACGGCGAAGGCCGGCCGCACCTCCCCGGCCGACATGTCCGGCGGCACGCTGACCATCACCAACGTCGGCGTCTTCGGCGTCGACACCGGTACGCCGATCCTGCCCCCGGGCGAGTCGGCGATCCTCGCCTTCGGCGCCGTACGGGAGCTGCCGTGGGTGCACAAGGGCAAGGTCAAGCCGCGCCTGGTCACCACGCTGGGCCTCTCCTTCGATCACCGGATCATCGACGGTGAGCTGGGCTCGAAGTTCCTCCGCGACATCGGGGACTTCCTGGCCGATCCGGAGGCGGCGCTGCTCGCCTGGACCTGATGGTCCGCTGCACCAGGCAACGGCCGGTGTGCCACGGGTGAACGCCCGGCACACCGGCCGTTGCCGTTGGGAGACGAAATCATCGGTCCGAGATGGGCTCCAACCTACGATCCTTCGGTACGTGGCTCAGCTCACCTAATAATCGATGGAAGTTGGCGGCGTTATGCGGTTCAATAGAGACATCAAGGGGCTGACAACCGAATAGCCAGGAGGAGAGACCCAGATGAGCATGATCGAGCGAATCCGCACCCGCCGCGACGCCAACCGCCGCGCCCGCGCCATCGAGCAGGCGCTGCGCTCCGCCAACTCCCCCGCGGTCCGCGAGGAGCTCCTCGCCATCGCCCAGCGTCACATGAGCTGACGCTCCAACTACTTTCCTCACCTCCTCCAGTTCGAAGACCCGCCCGGTCACCCGGGCGGGTCTTCGGCGTTTCACGTCGATTGACACCGGGATTCCACCTCGCCGCACCGCCCGGTACGGTGGGGCTCGGTCGCCACCCCGCCCGCCGCCGGACCGATCGCACCGACAGAAACCGATCGACAAAGTCCGGTCACGGTGAGTGACGACCGGTGCTCCCCCCGGGCGCCTCCCGGCGGCCACCCGATACGGTGCGGGGAGCCCGCCCGGCCGGTACTTGCCGGCGACGCCGGCAACCGTGCCGACGGTCCCGATCGGCATCGGTGGCCGACATGTGATGGAGGAGGCGTTCCCATGACGTCCGAGGCCCCGAACCGCCCTGGCCACGAGCCGGGCGAGACGTCGTCGGGCGCCGGCGGACCGGCGCCGTACGGCGACCGCCCGGCGCAGCAGGACAACGGGTACCGCGGCGCTCCCGACCTCGGCTGGGCCCCGCCCCCGCCAGCCGGTCACCCCGCCCCGTCCGCCCCCGCCTGGGGTGCGCCGGACGACCAGCCCCCCGCCTGGACGCCGCCGGGCGGCCAGACCGCCGGCCGAGCCACCGCGCAGGTGCCGCCGCCGGCTGAGGGTTGGGGTGGCCCCGCACAACCCGCCTGGGCAGCCCAGGAACAGGGCGCACCCGCCTGGGCCGCCGGCCCACCGGCTCCGCCCGCGGAGCAGCCGCCGGCCGCCTGGGGTGCCGGCCCGTCGAGCGCTTCCGCCGAGCCGGGCCCACCCGCCTGGGGGGCCACGCCGGGCGGCCCCGCCTGGGCCGCCGCTCCGCCGGCCGCCGCGCACGGCGAGCAGCCGGCCTGGGCGCAGTCCGGTGACGGGGGCGCCCGCGGCGCCGCCTCGGTCCCCGCGCCCGCCACCCCGCCCCACGAGGCATGGGCCACCGGACCGCAGGACGACCCGGCACGCTCGGACGGCTGGCCCGCCGCGGCCAGCCCGCAGGACGACCGCGCCGGCGGCTGGGCCGCCGGGACCGCCGCCCAGCAGCACGACGACCCGAACCGCTCGGGTGGCTGGGGCGCGGCCCCGCCGGAGGAGCAGCCGGCCTGGGGCCAGCAGGGCGAGCAGGCCGCGCCCGCCTGGGCACCCGCCGAGCCGGCCGCGCGCGCCGCCGCCAAGGTCTCCGTACCCGGGGCGCAGGCCGAGAACGCCTGGCCGGCCCAGGACGACCCGGGCCGCTCGGGCGGCTGGGAGACCGCGGCGGCCACCCCGCACCACGACGACCCGGACCGCTCCGGCGGCTGGGCCGCGGGGCGGGCGGCCGAGGCCGGCCAGCAGCCCGGCTGGGGCTCCGCCGCCGTCCCGACGCCCGGCGACCGGCCGGAATCCGGGGCCTGGCCGTCGGCGGAGGCGCCGGCCCGGGCCAGCGCCTCGGTCACGCCACCCGACTCGCCGTCCGCCTGGGGCGGCAACCAGGACAACCCCGCTCCGTGGACCCCGGAGCAGCCGGCCATCCCGGACGCCCAACCGTGGGCGCCGGGTGAGGCGTGGGGCCGGGCCACCGAGACCCAGCCCGGGGAGCCGCCGATCTACCAGCCGGCCCCGGGCCCGGGCATCTCCCCGGCCAACGCCGTACCGCTGCCGCCGCAGGAGCAGCGCGTACCGGGCGCGGCGCTGGCCGCGTCGCCGCCCGGCAACTACCTGCCGCCCGCGCAGTTCGCCCCGGCCGACCGGGACCCGTACGAGCCGGAGCAGTCGGGTGGCTGGGGTGCACCGGAGCCGCCGCACAACGATCCGCAGTCGCCGGCCGGGCCGATGGTGCCGGGCCCGCGTACCTCCCCAGAGGCGGGCGGCCACGTCTCCGCCAGCGCCTCGGTGCCGGTGGCCAGCCGGGTGACGCCCCCGGCCGACCAGGCACTGCACACCGGCGGCGTACCGGCCCCGCAGCCCCGGGTGTACGGCCGGCCCAGCCGCCCGGAGCCGGAGGAGGCCCCCGGGTCGGACGGCTTCTCGGACGGCTTCCCGGAGCCGGGCCCGCGCTTCGACGAGCACGGCCCGCAGTCGCGGACGGACGAGTCGGACCGCCCGAACGGCTTCGCCGAGGCGCCACCGGTGCCGTTCGGCCCGCCGTCCTCGCCCGCCGGCCCGCCGCCGTTCCCGCCCGGCGTGCCGTCCTTCACCAACCCGTCCGGCAATACCCGCCCCGTCAATGGGGTGCACCCGCAGAGCGACGAGCACGGCGGCAGCCCGCAGGACCTGTACGGCGCCCCCGGCGGTCACCACGACCCGTTCGGCGGCACCGGCCCGAGTGATCCGTTCGGCGGTCCCGGCGGTCCGCACGACCCGTTCGGTGGCGCCCCCGGCGGCCCCGGCGGTCAGCACGACCCATTCGGCGGCCCCCCTGGTGGCCCCGGCGGTCAGCACGACCCGTTCGGTGGCGCCCCTGGTGGTCCCGGCGGTTCGCACGACCCGTTCGGCGGGCAGTTCAGCGGCCCAGGCGACCCGTACGGCGCGCCGGGCGGCGGCCGCGCGGCGGTCGCCGCACCCGGATCGGGGCCGATGGGCGAGCCGGGGCCAGGCGGTTTCCCGCCCCCGTTCCCCCCGCCGCCCCAGCAGGCGCCACCGGCCTGGCAGCAGGGCCCGGCCAATCAGCCGGACCAGGGCCGCTTCGACGCGTTCAAGCCGGAGGCCGAGCCGCAGACCGAGGCGCCCACGCCGAAGGTACGCAACGGCCGGGTGCTGGCCGTCGTGCTCATCGTGGCGGTGCTGATCCTGGCCATCCCGCTCGGCACGCTCAAGCTGCTCGGCAAGCTCGGCGGCGACAACGAGCCGGCTGCGTTCAACCCGGCCGTGGGCTCCTGCGTCAAGCAGGCCGGCACCAACGGCGTGGCGGCCGTCGACTGCGGCGAGCAGGGCGCTTTCAAGGTCCTCTCGAAGGTCGACGCCAAGGAGAAGTGCGGCGACCCGGCGCAGCCGCACGTGGTGCTCCCCGGCGACGGGGCGGACCGGGTGCTCTGCCTGAAGCCGGCCGCGGCCGGCCAGTAACAGTTCCCCGACGGCGGGGTCACGGATTGTCCGTGGCCCCGCCGTCGTCCGTTCCGGATGTGATCCACCCCGCGCCGGGTGCCGGCCGGATCGCGGCCCCCGGTCCGGCAGACTGAACGCATGAGCGCACGAGTACGGGCACCTGAGCTGCGTGGCCGGGGCTGGCTGAACACCGGCGGGAAGGCCGTCACCCTGGCCGACCTGCGCGGCAAGATCGTTCTGCTCGATTTCTGGACCTTCTGCTGCATCAACTGCCTGCACGTGCTCGACGAGCTGCGCCCGCTCGAGGAGAAGTACGGCGACGTCCTGGTCGTGATCGGCGTGCACTCGCCGAAGTTCGAGCACGAGAAGGACCCGGCGGCGCTGGCGGCGGCCGTCGAGCGGTACGGCGTGCACCACCCGGTGCTCGACGACCCCGACCTCGACATGTGGCAGCAGTACGCGGCCAAGGCCTGGCCGACGCTCTCGGTGGTCGACCCCGAGGGGTACGTGGTCGCCACCATGGCCGGCGAGGGACACGCCGAGGGGCTGGCCCGGCTGGTCGACGAGCTGATCGCCGCCCACGAGGCGAAGGGCACCCTGCACCGGGGCGAGGGTCCGTACGTGCCGCCGGTCGAGCCGGAGACCGCGCTGCGTTTCCCCGGCAAGGCCGTGGTGCTCGACGGCGGCAACCTGCTGGTCTCCGACTCGGCCCGGCACTCCCTGGTCGAGCTGGCCCCCGACGGCGAGCAGGTGCTCCGCCGGATCGGCGCCGGCACCCGCGGCCACACGGACGGCCCGGCGGGCAGCGCCACCTTCTCCGAGCCGCAGGGGCTCTGCCTGCTGCCCGCGCACATCGCCGAGGTGGCCGGGTACGACCTGGTCGTCGCCGACACCGTCAACCACCTGCTGCGCGGCGTGAAGCTGGGCACCGGCGAGGTGGTCACGGTCGCCGGCACCGGCCGGCAGTGGCGCTCGACGGTGGACGACCACGCCCACGACGCGCGCGCGGTCGACCTCTCCTCGCCCTGGGACGTCGCCTGGTACGACGACAAGGTCGTCATCGCCATGGCCGGCATCCACCAGCTCTGGTGGTTCGACCCGATCAAGCGGACCGCCGGCATGTACGCCGGCACGACGGTGGAGGCGCTGCGCGACGGCCCGCTGCCGGACGTCTGGATGGCCCAGCCCTCCGGCCTCTCGGTGTCGGTCGACGGCACCCGGCTGTGGATCGCCGACAGCGAGACCAGTGCGGTCCGGTACGTCGAGGACGGGGTGATGCACACTGCGGTGGGGCAGGGCCTCTTCGACTTCGGGCACGTCGACGGCCCCGCCGACCGGGCGCTGCTCCAGCACCCGCTGGGGGTGTGCGCGCTGCCCGACGGTTCGGTGCTGATCGCCGACACGTACAACGGCGCGGTGCGCCGCTTCGACCCGGCGACCGACCAGGTCGCCACGGTGGCGGACGGGCTGGCCGAGCCGAGCGACGTGGTGCTCACCGCCGAGGGCGAGGTGCTGGTGGTCGAGTCGGCTGCGCACCGGCTGACCCGGCTGGCCCCGGGCGCGCTCACCGCGGCCGGCGCGAGCACCGTGGACGGCCCCCGGCACAAGCTGGAGCGCAAGCCCACCGACGTGGCGGCCGGCGAGCTCACCCTCGACGTGATCTTCACGCCCGCGCCGGGGCAGAAGCTGGACGAGACCTACGGCCCGTCGACCCGGCTGGTGGTGTCGGCCTCCCCGCCCGAGCTGCTGGTCGAGGGGGCCGGGACGACCAGCGACCTGTCCCGCCGGCTGGTGGTGAACGGCGACGTGGCGCAGGGGGTGCTCCAGGTGACCGCGCAGGCGGCCACCTGTGACGCGGACGTCGAGCACGCGGCCTGCCACCTGACCCGGCAGGACTGGGGCGTACCGCTGCGGGTGGTCGACGGCGGCACCAGCCGCCTCCCCCTGGTCCTGCGCGGCCTCGACGAGGCCTGATTTCTGCTCAAGATCCGCGCAGCTTCCCGGATGCTGTCGCCTCCTCGCGGGCTGAGGGGACTCCTTCCCTGAAGTTGCGCGGATCTTGACGCCGGCGCCGGGTAACGGGGTCAGGCGAACGGGCGGAGGGTTACCTCGGCGTCGATGAGGGCGGCTCGGACCAGCTCGGCGCAGCGCACCGCGCCCGGGGTGTCCCCATGCAGGCAGATCGACTCGACCGCACACGGGACGACGCTGCCATCGACCGCGACCACGGTCCGCTCGGTGGCCATCCGGACCGCCCGGGTGGCCACCTCCTCCGGGTCGGTGACCAGCGCGTTCGCGGCACTGCGGGGCACCAGGGAGCCGTTGGGCAGGTAGTTGCGGTCGGCGAAGCCCTCGGCCACCACCCGCAGGCCCGCGCCGGCCGCGAGCTGGGCGAGCACCGAACCGGGCGGGCAGAGCAACGGCAGCTCGCCGTCGTACTGGTTGACCGCGGCGACCAGTGCCGCGGCCTGCGTCTCGTCGCCGGCGGCCGCGTGGTAGAGCGCACCGTGCGGCTTGAGGTAGCGGACCCGCGTGCGGAACAGCTTGCAGAACGCGTCCAGCGCGCCGAGCTGGTAGATCGTCTCGTCGCGCAGCTCGGCGAAGTCGTACGCGATGTGCCGCCGCCCGAAGCCGGCGAGGTCCCGGTAGCCGACCTGGGCACCGACCGCGACCCCCCGTTCGGCGGCGCCGGCGCAGACGCGGTGCATGGTGGACGGGTCGCCACCGTGGAAGCCGCAGGCGACGTTGGCGGAGGTGATCAGGTCCAGCAGTGCCTCGTCGTCACCGAGTCGCCAGATGCCGAATCCCTCGCCGAGGTCAGCGTTGAGGTCCATGGAACGTCACCGTAGTCCCTGGACGGGCCTGCGCGAGCGGCGTCACGTCGTCCACCACCCCGATCACCGGGTAGCCGCCGGTGGTCGGGTGGTCGGCCAGGAAGATCAGCGGTTGGCCGTCGGGCGGCACCTGCACCGCGCCGAGGACGAGGCCCTCGCTGGGCAGTTCCCCGGCCACCGCGCGGGGCAGCGCCGCGCCGACCAGTCGCGCGCCGACCCGGTTGCTCGCCGGGCTGATCGCGTACGGGGTGGTGAACAGCAGGTCCAGCGCGGCGGGGGTGAACCAGTCGTGCCGCGGGCCGGGGCGGACGGTCAGTCGCAGCCGGTCGGGGAGGGCCGGGCCGGCGGTGACGTCCACCGAGGCGGGGTGACCGGCGGGCCGGCCAGGCGCAGCGCGGGTCCGCCGACCGTTCAGGCGGCGTGACGGTCCACACTACTTGCAGGTAACCTACGGTGCCGTAGCCTATTGGCGTGACCTCCGCACCGCTTCGACTCAAGCCGGTCGACATCGGTAAACCCCGGATGCGCGGCTGGCTGCACACCTACGCGTTCTTCACCGCGCTCGTCTGCGGCATCGTGCTCTGCTCCATCGCGGCCGCCCGCCCCGGCTGGGCACCCCTGGTGAGCTGCCTGATCTACAGCCTGACCGTGTGTGGTCTATTCGGCACCAGCGCCCTCTACCACCGTCGGGTGTGGTCCCAGCGCGGCTACCAGATCATGCGCCGGATGGACCACTCGATGATCTTCGTGTTCATCGCGGGCACGTACACCCCGTTCTGTGCGCTGCTGCTCGATCCTCGCCCGGCCGAGGTCATGCTCGGCCTGGTGTGGGGCGGGGCCCTGTTCGGGGTGGCGCTGAAAATGATCTGGCCGCACGCCCCACGCTGGGTCTCCGCGCCGCTCTACCTGGCCCTCGGCTGGGTCGCGGTGGCCATGCTGCCGCAGATCCTGCACGCCGGCGGGGTCACCGCCCTGGTGCTGCTGATCGTCGGCGGCGCGATCTACAGCGTCGGCGCGGTCTTCTACGCGCTGCGCCGGCCGAACCCGTGGCCGACGGTCTTCGGTCATCACGAGTTCTTCCACGCCTGCACCCTGGTCGCGGCGATCTGCCACCACGTCGCGATCTACTTCGCTCTCTTCGCCTGACCAGGCCGCGCCGGACCCGCCACCCGGGAAACGGTGCGAGGGCCCCGCGACGGCGCGGGGCCCTCGGCCATCTCGGGGTGGCTCAGGCCGGGTAGCCCGGGCGGCGTACCTCGCGGTACTCCTCGCGCACGACCCGGTCGTCCTGCACCGGCACCACTGGCTCGGCGACGACCCGCTCGCGCACTGGCTGAGCGACCACGGTACGGCGGCGGTTGTTCCAGAAGTAGAGCGTGGTGAGCAGCCCGACGACGCCGACGAGCATGAGCACCCAGCCCACGACGTTCAGGTCGAGCCATCCCAGGTTGGCGTCGATGGCGAACGCGAAGATCGCGCCCAGCGCGATGAGGAAGATGCTGGCTCCGATGCCCATGACGTCGCCTCCTTGGCGTTCTGCTGGCGTTTCCTACCGCCGCGGCCATGGCTGAGGTAGCGGCACCCATCGACTTACCCAGGCGGTCCGATCGCCAATCAGGCAAGCTGGGCGCATGACGGAGGGCAGGAACCAGGAGCACGCGTTGGTGCTGCTCCGGCACGCCAAGGCCGAGCAGTACCGGGACGTCCCCGACGCGGAGCGTCCGCTCACCGCGCGGGGGCACGCCGACGCGGCGGCGGCCGGGGCCTGGCTGGCCCGGCACACCCTCCTCCCGGACGTGGTGATCTGCTCCACGGCCCGGCGCACCCGGCAGACCTGGCACGGGGTGGCGCTGGGTATGACGGGCTCCCCGCCGGAGGGCGGACCGGCCGGGTCGTCGCCGGTAGTGCGCTACGCGGCGACCGCGTACGAGGCGCAGCCGGAGGACCTGTTGACGCTGGTCCGGGCGGTCCCGGCGGAGACCGGCACGGTCCTGCTGATCGGCCACAACCCGGGCATCTCGCTGCTCTCGGCGCTACTCGACCCGGAGGGGGCGGATCCGGACGGGCTGCGGACCACCGACCTGGCGGTGCACCTCCTGACCACCAGCTGGACGAACCTGGGACCGGGTGGCGCACCCATCACCGCCCGCCACACCGCCCGCGGCTGAGGCACAAGGAAGGGCCCCTCCTCAACGCCTCGCGTAGGGAAGGGGCCCCCTCTTGACATCGGTCCCGGGCACTGGTCCCGCGCGACCGCGGTCAGGACGGTGGTGCGGTGGGCGGCGGCGGATCGGGCGGCGGCGGCATCATCGCGGTCGGATGGGAGAGCCGGTTCTCCTCCACGATCAGCGTGCGGGCCCGCTTGCGCCGGTCCTGCCAGAACCAGAGCGTGGTGAGCAGGACGGCGAGCCCGGCCAGGATGAGCACCCAGCCGACCGCGCGCAGGTCGATCCACCAGACGTTGGCCCGGATGGCAAAGGTCAGGATCGCGCCGACGGCGATCAGAAAGATTCCGCTTCCAATGCCCATGTGCGCTGCACTCCCCCGTGCGGTGGCCCTTGGGCGTGTCCGGTCGTGGTCCGCGACGGTTACCCGTCAGGCGGCCGGCCTACCGGCCGGGCCGCGAAACAAACGGCGGCGGCCGGCGAGCCAACCGCTCGCCGGCCGCCGTTCGTCAGCAAACCGGTCCGATCACCCCACGGGGATCAGAACGCCTCCTCCGGGAGGTCCATGATCTCCAGGTCGGCGCCCTCGATGATCCGCCGGTCGGCGCCGATGCGGGGCAGCACCTCGCGGGCGAAGAACCGGGCGGCGGCCACCTTGCCGGTGTAGAACGCCCGGTCGGCGGTGGGGATCTCGCCGGCCAGCGCCTGCAACGCCACGTCCGCCTGCTTCTGCAGCAGCCAGCCGACCACCAGGTCGCCGACCGCCAGCAGGAACCGGCGGCTGCTCAGGCCGACCTTGTAGAGGGCCCGCGCGTCGCCGGCCTGGGCATCGCCGAGCCAGCCGGTCAGCACGCCGAGGATGTTCTGGATCTCGGCGAGGGCCTTGCCGAGCGCCTGCCGCTCCTCCTTGAGCTGGCCGTTGCCGGCCTCGGAGGTGATGAACTCCTGGATCTCACCGGCGACCGCCAGCAGGGCCTTGCCGTTGTCCCGGACGATCTTCCGGAAGATCAGGTCGAGGCTCTGGATCGCCGTGGTGCCCTCGTACAGGGTGTCGATCTTGGAGTCCCGGACGTACTGCTCCAGCGGGTAGTCCTGGAGGAAGCCCGAGCCGCCGAAGGTCTGCAGCGCCTCGTGGCCGAGCAGCTCGTACGCCCGCTCCGAGCCGACGCCCTTGACCAGCGGCAGGAGCAGGTCGTTGACCCGCTTGGCCAGCTTGGTGGCCTTCTCGTCGCCGGCCGCCTCGGCGATGGCGACCTTGTCCTGCCAGGTGGCCGTGTAGCAGACCAGGGCCCGCAGGCCCTCGGCGTACGACTTCTGCAGCAGCAGCGAGCGGCGCACGTCCGGGTGGTGGGTGATGGTCACGCGCGGGGCGGTCTTGTCGGTCGACCGGGTCAGGTCGGCGCCCTGCACCCGGTTCTTCGCGTACTCCAGGGCGTTCAGGTAGCCGGTGGAGAGGGTGGCGATCGCCTTGGTACCGACCATCATCCGGGCGTACTCGATGATCATGAACATCTGCCGGATGCCGTCGTGCTTGTCGCCGAGCAGCCAGCCCTTGGCCGGGACGCCGTGCTCGCCGAAGGTCATCTCACAGGTGTTGGAGACCTTCAGGCCCATCTTGTGCTCGACGTTGGTGGCGAAGACGCCGTTGCGCTCGCCCAGCTCGCCGGTCTCCTCGTCGAAGTGGTATTTCGGCACCACGAAGAGGGACAGCCCCTTGGTGCCCGGGCCGCCGACGCCCGCCACGCCGACCGGGCGGGCGAGCACATAGTGGACGATGTTGTCGGAGAGGTCGTGCTCGCCCGAGGTGATGAAGCGCTTGACGCCCTCGATGTGCCACGAGCCGTCCGGCTGCGGGATGGCGCGGGTCCGGCCGGCGCCCACGTCCGAGCCGGCGTCCGGCTCGGTGAGCACCATGGTCGAGCCCCACTGCTTCTCGATGAAGAGCTTGGCCCACTTCTGCTGCCGCTCGGTGCCCTCGACGTGCAGCACGTGCGCGAAGGACGGGCCGGAGGCGTACATCCAGATCGGGGCGTTGGCGCCGAGCACCAACTCGGCGAGCGACCACCAGAGGGCGCGCGGGGCGTTGGTGCCCCCGAGGGCCTCCGGCAGGTCCAGGCGCCAGAACTCCGCGTCCATGAACGCCTGGTAGGACTTCTTGAACGACTCCGGCAGCGGGGCGGTGTGCGTCGCGGGGTCGAAGACCGGCGGGTTGCGGTCGCTGTCCGAGTAGCTGGCGGCGAGGTCCTCGCGGGCCAGGCGGTCGACCTCGGAGAGGAAGCTGCGGGCGGTGTCGACGTCCAGGTCCGTGTACGGCTCCTGGCCGAACGTCCGGTCCGCCCCGAAGACCTCGAACAGGTTGAACTCGAGGTCCCGAAGGTTGCTCTTGTAGTGGGTCATGCTCGCTGGCCCCGCTTCCGGACAGATATTACCGATCAGTAACTGAGACTCTATTACTCACCGGTAGCCAACGACAACCCGATCACCGAAGTGACAGCGATTACACACCCCCGGTTCAGCTTCCGGCCACACCGGCCCTAGCGAGCGACGCCGACGGTCTGCCGGACGGACTGCGGCCGGTCGAGCAGCGCGAGCATGAGATGGGCGACGTCGGCCCGGGACACGGACAGGCCGCCCCGGATGTTCCGCCCGTACGCCGTGCGGTAGCCGCCGGTCAGCGGGCCGTCGGTGAGCCGCGGCGGCCGGACCACGGTCCAGTCCAGGACGCCGTCCCGCAACTCCTCCTCCATCAGCGCGAGGTCGGCGTAGTGGCGCCGCAACACCCGCCGGATCGCCGGCCCGAGCACGAAGCGCATCAGGGGACCGTCGCCCTCGTCGTACCGCGGCGGCTGGGGCCGCCCGGGGGTTGGGACCACGCCGACCGGCGCGGCGCTGATCACCACGATTCGTCGTACGTCCGCCCCGGTCAGCGCCTCCGCGACCGCCCGGGTGCCCCGGGAGGCCACGCTGGCGTCGGCCGCGGACCGAGGGCCCAGGCCGGACAGCACCGCGTCGGCGCCGGCGACCGCCGCCCGCAGCGCCCCCGGATCGGCTGAGGACAGGTCGGCAGTGACGACGCGCGCGGAAGCATCGGGCAGCCGGGCCGGATCGCGCACCACCGCCGTGACGTCGTGACCGGCGGCCAGCGCCTGGGCGACGAGGTGACGTCCGATCCCGCCACTGGCCCCGAAGATCGTGAGCCGCATCTGCCATCCCTTCGTCGACGACCGCCCCAGGCGGCCGGCTCCCGTAAGATATGGAAACCGTAACAGTTGATACGAGGTCCAAACAATATGAGTTCCGTAGAACATGCGGACGCGCGGCGGCACCGCCGGACGGCCACCCGGATCAAGGAGGCGATGCGGGAGCTGAACAACCAGCTCGCGCTGCTGAACCACCAGGTCGGCGTACGTCTCTCGCTGCGCGACGTGGACCTGGACTGTCTCGACCTGATCTCCCGGCACGGGCCGCTCAGTCCCGGCACGCTGGCCCGCCGGGCGGGCCTGCATCCGGCCACCATGACCGGCATCCTGGACCGCCTCGAACGGGGCGGCTGGATCGTGCGCGAGCGGGACCCTGATGCCACCGATCGCCGCTCGGTGGCCGTCCGGGCCCTGCGCGAGCGCAACGGCGAGCTGTTCCGCCTGTACGCGGGCATGAACGCCGCGATGGATGAGCTCTGCGCCGGGTACGACGAAGCCCAGTTGGAGGTGATCGCCGACTTCCTGGGCCGGGCCGGGGAAGCCGGGCGGCGGGCCACCGAGGAGCTGGCCGAAGGCTGACCTTCAGCTCTCCGCCGCGCCGACCTCCCAGCTCGGCACGGGCGCCGTCACGTCGCGGGCCGGGCCGGTGTATTCCATCAGGACCAGCGCGATGTCGTCGTCGAGCCGACCGTGCACCCACTCGACCAGGGCCGTCTCCAGCGAGGCCAGGCCGTCGGCCACCGTCCCGTGGCCGAGCAGCCGCCACGCCCGGTCGGCGGTCGGGAAGAACTCGCCGTCCCGGCGGGCCTCGCCGAGCCCATCGGTGAAGAGCAGCAGCCGGTCGCCCGGTTCGAGCCGTTCCACTCGGGGCCGGACCACCGGCATGAAGCCGAGCGGAGGCGCGGGCGCCGGGGGTTCGAGCGGGATCACCTCGCCCCCGCGCAGCAGCAGCGGCGGCGGGTGCCCGCAGTTGACGATGGTGAGCGTGCCACCCCGCTCCTCGACCAGCGCGGCGGTGACGAAGTCCTCGTCGCCCACGTTGCGGGCCACCGCCCGGTCCAGGTCGGTCACCACGGCGCGCAGGTCCGCCCGCTCGTACGCCACGTGCCGGTAGGAGCCGAGGACGATGCTGGCCAGCCGGACCGCGTCCAGCCCCTTGCCGCGGACGTCGCCAATGATCATGCGGACGCCGTACGGGGTGTCCATCACCTCGTACAGGTCGCCGCCGATCACTGCGGTGGCCGTGGAGGAGATGTAGGAGGCAGCCACGGCGAGGGTGCCCACCTGCGGGCCGAGCGGCCGGAGCACCGCCTGCTGGGCGACCGAGGCGAGCCGGGACAGTTCGGCGATCCGCTCGGACTGGCGTTGGTGGGCCGCGGCCACGGCGGCGGCGATCGCGGTGGCCAGCGCGATGCCCGCGACGTTGACCGCGGTGACCAGCGACATGGTCGGCTCGACGAGGGCGAAGGAGCCGCCGATCCCGGTGGCGAGGACACCCACCCCGAGGACGACCCGCCAGGAGGCCAGCGCGGCGGCGAGGACCGGAGCGGCGGCCATCAACGCGATGTAGTGCGCGCTCGGGCCGTCCGCGATCTCCACGACGGAGACGAGTGCGAGCAGCCCGAGGGCCGCGCCGAGGCCGGCGCGGGATCCGGGACTCAGCGGGCCGTGGCCCGACTGGAAGGCTTGCGTGCGTACACCGGACAGCATGCCTGATGGACGTGAACGGGTGAATGAACCTGACCCGTCGTCCGACGGTATTCTGCCCGGCCGGATCGCTCCGGCGGCACGATCGCCCCCCGTCACCCGATCAGCCGAGGACCTCGTACCGGACGGTCACCTCGCCGAGATCGGTCGAGGCGATCGCCGCGAAGGCGGCGCGGGACAGGTCCAGGCAGCGACCGTCGACGTACGGGCCGCGGTCGTTGATCCGGACGACCACCGACTTGCCGTTGGCCGGGTTGGTCACCCGGACCTTCGTGTCGAACGGCAGGGTCTTGTGCGCGGCGGTCATTGCGTTCGGGTTGAAGGTCTCCCCGTTCGCGGTCATCTGGCCCTCGTCGTAGAAGGACGCTCCGCAGGAGCCGCTGCTCACGACCTTCGGCGCCGGAGTGGTCTTCTTCGCGGTCGGCTTCGGGCTCGCGGTCCGCGTCAGGCTCCGGGAGGCCGCCTGGGTACGGGTCGCCTTCGGGCTCGGGGTGGCCTTGGCCGACGGGCTGAGGCTCGGCGTGCCGGACGCGCTCGGCGTGGCGGACGCGGTCGGCGACGGGGTGGCCGAGGTGGGAACGACGGCGCTGGGCAGGGCCTCGGCGACGGCGGGCTCGGCCGCGGGCTCCCCGGAGGTGAGTCGGACCACGCCGACGGTGCCGCCGACGGCGAGCACCACGCCGACGGCCGCAGTGGCGGCGATGCCGGCGGGCGAGGAGAACTTGCGGGTACGGAGGTGCCTACCAGCCACCGCGCGGTCCTTTCGTCAGCGGAGCAAACCGGCTCGGACCGTAACGAGAGAAGCACTTCCGAAGTCAACGTGATCATGGTGCTATGCCCATATTTACCCCGATACGTGTATCCGCTCGTGTGAACATTCCTCATCCGAACGGGGGAATGATCGCTGGCCGGGGCCGGTGCCGCATCGCCTGGCGTCGGTGGCCGAGGATAGGAGCCGTGCTGAGCCGACGCCTGGTCGAACTGTTCCGCTGGGTCGACCCCGGGCCGGACAGCAGTCATCTGGTCAGCGACAGCTCCGGCTGGTGGCGGGATCCGGTGGTGCTGGCCGGCATCGGACCGGCCCTGGCCGGGCTGTTTTCGGACGCCCGGCCCACCGTCGTGGTCGCCCCCGAGGTCACCGGGCTGCTGCTCGGCCCGCTGGTGGCGGTGGCGGCCGGCGCCGGCTTCCTGCCGGCGTACAAGCAGGACAGTGGGCGACGGCGGGTCGGCCCGATGCGCTGGGCCGAGACGCCGCCGGACTACCGGGGCCGGCGACTGCGCATCGGGGTGGACGCCCGCCGGCTCGGCCCCGGCGACCGGGTGCTGCTCGTCGACGACTGGGTGGCCACCGGCGCCCAACTCGACGCGCTCGCCCGACTGGTCTGGGACAGCGGGGCGGAGCCGGTCGGCACCGCCGCGGTCGTGGCGACCTGCCCGCCGCCGGTGGCCGAGCGGCTCCGGCTGCGTACGCTGCTCACCGCGGACCAGCTGCCCTGAGCGCCGCCGGGGTTGACCTCAACGGCGGTTTAACATCGAGGATCGCCGCATGGACGACGGCATCCTGGACGAGGCGTACCAACGGCTGCACCGCACCGGCCCGGAATTCGAGGGCTGGCTCTCCAACCACGGGCCGATGGCCGTCGAGGCGATGGTCCGGCACGGGCACGGCGCGCGGGTGCACCGCTGGCTGGACGACTACCTGCGGCAACTGGACGAGCGGCCCCGCGGACTGCGGCCGATCGACGACTGGCGGGACGCGCTCGGCGACCCGAAGCGGGCCGGCGACTGGCTCGCCCACTTCGACCGCGAGGTGCGCGAACGCCCCTGGCGGGAGGTGCTCGGCAGCTGGTGGCCCCGACTGCTGCCGGGCATCGCGGCCGGCGCCACCCACGGCGTGATCCGGGTCGGGCACGCGGTCCGGGCGCTGCGTACCGACGGAGTGAACCCGGAGCGGCTCGCCGAGCTGGGCCAGGCGCTCGGCTACTGGGCCGCCCGCTGGCAGCCGGTGCCCGGGGCCGGCCCGCTCACCGGCCGGTCCGACGCGGCGGCCGCGCTGGCCGGGCTGCCCCGGATCCCCGAACAGACCGGCGGCATCCGGGAACGGCTGGGCCGGCTGCCGGACCTGGCGGGCTGGCCCGGGGCCGTGATGGCGCTGCGCCCGCCGGGCGACCCGGCGGAGGCCGAGCGGACCCTCACCGAACTGGTGCACCGGGCGAGCCTGGACTACCTCCGGTTCGGGCACGCGAACCCGGTGATGCTGGTGCACGCGGTGACCGCGCCGACCGCGGTGCTGCGTACCCTGCCGGCCCTGGATCCGGCGCTGTGGGCGCCGAGCGTCGCCGCGGCGTGGTCGGCCACGGCCGCCGTCACCTCGGTGTACGCCCCACCGGCGCCGGCCGCCCCACCGGCGGTCACGCCAGTGGCGCCGGCGGAGGTGTTCGCCCGGGCGGCCCGGCACGGTGACGCACACGTGGTGAAGCTGGCCGACGCGGTGCTGGACGCGCACGCGGCGACCGACGACGCCCGGGTCCTGACGGCGGCCGGCTACGCCGGACAGCTCATCTGAGGAAGTCCTCGACGGCGGTGCCGCCGACCAGCAGGCACGGCGCGCTCGCACCGTGCGGTCGTGGGGCGGATGGAATCCCCGCGACGGGCGGTCGGCCGACGACTAGCCTCGGCAGGATGTGGCCCCGCGTCGGTGGACTTCGCACGCTCGCCCTCGGCACACCCGGCGAGATGCGCACCAACCTCAACACACTCGTGCTCGCCGGCGTGAAGACCGCCACCGCCGGCCTCACCAGGGAGTATGCCGACGAGAACGAGAAGCTGGAACACGTCGGCGAACGGCTGGTCCTGGTCGACGACCACGACGCGCTGCTGGGTGTCGTCGAGGTCACCGACGTCGAGGTGGTCCGCTTCGCCGACGTGTCCTGGGACTTCGCCCGCTCCGAAGGGGAGGGGGACCGGTCCATCGAGGAGTGGCGGGAGGGGCACCGCCGCTTCTGGGCCCGGGAGGGCTTCGCGGTCGACGACGACACTCAGGTGGTCTGCATCCGGTTCCGGCTGGTCTCCGCCGGGGACGGCGGCATCAGCACCGGAGACCTGGGCACCTGAGGCGGGGTCAGACCCGGCGCAGCTCGGGCAGCAGACCGGCCGCCTCCACCAGCACCGCCTCGTCGCCGGCGTACCAGCTGCTGGCCCGGGGCCAGTGCGTCACCACGTCGGTGAAGCCCAGGTGCCCGGCCCGGGCAACCTGCTCGGCGAAGAAGTCCGCGTTGCTGAGCGAGAAGACCGGCGCCGAGTCCAGCGACAGATAGCGGTCCAACGTGGCGAGGTCGCGGCCCGCCCGCTCCAGGGCCTCGTCCATCCGGCCGGCGAGGTCGGCGACCGACGACCACCAGCTCTCCAGGTCGTCACCGCCGAGCCCGGTGGTCACCCACCCCTGCCCGAACCTTGCGACCAGGCGCATCGACCGGGGCCCGTTCGCGGCGACCACGAACGGCACCCGGGGCTGCTGGACGCAGCCGGGATTGTTCCGCGCGTCCACGGCGGCGAACCACTCGCCCCGCCAGGTGGTGCCGTCCTCCCGGAGGATCAGGTCCAGCAGCTCGGTGAACTCGGCGAACCGGTCGACCCGCTGCCGGGGCGGCAGGGTCTCCCCGCCGAGCACGGTGGCGTCGAAGCCGATGCCGCCCGCGCCGAGGCCGAGCAGCAGCCGGCCGCCGGAGACGTCGTCCACGGTGGTCACCTGCCGGACGAACGCCGCCGGGTGCCGGAAGTTCGGCGAGGCGACCAGCGTGCCGAGACGGATCCGGGAGGTCACCGTCGCGGCGGCGGTCAACGTCGTCATCGAATCGAACCAGGGACCGTCGACCAGGTCCCGCCAGCCCAGGTGGTCGTACGTCCAGGCGTGGTCGAAGCCCCACTCGTCCGCCTGCCGCCAGCGCCGCTCAGAGTCCGACCAGCGCTGGTCGGGCAGGATCACGATGCCAATCCGCATGATCGCCACCCTAAGGCCTGGGCCGGCCGGCCCGCTCGGGCCGGCCGACCGGTCCGGGCTACTCCGTCACCACGTCGGCCACCACGCAGGCGACGTTGTCCGGCGCGCCCTGTGCGTACGCGAGGTCGACCAGGCGCCCGACGGCGGTCTCCGGATCGTCCGCCCCGGCGAGCGCGGCGTGCAGCGCCTCCGGGGCGACCACCGCGGAGAGCCCGTCGGAGCAGAGCAGATAGCGGTCACCGGCGAGGGCAGTACGCAGCGCCAGGTCGGCCTCCACCTGGGCACCCGCCCCGAGAGCCCGCACCAGCAGGGCCCGCTGCGGGTGCGCGGCCGCCTCGGCCGGGCTGAGCCGGCCCTGGTCGACCAGCGACTGCACGTACGTGTGGTCCTGGGTCAGCCGGACCAGCTCGCCCCCGCGCAGCAGGTACGCCCGGCTGTCCCCGACGTGCACCAAGGCGAGCTGAGACCCGCGCCGCAGGATCGCGGTGAGGGTGGTGCCCGGCTGGTGCCCTTCGGTGGCGGACGCGCGTACCGTGCGGTCGGCCGCGGCCACCGCGTCGGCCAGCGTGGCGAGCAGCTCGGCGGCCGGTGCCGCGGAGAGCTCCAGCGGCCGGAGCGCGTCCACGGCGGCGGCACTGGCGGCGACCCCGCCCGGGCCGCGCATGCCGTCCGCCACGGCGAGCAGCGTCGGGCTGGCGTACGCGGTGTCCTCGTTGGAGTCCCGGACCGCGCCCGGCTCGCAGCGGACGGCGTACCGGAGGATGGGTTCGGACATGGTGGTGCCCCTCTCGGAGAGCTGGTCGACGAGGAGCGCGACGACGCGCCCGCGGGCCGCCGTGTCGGCGCTGACCCGGCGCCACCAGGCGTCGACGGCCTCGGCCGCCGAGTCGGGCGGCAGGCCGCAGACGGCCCGGATGTCCGCCAGCGGCATCCCGGCCCGCCGCAGCGCGGCGATCAGCCGGGCCCGGTCGAGCTGGCTCGGCGCGTAGTAGCGGTAGCCCGAGTGCGGGTCGACGGCGGTGGGCGGCAGCAGCCCCAGCTCGTCGTAGAGCCGCAGCGCCTTCGGCGTCAGGCGCGCCGCGCGGGCGAACGCCCCGATGGTCAGCAGCTCCACGGACGCATCCTCCTCGTGCCGGTCCCGGTGACCGGCACGGACCACGCTCGGGTTTCCCGCAGGGGCAAGGTCAAGGGATGAGCCTGGCCAGCATCCGCCCCGTGGTCACCCGCAGCCGCTCGGCGGTACGCCCGAAGTGCAGCTCCTCGGCCAGCGTCAGGAACGTCTCGATCTCGTACCGCTTCAGCACGCCGACCCCCATCGTTGAATCCTGGTCAACGATCGTAGCCCGATCGCGGCTTGGTCGACGGCGGCGTCCAGACCAGGGTGGACAGCGACCCCTTCGAGGAAAGGAACCCCATGGATGCCGTCACCGACTACCTGGCTGGCCTCGACATCCCGCTGCGCGAGACCGGCGAGAAACTCCGTAGCCTCATCGACTCCGTGCTGCCCGAGGCCACCGGCGCCATGTGGCACGGCCACCCGGTCTGGGGCCTCGGCGACCGACCGGGCAGGACGCCGGTCTGCCTGGTCAAGGCGTACTCGTCGTACCTCACCTTCGGGCTGTGGCGTGGGCAGGACGTGGCGGACGCCTCCGGCCGGCTCGCCCCGGGCGCGCGACGGATGGCCTCGGTCAAGCTCCGGACCGTCGACGAGATCGACCCGGACCTGTTCGCCGGCTGGCTCCGGCAGGCGTACGCCCTGGAGGCGCAGTGAGCGCGGTGCGGGTGACGGGCTTCGACCACCTGGTCCTCACCGTCGCGGACGTGGACCGGTCCCTCGACTTCTACTGCGGCACGCTCGGCCTGGCACCGGTACGCGTCGACCGCTGGCGGGACGGCGAGGTGCCCTTCCCCTCGGTACGCGTCAGTCCCGAGACGATCATCGACCTGGTACGCGGCGAGCCGACCGGGTCGAACGTCGACCACATCTGCCTGGTGGTGGCACCCGTGGACTGGCAAGCGGTCATCGACTCCGGGGCGTTCACCGTGCTGACCGGGCCGGTGCCCCGCTTCGGCGCCCGGGGCAGCGGCACCTCGATCTACGTACGCGACCCGGACGGCAACACTGTCGAGCTGCGCTCGTATCCGGAGTAACCACCGTTGCTAACGTGGCGCGATGCCTCAGCTCCAGCGACTCGACGCCCACCACGCCCCCGCGCTGCTCCGCTTCGAGCGGGAGAACCGGGCGTACTTCGCGCGGACCGTGCCGGACCGGGGTGACGACTACTTCGCGGAGTTCGCCGCCCGGCACGCGGCGCTGCTCGCGGAGCAGGCCACCGGCCGGTGCCACTTCCACGTTCTGGTCGACGACGACGGCGCTGTGCTGGGGCGGTTCAACCTAGTGGACGTCGCCGACGGCAGCGCCGAGTTGGGCTACCGGGTGGCCGAACGGGCGACCGGGCGGGGCGTGGCGCAGGACGGCGTCCGGCGGGTCTGCGAGCTGGCCCGCGACGGGTACGGGCTGCGCCAGCTGGTCGCGTCCGCCGCGCTGGAGAACCCGGCGTCGCTCGCGGTGCTCCGGCGCACCGGGTTCGTCCCGGTCGACGAGGTGCAGCTCGGCGGCAAGCCCGGTCTCCGGCACGTCCGCGACCTGAGCGCCGCAGATCAACCGTCGGGCGCCGCCGGCGCAAGAGGCGGTAGCAACGACTGAGGCCCCAGCCAGGAAACCTGTCCTGATCTGGGCCTCACGGTGGAGCGGGTGACGGGAATCGAACCCGCACTGTCAGCTTGGGAAGCTGATGTTCTGCCATTGAACTACACCCGCAGGCCGCACCACTGTACCTGAGGCCACCGCCCCCGTGCACCCAGGTACCCCCGCGGCGGCTCGACGTGTCGCGAGAGCGGCTGGAAATGATCTTGCAACACCCCTCCCCAGCCCCAGCAGGAAAAAGCTTCACGTCGCCAATGCATAGCCATTCTCAAATCTGTCAATCGGTTGTAGCGTCTCCCCAACGTTTCAGCCACGGCGTGACACACCCCGGTCGCGCCGCCAGAAAGAGGTGGGCCCATGGGACCTCGTCCCAACCTGCTGACCCGGCGTGCCGCCGGTGTCGCGTCGACGACCCTCGCGCTGCTGCTCAGCACCGCCGCGGTGGGTGTCGTCCCGGCCGCTTCGGCCTTCTCCGCCGCCCCCGCGGGCGGCTGTGTCGAGCCGGTCGACGTCCACTCGGACGCCCGGGTGAAGGCCGGCGCGCACGCCAAGCACGAGCCGAACGAGCTGACCGTTGCCCAGGTCCGTGAGCGCGAGGCGGACCTCGCCGCCGCCCTGGCCGAGCGGGCCCGGTCGCGCGCCGGCGCCGGAGCCACGCCCCTGGCGACCGTGACCATCCCGGTTGTGGTGCACGTCATCCAGCGGGACAGCACCCGGGCCGGTGGCAACATCCCGGACTCGATGATCACGCAGCAGATCAGCGTGCTCAACCAGGCGTACAGCGGTGGCACCGGCGGTGCCCCTACCGCCTTCAGCTTCCAGCTCCAGAAGATCAACCGGGTCACCAACCCGGCCTGGTACCCCATCATCTCGGGCTCCACCGCCGAGCGCCAGATGAAGACCTCGCTGCGCGAGGGCGGCAAGAACACCCTGAACATGTACCTGGGTGAGCTGAGCGACGGCCTGCTCGGCTGGGCGACCTTCCCGAAGCGCAAGCTCGACAGCATGGACGGCGTGGTCGTGCTGAGCGAGTCGCTGCCGGGCGGCACCGCCACCAACTACAACCAGGGCGACACCGGCACCCACGAGATCGGCCACTGGCTGAACCTCTACCACACCTTCCAGGGCGGCTGCTCGGGCTCGGGCGACAGCGTCGACGACACCCCGGCCGAGGCCTCGCCGGCGTACCAGTGCCCGACCGGTCGGGACACCTGCACGGCGTCGGGCCTGGACCCGATCACCAACTTCATGGATTACACCTACGACTCCTGCATGCACCAGTTCACCTCTGGTCAGGCGAGCCGGATGCTGACCGCGTGGAACGCCTACCGCGCGGCGTAACCGCCGAGCACAGCGAACCGGTGCCGGTCCCGTCCTCGGACGGGGCCGGCACCGGCGTCTACGCGGTCAGGCGGCCGGGCGGCGGGTGTCGAAGCCGTGCCGGCCGCGCCGGCCCTCGGGCATGGTCGAGGTATGCCGCGCTGGAGCGGTCGCCTGCGGGTCGAGCCAGACCCGCACCTGCGGCCGGCCCCCGCCGAGGTGGGCCGCCTGGTCGCGCCGGGTCAGCATCGCCACCTCGACGGTGAACTCGAACAGCCGCCAGTCGACGTGCGGCGCGGCCCGGCCGATCCCGGCCAGCCGGGCCACGGTCGCCGGGTCGGTCACCGGGCGGGCCCGGCCGGCGACGTACGCCTCGTCGTCGCTCTCCTCCGGCGGGAAGGAGTGCAGCGCGTAGCGGCCATCGCGTTCGAGGTCGCGGCGCTTGGGCGAGTCGATGACGAAGCAGTAGAGCCCCTCGTCGGTGATGACCGGGGAGACCGGGTGGACCCGGGGGCCGCCGTCGGCGCGGACCGTGGCGAGGTAGCCGAAACCCGGCCCGTACTGCTGCAGGAGAAGGCGGATCTCGTCGGCGAGTCGGGGCTCGTCGGCGGCGAATTCGGACCAGGAAGCCATGCGGACATTCTATCGAACACGTGTACGAAGATGTAGTCCGACACGCAGGTCACCCGTTCCGGTCGCTATGGTGTTCCGATGCTGCTCTCCGACCGCGACCTGGTCTCCGAGATCAAGGCGGGCACCCTCGCGCTGGAGCCCTTCGAGCCCACGCTGGTGCAGCCTTCCAGCATCGACGTACGCCTGGACCGGCTCTTCCGGGTCTTCAACAACCACCTCTACACGCACATCGACCCGTCCGTGCAGCAGGACGACCTGACCTCGATGGTGGAGGTGCCGGAGGGGGAGCCGTTCGTGCTGCACCCGGGCGAGTTCGTGCTCGCCTCGACGCTCGAGGTGATCTCGCTGGGCGACCAGCTCGCCGGCCGGCTCGAGGGCAAGTCGAGCCTGGGCCGGCTCGGGCTGCTCACCCACTCCACCGCCGGCTTCATCGACCCGGGCTTCTCCGGGCACGTCACGCTGGAACTCTCCAACGTGGCCAATCTGCCCATCACGCTCTGGCCGGGCATGAAGATCGGCCAGCTCTGCATCTTCCGGCTCTCGTCGCCGGCCGAGCACCCGTACGGCTCGGCGGTCTACGGCTCGCGCTACCAGGGGCAGCGCGGGCCGACCCCGAGCCGGTCCTGGCAGAACTGGCGGGTCTGGCCGACCCGCTGAGCACGCCGCAGGGGCCCCCGCGGCGCGGGAGCCCCTGCGGACCGGTCAGCCCGGGCGGCCGTAACTGTTGATCTGGCCGTCGTCGACGCGTTTCATGGTGATCGGCTTGCCGGACTGGGAGGCGTGCACCACCCAGCCGCCACCGACGTACATGGCGACGTGGTGCAGGTCGCTGTAGTAGAAGACGAGGTCACCGGGGCGTAGCTCGCTGCGGCTCACCCGCCGGGTGACATCGTGCTGCTCGCGGGCGTTGTGCGGCAGGGAGACCCCGGCCTTGGCCCAGGCCGCCATGGTGAGTCCGGAGCAGTCGTAGTGGTCCGGGCCGGCGGCACCCCAGACATAGATCTTGCCGATCTGGGCGCAGGCGAACTTCACCGCGACACCGGCCGGGCCGCCCGGGTAGCCGGCGGGGCAGGGCGCGGGGCGCAACGGCCCGCCGCCACCATTGCCGTAGACCTTGAGGCGGAGCTTCTGAAGCCGGGCGATCTCGGCGTCGATCTGCTTCTTCTGCGCCGCGAGCTGGGCTTCGGTACGGGTGAGCTGGGCGACCATCTCGTCCAGCGGCTTCTTCTTCGCGGCGAGTTGGTCGCGCAGTTCGGCGACGGCTTGCACCTCCTGCCGCTGGTGGTGCGCGAAGCGGTCGAGCAGTTCGAGGCCGTTGACCACCTCGCTCGGCGACCGGCTGCCCAGCAGGGCGTTGACGGTGGAGAGGTTGTTGCCCTTGTACGCGTCGGCGGCCAGCCCGCCGACCTGCCCGAGGGCGGCGTCGACCCGGGCCTCCAGCGGCGCGATCTGCTTGGCCAGCGCGTCGGCCTGCTTGCGCCGGGCAGCGAGCTTCTCGCGGGTGGAGTTGACCTGTTCGATGATCGGTTCGAGCTTGTTCCAGTCCTGGTCGATCTGGCGCTCGATCTCCGCGACCGACGGTTCGGCGTGGGCCGCCGTGGCGCCGCCGGTCAGGACGACGGCGGTGCCGACCAGGGCGGCGAGGGCGGTGGTGAAGCGGGACCAGCGTGAACGCGGCGCAGCCGCCGACCGGTCGACCGACCGGACCGACGGTGGCCGCGGGGCATGGTATGCCACCGGGCTCCGTACTCCTTCTTCCTGACCGCCTACCGGGTTAGCTGACGGGTTCGGGCGGGAAGGGAGGCGCCCTACCGCAGTGGCTGCGGATTCACCCCAGGTACCTGGGTCCCCGGCTCGCCCGGAGGCGACTCGGCGGTGTCCGACCGTCACCACCCGGGTTGGACGGTGAACCTACCGGTCGACGACTGACCAGACTAGGGACCGTTGTTATCGTTCCGCAACCCGTTGGGCCGTGACACTCCGTACCGGATTCGCGAACAAGCGGGGCATGAAGGTTTTCTACGGACAACATCTCAATTCGGAAAGGTATTGACCACAGGGCATCGGCGGAGTGAGGGTGGGGGCGCAGTCACCCCCATCCCTATCTGGAGGTTCAATGCACCTCTCAGCACTGCCACCGCGCAGACGGATACTGCTGGCCGCCGCCGTCGCGGCGGCCACCGCTCTCGCGACCAGCGGTCCCACCGCGGCGGCACCCCTCACCGCCGGGACCACCGACAGCGCAGACCGCCAGCAGCAGTACGCCACCGCGGCGGCGGAGTACGGCGTGCCGCAGAGCGTCCTGCTGGGCGTCTCCTACCTGGAGTCCCGCTGGGACACCCACACCGGCCAGCCCAGCACCAGCGGCGGCTACGGCCCGATGCACCTCACCGACGCCGAGCAGGTCGCCTCGACCCCGTCCAGCGCACACGTGGACGAGAACGAGGACCCCCGCGGCGACGAGTCCCGCCCGCTCACCGTCGACCTGAGCGCCGCGGCTGCGCCGTCCGGGGACGCCCTGCCCCAGGCTTCGCTGCAGACCATGGACGCTGCCGCCGACCTCACCGGCGAGTCGAAGGAGACGCTGCGCACCGACGCGGCCGCCAACATCCGGGGCGGCGCGGCGCTGCTGGCCTCGTACCAGAAGGAACTGGGTGGGCCGGTCGGCGCCGGCAGCGACCCGGCGGCCTGGTACGGCGCGGTGGCCCGGTATTCCGGCGCGGACACCGAGGACGCCGCGGCGGCCTTCGCCGACGAGGTGTACGACCAGCTGAGCCAGGGCGCCAGCCGGACCACCGACGACGGCCAGCGGGTGACCCTCGCCGCCACCGCGGTGACGCCGGACGAGTCCGGGCTGCACAAGCTCGGGCTGCGCCGCGCCGAGCGGCCGGACGGGATCGAGTGCCCGGTCCGCCTCGCCTGCGAGTGGATCCCCGCGCCGTACGGCGAATACACGATCCCCGAGACGAACATCGTGGACTACGGCAACTACGACATCGGCAACCGGCCGGCGCAGCAGAAGATCGAGTACATCATCATCCACGACACCGAGGGCTACTTCGGCCCCAGCGTGCGGCTCGTCCAGGATGTGACCTACCTCGGCTGGCACTACACGCTGCGCTCGGTGGACGGATACGTGGCCCAGCACATCAAGGCCAAGGACGTCGGCTGGCAGGCCGGAAACTGGTACGTCAACGCCAAGTCCATCGGCATCGAGCACGAGGGCTTCGCCGGCCACGGCACCTGGTACACCGAGGCGATGTACCGGACCTCGGCCAAGCTGGTTCGCCACCTGGCGCTGCGGTTCCAGATCCCGCTGGACCGGCAGCACATCCTCGGTCACGACAACGTCCCTGGCACCACCGCCGGGACCGTCGCCGGCATGCACTGGGACCCAGGCCCCTACTGGGACTGGTCGCACTACTTCGACCTGATGAAGGCGCCGTTCCAGTCGACCGGCACCCCGCACACCGGCCTGGTCACCATCGACCCGGACTTCGCGTCGAACAAGCCGGCCTTCTACGCCTGCAACCAGCAGCCGCCGGGGGTGCCGAAGCCGGTGCCGCCGGCCGAGCCCTGCCCGCTGCGCGGCTCGTCCTCGGTCATCCTGCGCACCGGCCCGAGCCTGGACGCGCCGCTGGTCAACGACAAGGGGCTGCGCCCGAACGGTACGCCGAACACCATGCACATCAAGGATCACGGTGCCCGCGCCTCGGCCGGTCAGACGTACGCCCTCGCGGACATCCAGGGCGACTGGACCGCGATCTGGTACCTCGGCCAGAAGGCCTGGTTCTACAACCCGGCCTCGGCACCGACGGCGAAGTGGGCGCAGGGCTTCGTGGTGACCCCCAAGCCGGGCAAGACCACCATCCCGGTGTACGGGCGGGCCTACCCGGAGAAGGATGCCTACCCGGCCACCATCCCGTACCAGGGCATCTCGCCGCTGCAGTACACCTTCCCGGCGGGCCAGCGGTACGCGCTCGGCGGCACCCTGCCGGGCGAGTACTACCGGGCGGTCTCGTTCGACGGCTCCGCGCCGGGCGACCGGACCGTGGTCCGCGGTGAGAACCAGTACGTGCAGATCCAGTTCGGCCACCGGGTGATGTACGCGAACCTGGACGACGTGCAGATCCTGCCGGCGTCGGTCGGCTCGCCCAGCTGACCCGAACGAAGCGAAGGCCCCGGTCCGCCTGGACCGGGGCCTTCTTCGTGCGGTACGGGAGGATCAGGTGACGCGCCGGAAGCCGGCGACCGGCATGTAGCTGATCTTGGTCACCTGGACCGGTTTGCCGGTCCGTGGCGCGTGCACCATCAGGCCGTTGCCGAGATACAGGCCGACATGGTGCAGGTCGCTGTAGAAGAAGACCAGGTCACCGGGGCGCGCGTCGCTGCGGGACACGGCTCTGCCCTCGTTCCACTGCGCTCCGGTGAAGTGGGTCAGGGAGATGCCCGCGGCCTTGTAGGCGTACTGGGTGAGGCCGGAGCAGTCGAAGGCGTTCGGGCCGACGGCACCCCACACGTACGGGTCGCCGACCTGGGCGCAAGCCGTCTTGATCGCGGTCCGCGCGGCGCTGCTCACCACGCCGTTGATGGTCGGGCATCCCGCGACCATCACCGTGGTTTTCGGCATCAGCGCGGTCAGCCGCTTGATCTCGCTGTCGATCTGCTTCTTCTTCGCCGCCAGCTCGTCGCTCTGCTTCTGCTGGGTGGCGATCAGCTCGTCCAGCTTCCGCTTCTGCCGGTCGTACTTGTCCCGGACAGCGAGCACACTGGCGACCTGCTTCTTCTGCTCCGCGGCCAGGTGGTCGAGGATGACGAGCTGCTCACCGAGGACGCCCGGCTTGGTGCTCGTCAGCAGGGCGCCGATCTCCTGCGAGGGGCCGCGCATGTAGTAGCGGGCCGCCATGTCGCCCACCTGGTTCATCGCCAGGTCCGACTCCAGCTCCAGCGGCACCATCTTCTTCTCGAGGTCGTCCGACTTCTTCTTGTTGACCCTGAGCTGGGCGCGGACCTTGTTGTAGCTCTCGATGGTGGGCTCGAGCTGTTCCCACTGCTTGTCGATCTGCGCCTCGATCTCGTCCACCGACGGCGCCGCGTGCGCCGGAGCCGCCAGCAGCCCGGCGCCGACCGCGACGGCCGCGACCACGGTGAGGAGACGGCGTACGACCCGGCGCGCCCCGACCGGTGGGGCGGGCGGCTGGCTCGGGACGTGACGATGAGGGGGCATGGTTGCCACCGGCACGGACTCCTTTGCAACCGACCGCCGGGCGCCTCGCAAGAGGGGAAGTCGAGGCAGACGACCACAGCGGCCGGTGCCCCACATTAGGGAAGGCGACGGGGTGGAATCAAGGCGACGTATCGCTACATCACGTATACGCAACCGCTTGCACACAACCGGTGTTCATTCACCTGCCAACGATTGCCGTCAATACATCGTCGAGCGTCACCACTCCCAGGGGTAGACGTCCGTCACTCACCAGGACCATGTGCCGCCGCTCGCGCCGCATCGAGAGCAACAGGTCGGCCAGCGTACGGTCGGGTGGCACCACCGCCAACGGCCGGTAGACCGCCGCGGGCACCGGCGCGCGGCGGCTCGCGCCCGCGTACCCGAGCACGTCCTTCACGTGGACGAAACCGAGCACCCGCCGGGTGGACCGCTGCACCACCGGGAACCGGGACCGGCCGGTACGGGTCGCCAGCACCTCCAGCGAGGCCGGTGACACGTCCTCGGCCACCGTGGTCACCGTCGACCAGGGTTGCAGCGCGTCCGCCGCCGTACGGCTGTGCAGGGCCAGCGCGCCGGTGATCCGGGCGTGCTCCTCGGCGTCCAGCAACCCCTCGGTACGCGCCTGGGAGACCAGACCGGCCAGTTCCTCCGCGGTGAACACGGTCTTCACCGCGTCCGTCGCCTCGACCCGCCACCACCGCAGCACCTGCCGGGCCGACCACTTCATGGCCAGCAGCAGCGGCTTGGTGCCCAGGCAGAACGCCAGCATCGCCGGGCCGAGCCAGAGCGCCGACGGCTCCGGGCCGGCCAGGGTGATGTTCTTCGGCACCATCTCGCCGACCACGGTGTGCAGGAAGACCACCACGCCCAGGGCGATCACGAAGGCCACCGGGTGCACCCCGGAGGCCGGCAGCCCGAGCGCCTCGAACGGCGCCTCCAGCAGGTGGGCCAGCGCCGGCTCGGCGATCGCGCCGAGGCCGAGCGAGCAGACCGTGATGCCGAGCTGCGCCCCGGCGATCATCAGCGGGATCTGGTTCATCGCCGACAGCGCCCAGCGGGCCCGCTTCGAGGTTGCCGCGAGCGGCTCGATCACCGTACGGCGGGAGGCGATCAGCGCGAACTCGCTGCCCACGAAGAAGGCGTTGCCGAGCAGCAACAGGACGGCGACGACCAGCTCACTCATCGTCGTCCGGCTCCTCGGGGCGGACCACCCGGACCTGCTCGATCCGGTGCCGCTCGACCTCGACGACGGTGAACTCGTAGCCGCTCGCCTCGACGGTCTCTCCCGGGACGGGGATGTGCCCGAGGCGGGCCATCAGAAACCCGGCCAGGGTCTCGTACGGCCCCTCGGGCAGCCGGAAACCGGTCTGCTCGATCAGCTCGTCCGCCCGCAACACACCGTCCACCAGGACGGTCCGCTCCCCGCCCGGCACGGTCAGCTCGACCGGCCCGAGGTCGTCCACCGCGTCCGGGTCGAACTCGTCGGCGATCTCCCCGACCAGCTCCTCGACCAGGTCCTCCACGGTCACCACGCCGTCGGTGCCGCCGTACTCGTCGACCACGATGGCCAGGTCCGCACCGGCCGACTTCAGGGCGGCGAGCACGCCGTCCAGGTCGAGGCTTTCCGGCACGTACACCGGCTCGCGGGCGACCGCGGCGACGGTCGTCCTCGCCCGCTGCGCCAGCGGTACGCCGAGCGCGTCCGGCACCCCGGCGACGCCGGTGACCAGGTCCAGCGTCTCCTCGTAGACGGGGAACCGGGTGCGGCCGGTCTCCCGGGACAGGTCCAGCAGCTCGGCGACGGTCGCGGTGGACCGCAGCGCGATGACGTCCACCCGGGGCGTCATCGCCTCCGCGGCCCGCTTGTCGCCGAAGCGGATGGTGCGCCGCAGCAGCATCGCGGTGTCGGGCGGCAGCGCGCCGGCCCGGGCCGAGATCGCGGCGAGCAGACCCAGCTCCTCCGGCGACCGGGCGCTGGCCAGCTCCTCCTGCGGCTCCACCCCGAGCCGGCGGACCAGCCGGTTCGCCGAGTCGTTCAGCAGCCGGATCAGCCAGCCGAAGGTCCGGGAGAAGGTGCGCATCGGCCCGGCGGTGGCGAGTGCGGCCGGCATCGGCCGGGCCAGCGCGAGGTTCTTCGGCACCAGCTCGCCGAAGAGCATCGAGATCAGCGTGGCCAGTGCGAGAGCGAGCAGCCCGCTGAACCGTTCCGCGCCGCCGAGCGGGCGCAGCAGCGGGGCGAAGAGCCGGGCCAGGGCGGGCTCGGCCAGGTAGCCGGTGAGCAGCGCGGTGATGGTGATGCCGAGCTGCGCGCCGGAGAGCTGGAAGGAGAGTTCGCGCAGCGCCCGGCGTACGGTGGCGGCCCGCCCGTCGCCCTCGTCGGCCCGCCGGTCGATCTCCGCCCGGTCGACGGTGACCAGGGCGAACTCGGCCGCGACGAAGAACGCGTTGCCGGCGGTCAGCAGGACGAAGCCGACCAGGGGCAACAGCGTGGTGACCAACAGGACATCGATGCTCGCCTCACCTCGGGCGCGATTCTTCCACGCCCCCGCCAGGGGCACGAGTGCGCGCGAGCCGCGCTTCTTCACACACGGAGACGGCGGTGGCCCCCGTGGGTGCCACCGCCGTCGGGTGCCGGCTGTCCCGGCGTACGCCTCAGCCGGCGACCGGCTCGGCCTCCTTGTCGCCCTGGGTGTTCTCCGGCCGCACCGAGCGGAGCAGCACGCTGGCGACGTCGATCACCTCGACCTGCTCCCCGGCGCCCTTGCCGTTGACCCCGTCGTTGAGCATCGTCGAGCAGAACGGGCAGCCGACCGCGATGGTCTTCGCCCCGGTGGACATGGCCTCCTCGACCCGGTCCACGTTGATCCGCTTGCCGATCTTCTCCTCCATCCACATCCGGGCACCGCCGGCGCCGCAGCAGAAGGAGCGCTCGCTGTTGCGCGGCATCTCGGCGATCTCGGCGCCACCCAGAGCACTGCCGAGCACCTCGCGCGGCGGGGTGAAGACGCGGTTGTGCCGGCCCAGGTAGCAGGGGTCGTGGTAGGTGAGGCCGCCATCGACCGGCTGCACCGGGGTGAGCTTGCCGCTGGCCACCAGGTGGGCCAGGAGTTGGGTGTGGTGGACCACCTCGAACTCGCCGCCGAGCTGGCCGTACTCGTTGCCCAGCGTGTTGAAGCAGTGCGGGCAGGTGGCGACGATCTTGCGCTTGCTCTTCTCCCGGCCCTCGAACGCCTCGTTCAGGGTCTCGACGTTCTGCTGGGCGAGCATCTGGAAGACGAACTCGTTGCCGATCCGGCGGGCCGGGTCACCGGTGCAGGTCTCGCCCTCGCCGAGGATGGCGAAGGAGACGCCGGCCTCGTGCAGCAGCGTGGCGACCGCCTGGGTGGTCTTCTTGGCCCGGTCCTCGAACGCGCCGGCGCAGCCGACCCAGAACAGGTACTCGAAGTCCTCGACCTCGCCGACCCGGGGCACCTCGAAGTCGAGGCCCTTGGTCCAGTCCTCCCGGGTGTTCTGCGGGGCGCCCCACGGGTTGCCCTTGTTCTCCAGGTTGCGAAGCATGACGCCGGCCTCGGACGGGAAGCTCGACTCGATCAGCACCTGGTAGCGGCGCATGTCCACGATGTGGTCGACGTGCTCGATGTCCACCGGGCACTGCTCGACGCAGGCGCCGCAGGTGGTGCAGGACCAGAGCACGTCCGGATCGATGACGCCGCCCTCTTCGGCGGTGCCGATCAGCGGCCGGTCGGCCTCGGCCAGGGCCAGCACGTCGACGTTCGCGAGCTGCTCACTCGTGGCCTTCTCCTCGCCGGTCAGGTCCTTGCCCCCGCCGGCCAGCAGATACGGCGCCTTGGCGTACGCGTGGTCGCGGAGGCTCAGCACGAGCAGCTTCGGCGACAGCGGCTTGCCGGTGTTCCAGGCCGGGCACTGCGACTGGCAGCGGCCGCACTCGGTGCAGGTGCTGAAGTCCAGCAGGCCCTTCCAGCTGAACTGCTCGACCTGGGCGACGCCGAACTGGTCCTTCTCCGGGTCGGCCTCCTCGAAGTCGAGCGGCTTGCCGTCGCTCATCATCGGCCGCAGCGGGCCGAGACCCGAGCCGGCCGGCTTCTCCGGGTCGCGCTTGAAGAAGATGTTGGGGAACGCCAGGAAGCGGTGCCAGGCGACGCCCATGGTGACGTTCAGCGAGATCACGATGAGCCAGGTCATCGAGATGACGATCTTGATGAGGGCGGCGACGCTGACGCCGGCCGCCCAGGCCGGGAGCGCCTGGCCGACGGCGTGGCTGAGCGGGGTGGCCCAGACCGGGTACTCGAAGTGGTCGGTGGCGACCTTGAAGCCGCGGATCACGAAGCCGAAGATCAGAACCAGCAACACGACCCACTCGACGAAGTAGCCCTGCCACATGGTGGAGCCGGTGAACCGGGACCGGTTGCCGGGCCGGGCGGGCCGGTTGCGCAGCCGGATCGCCATCAGCACCAGGATGCCGGCCAGGCCGAAGATGCCGATCAGCTCGGTGGCCAGGCCGAAGATCGTCCAGTGCCCGATGATCGGCAGCCCGCCGCCCGGCGTGACCACCTCGAAGTACGCCTCGAGCACCAGCAGCGACAGCACGATGAACCCGACCATCACGAACCAGTGCGCGGCGCCCACCACGCTCCACTTCAACATGCGGGTGTGACCGGCGGTCTCCACCAGCATCTTGGTCGTGCGGGCACCCTTGTCGGCGAACCGCTCCGGCGCCGGTTGCCCGAGCCGGATGACTGCCACCATCTTCATGACCGCGCGTACCGCAAGCCCCACCGCCACGGCGGTGATGGCGGCCGCGAGGATCGTGGTGACGATCTGGACGCTGCCCATCGAGTTGGCCTCCCGGTCTGCTGCCTGTCGAGCGGCTCGGCGACCGGGAGCGGCTCAGGGCTGGAGCGGCGTTGCGCCGCTCCCACCACCCCGACCCGACCGGTCGATGACCTCGCTCCGCTCGGTCATGCAGTGCAGCCTACGCGCAAGGTTACCCAGCAGTAACGTGAGTCATCTCGCATCAGGCCACGCCGCCCTGCCGACACCCTAGGTGGACCGGGCGCCGACCGCCGGTCAGGGGCGTCGCGGCGTGATATGCGTCCATGGAGCGGCGTGGTGTGGAACGACCAGCGGCCGCTGGCGGGGTCAGCGCCAGCGGGAGAGCAGGATCAGCGAGGCGACCATCGCGCCGAAGCCCACCGCGAGGTTCCAGTAACCCCACGACATGACCGGGTACGCCTGCTCGGAGAGGTAGTACACGACCAGCCAGCCGATGCCGACCACGATCAGCGTGACAGCGCTGATCGGCAGCCAGATCGGGCTGGGCTTGCGCGTCGCCGCCGTCGCCGTGGGGCGAACGTCCGTCGGCGGGGTGTACACCTTCTTCTTGCGGACCTGAGACTTGGGCACGACGCTCTCCAGAGGGGGGTACGACCTCGTCCGGCCTGACAACCGGGCGCGGGGGCGACGGTCCATGGCCAATAATGTTCGACAGCTAGCGTAGTCCGGACGGGCCGTCCAAGCCATGAATGGGGTCAGGCCGGTGCGCGGAGTGACCGAAAAGGCGGGACTTTTCGGGTCGAACACCCCGGTCCGGGTAGACGCGGGCCGGAAGAGACGACGGGAAAGGGAACGCCCGGTGGAGTACACGTCCGGCGCCGCCTCCTGGCAGAAGGTCCTTCGGCGGGCGGTCGCCGGCCTGCTGCCCCGACGGCCGCGGCAGCGCCGACCGGGCTGGTCGATCGGCGTACCCCTGATCGCCGCCGCGGCGGGGTTGCTGTTCACCACGACCGCGACCACCGCCGGCGGCACGCCGCTGCGGGAGGACCGCCGGCCGCAGCTCACCCAGCTGATCGAGGACCGGCGCGAGCAGGTCGCGGCGAGCGAGAAGCAGGCCGCCGAGCTGCGCGCCGAGGTCGAGGAGCAGACGGCCGCCCTGGCCGACACCGACGGCCCGATCAAGGCCCAGCGCGACCGGGCCGCCGCCAGCCGGCAGGCCGCCGGGTTCACCGCGCTCACCGGCACCGGGGTCACCATCGAGCTGGACGACGCGCCCCGGCGGGCCGACCAGACCCTGCCCAAAGGTGCCAGCAACGACGACCTGGTCGTCCACCAGGGTGACGTCCAGGCGGTCGTGAACGCGCTCTGGGCGGGTGGGGCCGAGGCCATGTCAATCATGGACGTCCGCGTGCTCAGCACCAGCGCGGTACGCTGCGTCGGTAACACCCTGCTGCTGCACGGCCGGGTGTACTCCCCTCCTTTCAAGATCGTGGCAATCGGCGATCCCGCCGCTCTCCAGCGCGCGCTCGCCGCCTCCGAGGGAGTCCGGTTGTTCAGGGAAGCGGTCGACCACTACCAGCTCGGGTACAAGGAGACCGTCTCCACGGTCACCGTGCCGGCGTTCGAGGACTCGACAGCACTCCAGTCCGCGAAGGTGCCGCAGTGAGGCCGGAGGAGCCCCGGGAACACCACGACCACGGCGACGAGCCGACCGCGTTCGTTCCCAGGGTCGACCGCCCGGCGCCGCCGCCACCCCGGCCCGCACTCGACCTGCCCTGGCCGGAGCCGGACGCGCCCGGTGCGGCAGCCTCCGGTCCGGCCGCCCGGTCCGCGGCCCCGCCACCGCCCTGGACCGGTGCCCCCCACGCCCGCCCGCCGGCACCCGCCGCCGGCCCGGAGCGCCGCCACGACCCGCGCCAGCCGGCCCCGGGCGCCTGGGCGGAGCCCGAGCGGGCCCCCGGCCGTGGCCCCGAGCAGTCCCGCCACCGGCCGGAGGAGCCGGCCGACACCGGCCCGCGCGCCAACTCGCCCGGCAACCGGTTCGACCGCCAGCCGGGCCCGCCCGCGGGCGGCAGCGCGCCGGGCCGCTGGGGCGGCGACGCGCCGGGCCGCCGCTCCGACGGCCCCACCCCCGCCCCTGGATTCCCCGGCCACCCGGCCGCCGACGAGCCGAGCGCACCCCGTTCGGGCGGCCGCACCGCCGCGTCCGGAACTCCCGCACCGACCCCGGGCCGCCGCGCCCCCGACGGGTTCACCGCCCGCCGGCCGGACGCGCCCGCCGCCGCGCCCGGGATCCCCACGCCCGCACCGGGCCACCGCGCCGCCGACCAGCCCGCCGCCCGCCGGCCGGACGGCCCTACGGCCGCCGCGGTACGGCCGGCCGCCCCGGGCGACGGGCCGACCGCGTTCATCCCCCCGGTCGGCGACCGCTCTGGACGCCGCTCCGCCGCGCATCCGCACCAGGGCCCGGACGTACCGCCGCCCGGGCGGACCGGGGGGGATCCTGCCGCTGCCGCGTCACGCGTCGGGGCGCCGGCCGGCGGCGCGCCCCGGGCGGCTGGTCCACCCCCGGGCGACCCGGGTGGGAGAGGACCGGCCGGCGACGCGGCGGACCCGGCAGCGACCGCGGTGATCCCCGCCGTCACGAACCGGCCGGCCCGAAACGGGGCCATGGACTCGACCGCGCTGATGGGAGCGGTGCCGCCCGCCCGGGACACGGGCGACGACGAGCCCGACACCCCCGCCGAGCCGCCGCGCCCCCGGCGGGGCGAGCGGGTGGTGCAGCTACGCCCCGAGCAGACCGGGGAGGGGTACAAGAGCGTCTACTCCGAGCTGACCCGGCCGACCTTCGGCTCCCGGCTGCGTACCACCGTGCGGGTCGCCGGCGAGGTGCTGATCACCTTCGGCCTGGTGGTGCTGCTCTTCGCCGGGTATGAGATCTGGGGCAAGACGGTGATCGTCGACGCCCACCAGAACGACCTGAACAGCCAGCTCGCCCAGGAGTGGGGGCCCACCGGCGACCCGACGGTCAGCCCGAGCGGCCCCGCCGCGAAGCCCACGGCACCGGCCGAGGGCAAGCCGGTCGCCGGGCTCTACATCCCCAAGATCGACAAGCACTGGGTGGTGGTCGAGGGGGTCAGCCCGGCCGACATCCGGTACGCCCCCGGCCACTACCCGAAGAGCGCCCTGCCGGGCGAGGTGGGCAACTTCGCCGTCGCCGGGCACCGCATCCGGGCCACCTTCTGGCGGCTGGACGAGCTGCGCAGCGGGGACAACATCGTGGTGGAGTCCAAGACCGAGTGGTTCGTCTACAAGGTCTACGAGCAGCGCATCGTCAAGCCGAACCAGGTCGAGGTGGTGGCCCCGGTGCCCGGCAAGCCGGGCGAGAAGCCGAGCCAGAAGCTGCTCACCCTGACCACCTGCAACCCCAAGTTCGACAACTACCAGCGCCTGATCATCCACGCCGAACTGGACCACGTGCAGGCGAAATCGGCGGGCCGCCCGGCCGAGCTGGAGGGCTGACCATGTACACGTGGATCTGGCGCAGACTGCCGTTCGGGCTGGCCGGGAAGCTGGCCGGCTCGGTGCTGCTCGCCGCCGCGGCGGTCGCCCTGCTCTGGTTCGTGGTGTTCCCGTGGGCAGAGCCCCTGCTCCCCTTCGACGACGTGCAGGTCACCCAGGACTCCGGCGTACCGGGTGAGGATCCGGGTGGCGGGCTCAACGACCCGGGGGTGACCCCGAGCCACGAGGAGATCCCGTACAGCACGGAGACGAACAACGCCCCGCCGACCACCCCGAGCAGGTGACCCGATGCGCGTCCTGGTGATCGACAACTACGACTCGTTCGTCTTCAACCTGGTGCAGTACCTCGGCCAGCTCGGCGCCGACTGCGAGGTCCGGCGCAACGACGAGATCGACGTGGCCGAGGTGGGCCGGGTGGGCGCGGCCGGCGTCCTGCTGTCGCCCGGGCCAGGGAGTCCGGACCGCGCCGGCATCTGCCTCGACGTCATCCGGGAGTACGCCGGCAAGCTGCCCCTCTTCGGGGTCTGTCTCGGCCACCAGGCCATCGGGGAGGCGTTCGGCGCGACCGTGACCCGGGCGCCGGAGCTGCTGCACGGCAAGACCTCCGCGGTGAGCCACCACGGGGTCGGGGTGCTCGCCGGCCTGCCGGACCCGTTCACCGCCACCCGGTACCACTCACTCGCCGTCCTGCCCGAGACCCTGCCCGAGGAGTTGGAGGTCACCGGCCGGACCGCCTCCGGCGTGGTCATGGCGATGCGGCACCGGACCCTGCCGATCGAGGGGGTCCAGTTCCACCCCGAGTCGGTGCTGACCGAGGGCGGCCACCTCATGCTGGCGAACTGGCTGGCCACGTGCGGCTTCCCGGAGGCGCTGGAGCGGGCTCCGGAACTCGCCGCCGAGGTGGACGCCCGCCGCCGCGCCGCCTTCGCCGCCGCCTGACGCGTTTGCTTGATCCACTCCAGTTACGCGACATCGGGGTGTCCCGCTGACGCGGACACCGCGATGTCGGCGACCTGGGGTCGATCATGGGCCGACAGGTACGACCATTCGCGGCGGCGGCGGGCGCGGAGCGGTGAAGGGTGCCGGCGGACAGCGTCGGATGCATTCCGCCTGACGGAGCGGTTCGAGGCCCCGACGGGTGTCGGGGCCTCGATGCGTCACTGCCGGGTGGCGTCCCGCGTGGGCGGGGTCGGGAAGGGGAAGCCACCGCCGCCACCGGTCGGCGAGCCGCTGGGCGTCGGGGTCGCGGTCGCGCTGTCGCTCGGCTCCGGCGCCGCGTAGTCGACGTAGATGGTTACCGTGCTGCCCTTGGGGCGCTTTGTGCCCGGCTTCGGATTCTGGCTGCCCACCTTGCCAGCCTGGTCCGGCGGCACTTCATCGCCGTCCCGGGAATCCACCTGGTAGCCGGCGTCCTTCAGCCGCTTGATGGCCTGTTCCTTGGTGTAGCCCCGGACATCCGGCACCTCGTTGACGTTGCCCTTGGAGACTTCGACCACGACCTCCGCGCCCTCGGGGACCTTGCTGCCCTCATCCGGCGTGACCTTGAGGACCTGCCCCTTGGGTGCCGCGTCGTCGACCTCCTTCTTCGTGACCTGCAGCTTGAGCTCGTCCAGGCGATCCTTGGCGCTGTCGTAGGTGCTGCCCACCAGGCCAGGGGGAATCGTGATCTGCTTCGGGCCGTTGCAGACCTGGAGCGTCACCAACGAATTCTTGGCCGCCTCGGTGTTCGGACCCGGGTTCTGGCCGACCACGGTGCCCTTCTCGCAGTTGGCGTCGAACACCGGATCGCCGATCTCCCAGCGGAGGCCCGCCTGCTGGATCTCGCTGGTCGCGGCCGTCTCGCTCTTGCCCTGCAAGTTCGGGACCTGGACCTTGGCGCCGGTCTGGTTGAGCCAGAGGGCGGCGGCCAGGGCGATCACCGCGAGTACGCCGAGCGCCGCGAAGGTGGCGATCACCCAGGCGGAGCTCTTGCGCTTGCGCGGGTCGCCGACCCGGGCCGGAATCTGCTGCCGGGTCTGCGGCCCCATGACCTGCGTCTGGTAGCCCCTCGCCCCGCCGGCCGGCGCCATCGGGACGGTCTCCTCGGCGGGCATGACCGGGGTGGCCAGCACCGGCCGGCCGGCGGCGGCACGGAGCAGGTCCGCCCGCATCTCGCCGGCGCTCTGGTAGCGGTTCAGCGGGTTCTTCGACAGCGCCTTGAGCACGATGGCGTCGACCGCGGGGTTGACGTCCGGGTTGATGCTGCTGGGCGTCGGCGGGGCCTCCCGCACGTGCTGGTACGCGACGCTGACCGGGCTGTCTCCGACGAACGGTGGGTGCCCGCAGAGCAGCTCGAACAGGACGCAGCCGGCCGCGTAGACGTCGGAGCGGGCGTCGACCGCCTCACCGCGGGCCTGCTCGGGGGAGAGGTACTGCGCGGTGCCGATCACGGCGCTGGTCTGCGTCATCGTGGTGGCCCCGCTGGCCAGCGCCCGGGCGATGCCGAAGTCCATCACCTTGACCTGGCCGGTCTGGGTGAGCATGACGTTGCCGGGCTTGATGTCCCGGTGGATGATCCCGTGCCGGTGGCTGAACTCGAGCGCCGCGCACATGTCGGCGCAGATCTCCAGCGCCCGGCGCGGCTGGAGCCGGCCCTCGGCGCCCAGCACCTCCTTGAGGGTCCGCCCGTTGACGAACTCCATGACGATGAAGGGCAGCGTCTCGCCGGTCGGCGCGGTCTCCTCGCCGGTGTCGTACACGGCGACGATGGCCGGGTGGTTGAGCGAGGCGGCGTTCTGCGCCTCCCGCCGGAACCGCATCTGGAAGGTGGCGTCCCGGGCCAGGTCCGCCCGAAGCATCTTGATCGCGACATCCCGACCGAGCCGGAGATCGCGACCGCGGTGCACCTCCGCCATGCCGCCGTAGCCGAGCAGCTCGCCGACCTGGTACCTGCCACCGAGCAGGCGGGCCTGCGCTGTCATCGCGTCTGTCGTCCTTCGCTCGTCGTCGTCTCGCCGCCAGCCGGCTGGAGCCGTACCCCACGACGGTACGACGTCCGGACCAGATCGTCCCCTCCCTGCGCCCGCGCGGCGCTGGAGGTCACGCTCACCGGAGCAAGCGCGCCGGGGTCCCCGGCCAGCTTGCCCTTCCGGTACATGTACGAAATCACGCCCGAGCAGAGCACGACCAGTATGGCGACCACGATCGCGATCACCCACCGCCCGGACTGGGACGCGCGGGGAGCCGGTGCGGCCGGCTGGTGGGCGTACGCCAGGGGGCTGGGCTGCCGGGGCGGCGGGACGGTCGCCGCGCCGCGCGGGGCCAGCGGCGGCCGGGACTGTGGGGCGGGCGGATGCGGCTGCGGTCGTGGTGCCGCCGGGACCTGCGCCCGGGCCGCCGGCGCCGCGGGCGAGGAGGGTACGCCGGAGACGGGCCCCGGACGTCCGCCCCCGCGCGCCTGCTGGGACAGGGCGAGCTTGGCCTGCCGGGCCACACTGGCCAGGGCGGCGGCGCTGGGCCAGCGGGCCGCCGGGTCCTTCGCCAAGGCCCGCTCGACGATGGCCCGGACCTGGGGCGGGATGTCGGCGGGAAGCGGGCGGGGCGTCTCCCGTACGTGCTTCATGGCTATTTCGAGCGGGTTGTCCCCCTCGAAGGGCCGCCGGCCGGCGAGGCACTGGTACGCGACCACGCCGAGGGCGTACACGTCGGAGGCGGGGGTGGCGACGGCGCCGGTGGCCTGTTCCGGGGAGATGTACGAGGCCGTGCCGAGCACCGAACCGGCGGCGGTGAGCTGGCCGACCAGGTCGGAGCGGGCGATGCCGAAGTCGGTGAGCACCAGCGTGCCGTTCGGCCGGACCAGCAGGTTGCCGGGCTTCACGTCGCGGTGCACGATGCCCTTCTCGTGGGCGGCGTGCAGCGCGTCGGCGGCCTGCGCCAGCAGGGCCATGGTCCGGCCGGGGGTGAGCCGGCCGACCCGGCTGAGCGTCGAGGAGAGCGGGTCGCCCTCGACGTACTCCATGACCAGGAAGGCGATCTGCTGGTCGCTGCCGAAGTCGTAGACGTCCACCACCCCGGGGTGGTTGATGGTGGCCATCGTGCGCGCCTCGCCACGGAACCGCTCGGCGAAGCCGGGCTCGTCCAGCAGGGCGGGAAGCAGGCTCTTCACGGCGACCGTGCGACCCAGCACCTGGTCGGTGCCGCGCCAGACGTCACCCATGCCACCGCTGGCGATCCGCTCGTCGAGGCGGTAGCGGTTGCCGAGCTGCACCCCGGGGCTGAGCATGTCAGCGGCCTCCGGAGTCGGCGATGACCGCGGCCATGATCCGGCCGGCGATCCGGGCCGCCTCGGCGCTGCCGCCACTGCCGGCCCGTTCCAGCTCCACGCAGACCGCGGAGATCGGGGTGCCGTTCTTGTCCATCACGTAGCCGATGAACCAGCCGTGGTCGGGGGTGTCCGGGCCGGACTGGGCGGTACCGGTCTTGCCGCCGACGGTGTAGCCGCTGATCGCGGCCTTCCGGCCGGTGCCGTTCTTGACCACGCTTTCCATCATGTCCTGCAGGTCGCTGGCGACCTGACCGCTCACCGGCCGGCGCAGCTCGCGCGGCTTGGCGGTGTAGTAGCTGGTGGTGCGGTCCGGGGCGAGCAGCTGCTTGACCAGGTACGGCCGCATCTGGCTACCGCCGTTGGCGACCGACGCGGCGATCAGCGCGCCCTGCAGCGGGGTCATCCGGACGTCCCGCTGGCCGATGGAGGACTGGGCCAGGGCGGCCGGGTCGGTGGACCCACCGGGCGCGGTCATCTCGCCGGTCCGGCTGGCCGCCACCGGCAGGCCACCCTCGTTGAGCTGCCCGACCGTAAGGTCGTCCTGCTCGAAGCCGAACTGGCGGGCCTTCTCCTTGAGCTTGTCGGCACCGAGCCGCACGCCGAGCTGGGCGAAGCCGGTGTTGCAGGACTCGGTGACCGCGTCCATCAGGGTCACCTGCGACTCGGGGCAGATCGAGGCTGCGGCGTTGCGGATCGGCTGGCCCGAGGTCGGCGGGGTCCAGCTCGACCCGGCCGGGATCCGGGTCTCCTTGCTGACGCCGTTCTCCAGCGCCGCCGCGGCCACCACGATCTTGAAGGTGGAGCCGGGCGGCAGGGTCTCGGCGAGCGCCCGGTTGGCCAGCGGGCGCTCCGGGTCCTGCTCGAGCTTGTTGAACGCCTTCGACGCCGCGGCGGTGTCGTGGCTGACCAGCGGATTCGGGTCGAAACTTGGCATGGAGACCAGCGCCTGCACCGCCCCGGTACGCGGGTCGATCGCGATCGCCGCGCCCCGGGTGGCCCCGACCTGGTTGTCCTGGAGCTGCTTGTACGCCGTCTCCTGGGCTCGCTTGGAGAGGGTCAGCAGCACGTTGCCGCCACCGGTCTTGTTACCGGTGAACATGTCCTTCACCCGGTCGCCGATCAGCTGGTCGCTGGTCCCGGCGAGGAAATCGTTCTCGACCTGCTCGATGCCGATGTCGGCGTTGTTGACCGGCTTGTAGCCGAGCACGTGCGCGTACATCTCCCCACCGGGGTAGCTGCGCTGGAACTTCAGCTTGCCGCCGGTCTCCTTGCTGAGGGCGTACGCGGTGCCGCCGACCTCGATGTTGCCCCGCTTGCGCTCGTACTCGGCGACCTGAACCCGGCCGTTGTAGTCGCTGTTGCGGTATTCGTCAGCCTTGTAGGCCTGAATCCAGTTCAGGTTCGCGAAGAGCAGACCGAAGAGGATCATCACGACCACGCCGACGCGGCGGAGGGGTGCGTTCATGGTCGGATCACCTCCGTGGGAGCACCGTGCAGTTGCTCGGGCGGGCCGCCGGACGGCCGGACCGCCGGGCCGCCGGGGGTAACCGGCCGGCGCGCGCCGTCGGAGACCCGGAGCAGGACCGCGATGAGCAGCCAGTTTGCCATCAGCGACGAGCCACCGGCGGAGAGGAACGGGGTGGTCTGACCGGTCAGCGGGATGAGCTTGCTGATCCCGCCGACGATGACGAAGACCTGCAGGCCCAGGGTGAAGGCCAGGCCGCCGGCGAGCAGCTTGCCGAACGAGTCCCGCACCGCCAGGGCGGCCCGCAGCCCCCGCTCGACGATCAGCAGATAGACCACGAGCAGCGCGGAGAGGCCGAAGAGGCCGATCTCCTCGCCGATGCCGGCGAAGATGAAGTCCGTCTGCACCTCGGGCAGCAGGGTCGGCTGGCCGCCACCCGGCCCGGCCCCGAAGAGGCCGCCGGTGCCGAGCGTGAGCAGGCCCTGGACGAGTTGGTAGCCCTTGTCGTACGGGTCACCGAACGGGTCCAGCCAGATCTCCGCCCGAAGGTAGAAGTTCGCGAACGGGCCACCGACGGTGCTGCCCAGCACGTACGCCAGGTAGGCACCGCCGAAGAACAGGATCAGACCGATGAGCAGCCAGCTGACCCGCTCGGTGGCGATGTAGAGCGTCACCACGAACATGCCGAAGTAGAGCAGCGAGGTGCCCAGGTCCTTCTCGAAAACCAGGACCAGGAGGCTGATGATCCAGACCACCAGGACCGGCCCGAGGTCCCGCCCGCGCGGGAAGTCAATGCCGAGCACCCGCCGGCTGGCCAGCGACAGCACCTCCCGCTTGCGGACCAGGTAGTAGGCGAAGAAGGTGAGCAGGGCGAGCTTGGCGAACTCACCCGGCTGGATCGAGAACCCGCCGACCCGGATCCACAGCTTGGCGTTGTTAATCTCGGAGAACCGGGCCGGCAGCACCGCCGGGATCATCACCAGCACGATGCCGGCCAGCCCCAGGGTGTACGCGTACCGGGAGAGCGACCGGTGGTCCCGCATGATCGCCAGCAGCGCGGCGGCGAGGATCACCGCGGCGAGCGTCCAGGCGAGCTGCCGGCCGCCCGTACCGGCGAAGATGGCCAGGTGTTCCCGGTCGGCCGGGGCGGCCTGGGCCAGGTCGTAGCGGCGCAGGAAGCCCACTCCGATGCCGTTGAGCAGGGCGACCGCCGGCAGCAGCGCCGGGTCGGCGAAGGGCGCCAGCCAGCGGATAACCAGGTGCAGGCCGAGGAAGACCAGCCCCAGCGCGGCGGTCGGGATCCAGAAGTCCGGGGTGACCGTGTCCAGCGCGGTCGCCTCGACCGTCGCCGAGTATGCCGCCACCAGCACCATGGCCAGCAGGAGCAGGGACAGCTCGGCGTTACGCCGGGACCGGGCCAGGCGCACGCCGGGCTGCTCGCCCGTCGAGGCGGGCGAGGTTGCCGGTACGGCGGCTGCGGTCACGGATGGGTCCTCGGGGTCGAGCCGACCGTCACTCCGGCGACCGGCAGCCCGCCGGGTCGACCGGCGGGACCGTGTCGGAGGGGGCGACGTCGGGTGTGGTGGTGGGCGCGGGCGGGACGATGACCGGCGCGCTGGCACTGGCGGTGGCGCTCACGGCCGGGGCCAGCGGGCTGGCGGTCACGGTCGGGACAGCGGTCGGGGTCACGGTCGGCGTCGGGCTGACCGCGGCCGCCGTCGGGCTGGGCGGGCAGATCGGCTTGAGGTTCGGGTTGGCCGGGTCGTCGCTGGTCAGCTCGGCCAGCCGGCGCTCGGCGTCCGGTTCGCTCCGCGCCTGGATGCCCTGCTTCACCTGCTCCTGCGCGGCCAGGGTGAGGTCGTCCAGCTTGGCCGGGCTGGTGGCGTGCACGCTCGACAGGTCGAGCCCGGCGATCTGGCCCGGCACGCCGCGGAAGACGGCGAGCTTGCCGTCCTCGGTGGCCCCGACGTAGTACTGGCGCTGGGTGTAGCTCCACCCGCCGAAGAGGCCGCCGCCGAGGATGACCAGCAGCGCGAGCAGCATGGCCGCGGTACGCAGCGGCCGGTGCCGACCCCGCTCCGGCTCGTCCTCGCGGTCCGCAGGCTCCTCGGGGGCGGCCGGCCGCGGCGCGGACAGGGCCGAGGCGCGGGCCGCCGGGGTGGAGCCGTCGGCGGAGGTCGCCATGCCCCGGTCCCGGGCGGCGGCGCCGCCGACGATCGGGGACGCCTCGACGATGTCCTGGTCGGTGGCGTCGGCGATGATCACCGTGATGTTGTCCGGGCCGCCGCCGCGCAGCGCGAGCTGCACCAGGCGCTCGACGCACTGCTGCGGGTCGGCGTACTCCCGCATCGTGTCGGCGATGGTGTCCGCGCTGACCACGCCGGAGAGGCCGTCGGAGCAGATCAGGTAGCGGTCGCCGGGGAGCACCTGGCGGACGCTGTACTCCGGGTCGATGTCGCGGCCGTCCAGCGCCCGGGTGAGCAGCGAGCGCTGGGGGTGGCTGCTCGCCTCCTCCGCGCTGATCCGGCCCTCGTCGACGAGCATCTGGACGTACGTGTCGTCCTTGGTGATCTGCGCGAACTCGCCGTTCCGCAGGAGATAGGCCCGCGAGTCGCCGATGTGGACCATGCCGAGCTTGCTGCCCGAGAAGAGGGTGGCGGTGAGCGTGGTGCCCATCCCCTCCAACTGCGGGTTGGCGTCCACGGTCTCGCGGAGTTGTTGGTTGGCGGTGCCCACGGCGGAACGCAGCGCGTCGACGAGGGCGTCCCCTGGGACATCCTCGTCGAGGGGCGCCATGGCACCGATGACGATGTTGCTGGCGACGTCACCGGCGGCCATGCCGCCCATGCCGTCGGCGACGGCGAGCAGCCGCGGCCCGGCGTAGACGGAATCCTGGTTACCGTCTCGGATCAGACCGCGGTCGCTGTGGGCCGCATAGCGCAGGGTCAGAGTCATGGCCGTAATTCGAGGGAGGTGCGGCCGATCCGGATCGGCACGCCGAGGGGGACGGGGGTCGGTCCGGTGACCTTAGCGCGATCCAGGTAGGTGCCGTTAGTCGATCCGAGGTCCTCGACGAACCACTGCCCGTCGCGCGGCACCAGCCGGGCGTGCCGCGCCGAGGCGTAGTCGTCGGTGATGACCAGCGTCGAATCCTCGGCCCGGCCGATGGTGATCTGGGATTCGCCAAGGGTGATCCGGGTGCCGGCCAGTTGGCCGGCGGTGACCACCAACTGGTGTGCGGCTCTGCCCCGCTTCACCTTCGCCGGCTTCGCCGCCTGCCCAGTCGAGGCCCCGACCGCGCGCGGCGCGGCCACCAGCCGACCCGACCGGGCCCCCGCGAAGAGGTCCCGCCGGATCACCCCGACCACCGTGAACACGAAGATCCACAGCAGGATGAGGAACCCGAACCGGGCGACGGTGATGACGAGTTCCGGCAAGGCGGGTCAGCCGTCCACGCGGAAGGTCAGGGTGGTCGTGCCCAGCTGGATCATGTCGCCCGGGTTGAGGGCGACCGCGGAGACACGCTGGCCGTTGACCATCGTGCCGTTCGTGGAGCCGAGGTCGGTCAGCACCACCTGGCCGCCGTCGAAGTCGAGCCGGGCGTGGCGCCGGGAGATGCCGACGTCGGGCAGGCGCAGGTTGGCCTGGTCGCCGCGACCGATCACGGTCGAGCCCATCTGGAGGGGGTACGTGCGGCCGTCACCGGACACCAGCCGGACGTTGCGGCCCCCGCCGTGCCCGGGCGGCGGGCCGTAGCCGCCACCCTGGTCGTACGACGGGTAGGCCGGGCCGGCGTCGTAGCCGCCGGGCGCGGAGACCGGGGCGACGTCGCCGCCGGTGTAGACCTCGGCGGTGACCCGGAACATGCCGGTGTCCAGCCCTTCACCGCGCTCGACCTCGACAATCACGTCGCCGTAGACCGTCCAGGCCTGCTCGCCGATGAACTCCGCCTGCGACTGGGCCAGCTCCTGGGCCAGCGCAGCGGCGTACGGCGCCAGCCGACTGTGGTCGTACGGCGAGAGATCGATCACGTAGCGGTTGGGCACCAACGTGCGCCCACCGGCCAGGATCGCCTTGTGCGCCTCGGCCTCCCGCTGCATGGCGTTGAGGATCTCCACGGGGTGGACCACCCCTTTGAAGACCTTGGCGAAGGCCCCCTCGACCAGGCCTTCCAGACGCTTCTCGAAGCGTTGCAGCACGCTCACCGGCTCCTCCTCGGGTCCCGAGGCAATGATGGTATCCGGACACCGCCTCCGCAGCTCACACGCCGCTCGGCCGGCTGCCGGCGGCCCGTTCGTGGCCGGCCTCGCGGTCGTGCTACAGTTTCGTCCGCCACGAACGGTGATCGCTCGTGGCGATGACCGGGGACAGCGTAATATGTTCCGGCACCCGCCGCAGATGGCGGGCGCGGGATAAGTTACGGTATTCCAGGTCAGGCCACGGGGAAGTGGCGGAATGGCAGACGCGCACGGTTCAGGTCCGTGTGCCCGAAAGGGCGTGGGGGTTCAACTCCCCCCTTCCCCACCATCACGAGGGCTTCGCTTGCAGCGGAGCCCTCGCGGCGTATCGGGGCATGCCGGACGTCACGCTATGCTCCGATGGTTTCCCTGCCTCCTATCGATCAGGAGTGGCGTGTGAGTGTCGCGTTGGTGACCGGTTCAGGCGGTCTGATCGGCTCCGAGGCGGCCCGGCACTTCGCCGGTCTCGGTCTCGACGTGGTCGGCATCGACAACGACATGCGGCGGTACTTCTTCGGTGAGGACGGCTCGACGTCCTGGAGCCTGGACCGGCTCGCCGCCGAACTGGGCACCGCCTACACCCACTACGCGGTGGACATCCGGGACCGGGACGGCCTGGAGCAGGTCTTCAAGAAGTACGGCTCGGACATCGCCGTCGTGATCCACAGCGCCGCGCAGCCGAGCCACGACTGGGCCGCCAAGGAGCCGTACACCGACTTCGACGTGAACGCCGGCGGCACCCTCAACGTGCTGGAGAACACCCGCCGGCACGCCATCGAGGCGCCCTTCATCCACTGCTCGACCAACAAGGTGTACGGCGACCGCCCGAACAGCCTCCCCCTGGTCGAGCTGGAGACCCGGTACGAGCTGCCCGAGGACCACCCCTACCACCAGGGCATCACCGAGGACATGTCGATCGACGAGTCGCTGCACTCGGTCTTCGGCGCCTCCAAGGTCGCCGCCGACGTGATGGTCCAGGAATACGGCCGGTACTTCGACATGAGGACCGCCTGCTTCCGGGGTGGCACGCTGACCGGCCCGGCCCACTCGGCGGCCGAGCTGCACGGCTTCCTGGCGTACCTGATGCGCTGCGTCATGGAGGGCCGGACGTACAACCTCTTCGGCTACAAGGGCAAGATGGTCCGGGATGCGATCCACTCCCGGGACGTGCTGACCGCGTTCGAGGCGTTCTTCCGCGAGCCGCGGTCGGCCCAGGTCTACAACCTGGGTGGCGGCCGTCACTCGAACACCTCGCACATCGAGGCGTTCCGGATCGCCGAGGAGATCACGGGCCGCGAGGCGAAAATCAACTACGTCGAGCAGGCCCGCACCGGCGACCACCAGTGGTACGTGAGCAGCATGGCCCGGTTCGAGGACCACTATCCGGACTGGAAGATCACCTACGACGTGCCGATGATCCTCCGCGAGATCTACGACGCCAACGTCGACAAGTGGGTGCCGAAGGCATGACCAGCGGCACCAAGCGGAACGTGCTCGGCGTACTCGTCGACGCGACCGACTACGCCCGGGCGACCGAGGCCGTGGTCGCAGCGGCGCAGGAGCGCCGCCCGCTGGCCCTGACCGCGCTGGCCGTGCACGGCGTGATGACGGGGGTGCTCGATCCGGCGCACAACGCCCGGCTCAACGCGTTCGACATGGTCACGCCGGACGGGCAGCCGGTCCGCTGGGCGCTCAACCTGCTGCACGGCGCCGGCCTCACCGACCGGGTCTACGGCCCGGAGCTCACCCTCCGGGTGCTCGCCCGCTTCGCCGACGAGGGGCTGCCCGTCTACCTCTACGGCTCCACCGAGGCGACCCTGTCCCGGCTGATCCCGGCCCTCGAGCGGAAGTTCCCGGCGCTCAAGATCGCCGGAGTCGAGGCGTCCAAGTTCCGCTCCCTGCAGCCGGGTGAGGACGTCGAGATCGCCGACCGGATCAAGGCCAGCGGTGCCCGGCTGGTCCTGGTCGGGCTGGGCTGCCCCCGCCAGGAGGTCTTCACGTACGCCATGCGGCCGCTGCTGGACATGCCGCTGATGGCGGTCGGCGCGGCCTTCGACTACCACGCCGGCCTGCTGCGCAACCCGCCGCCGTGGATGCAGCGGGCCGGACTGGAGTGGTTCTGGCGGCTCGGGCTGGAGCCGAAGCGGCTCTGGCGGCGCTACGTGATCCTCAATCCGGCGTACCTGGCCCGGCTGGCCGCCCAGAAGACGGGCGTGTGGAAGGCCACCCCCCCGGCGCCGGCCACCGGGCGCCCCGCCGCCTTCGACGTCTGAGGCACCCCAACGACCGCTACGGCCACCACGACGTCCGGCGGCCACCTGAGGGGTGACCGCCGGACGCCGGTGGGAAGAGGTTGGCTCAGGAGACGTTCAACGCGGTGTCGTCGAGGACGAACGAGGTCTGCAGGGACCAGTCCTCCACCCCGGTGAACTTGATCTGGATGGTCTGGCCGGCGTACGCGCCCAGGTTGAACGACTTCTGCGCGTAGCCGGTGTTCTTGTTCAGGTTCGAGTACGTGGCGAGCGTGGCCAGCACCGAGCCGCTGCCGTTGAGCACCTGCACCCTGAGCGTGTCGTACGCGGTGCTGGTGGTCGTCTCAGCGGTGTCGATGTGCAGCCAGAAGCTCAGGGTGTACGACGAGCAGCCGGCCGGCAGGCTCACCGTCTGGGCCAGGGTGTCGGTGTGGCTGGTGCCGTAGCCGTCCAGCCAGGCGTTCCAGCTGCCGGAGCGGGGCGGCTGGCCGGAGGAGCCGTACTGGCCGATCACCCCGGAACTGGCGGTCCACCCGGTGTTGCCGGACTCGAAGCCCGGGTTGGCGAGCTTCTGGCCGGTGCCGGTGCAGCCACCGGCGCCGGTGACGGTCAGCGAGTAGCTCGCCGTCCGCGTGCCCGAGGCCGCCGTGCCGGTGACGTTCACCGGGTACGTGCCGGCCGGGGTGCTGGCCGACGTGGTGATGGTGAGCGTGGACGAGCCGCCGGAGGTCACCGTGGCCGGGTTGAACGAGGCGCTGGCGCCGGCCGGCAGGCCGCTGGCGGAGAGGCTGACCGATTGGGCCGAGCCGCTGGTGGTGGCGGTGTTGACGGTGGCCGTCACCGAGCCGCCGGGCGCGGTGGAGCCGGACGTCGGCGACACCGAGACGGAGAAGTCGTTGGTCGGCGGGGTGGTGCCGCCGGTCACGTAGAGCAGCCGGTTCGGGGTGCCCGTGCCCACGTTGGTCACCACGTTCGGGGTGGCGTCGTTGACCAGGCTGTCCCGCACCTGCTGTGGAGTCCACGTCGGATTCGCCGAGAGCACCAGCGCGGCGGCGCCGGCGACGTGCGGTGAGGCCATCGAGGTGCCGCTGATCGTGTTCGTCGCGGTGTTGCTGGTGTACCAGGCGGAGGTGATGTTGACGCCCGGCGCGAGGATGTCCACGCAGGTGCCGTAGTTGGAGAAGCTCGCGGCGGCGTCGTTGTTCTGGGTGGCGCCGACCGTGATCGCCGGTGCGACCCGGGCCGGCGAGTAGTTGCAGGCGTTCTGTCGGTTGCCGAAGATGTCGCCGTTGCCGGCCGCCACCGCGTAGGTGATGCCGGAGTTGATGGAGTTGGTGACCGCGGTGTCGATCGCGCTGTCGGCGGAGCCGCCAAGGCTCATGTTCGCCACCGCCGGCTTGACCGCGTTGGCGGTGACCCAGTCGATGCCGGACACCACCTGGGCGGTGGTGCCGCTGCCCTGGCAGTTGAGCACCCGGACGCCGACGATCTGGACTCCCTTGGCCACCCCGTACGAGGAGCCGCCCACGGTGCCCGCGACGTGCGTGCCGTGGCCGTTGCAGTCGTCGGCGGAGCCGCCGTCGACCGCGTCGAAGCCGGAGACCGCCCGGCCGCCGAAGTCGTTGTGCCCGAACAGCACGCCGGTGTCGATGATGTACGCGCGCACGTTGCTGGCCGTGTTCGGGTAGGTGTACGAGCTGTTCAGCGGCAGGTTCCGCTGGTCGATCCGGTCCAGACCCCAGGACGGCGGGTTCGGCTGGGTGCCGGCGATCGACACGGTGTGGTTCTGTTCCACGTACGCCACGGCGGGATCGGCGGCGATCCGCGCGGCGGCGACCTCGCCGACCCGGATCTCGAAGCCGCGCAGGGCGGTACGCCAGGTGCGGGCGACGGTGCCGCCGTGCCGGGCGGTCAGCCGCTGGGCGGCCTCGGTGACCCGGCTGGGGGCCACGGCGCTGTCCTTCAACACGACGAGGTAGCTGTCGGCCACGGCGGTGGCGCCGCCGGCGTTCCGGATCGCTCCGCTCGGTTCGGCGGCCAGCGCGGGGCTGGCCGCCGCGAGCATGGTCAGGGCGGCCACGCCGACGAGTACGGACCTGTGTGGGAGAGCCATCTCCCTACCTCCCTCCGACCGGCGTACGGCCGTCCGCCCGGTGCGGCGCAGGCAGATCGACACTTGCCGATCGAGAAGAGGCTAGATCGAGAGGTCGAGAATGTGAACATGTCGAATCCTCAATAACGCCGGCGGGATGGCCCCTACGGGACGACGTACGGGGCCAACCGGGGTGCCGCCCCGATTCGGTACACGTCGAACTGGGCAAGGCTGAGTGGCGTGGACGACCATCTCACCGTGCTGCTCCCCGTCGCCGCCGTCTGGCTGGCCGCCGGGGTCGTCGCGGACGGACTGCCCCGGTTGGACCGCGCCCGCGCTCTGCGCCGGCGTACCGGATGGTTGTCCGCGCTGACCCTGGCCGGCCTGGTGCTGACCGCGGCCGTGCTGCTCCTGGGCCTGCAGAGCGCCGGGACGACGGCGATCGACCGGGCCGCCGACGGCCTCCTGCTCGCGGCGGCCCCGGCGCTGGTCGTCGCGGTCTGCACGGTCCGGCGGGTGCGGCGGCTGCGGGCCGGCGCGGGCGCCTTCGCCGCCGCACCGGACACCCCGGCCCCGCACGGGCTGCGCGCCGCCGCGGCGCATCCGCTGATCGGGCTGCCGATCCAGGTGACCGCGCTCGCGGTCGTCCCGGCTATGGTCTCGGCCGCGGGCGTCGACCTGCTCGGGGCGCCGGCCGTGACCGGCCCGGCGATCACCGTCGGCGTGCTCGGCGTCCTCGCGATCGGGGTACGCCACGCGCTACGGCACAACCGGCTCGCCGAACAGGCGCTGCCGCCGGCGAACCTGACGCCAGCGCAACCGCCAGCGAACCTGACGCTGGCACAACCGCCGGCGAGCCCGACGTCGGCGCAGCCGCTGGCGGCCCGGGCGTCAGCGCGAGCGGCTGGGCCCCTGCACGTATAGCAGTTCCAGGATCGCCCGGGTCGCCTCGAACCAGCGGTCCAACCAGCCCGGCGGCGGCACGCTGCCCTTCGGGGGCAGTTCCATCAGCAGGCCGCGCAGCAGCGGGTGATCCACCAGGGACTCGGCCTGCTCCAACGGCCAGCCGGTCGGCGGGAACGACGGTTCGGTGAGCGGGTTCGGATCCAGCGACGGCAGGGAGAGCGGCGGCGAGGGCTGCTCCGGGCCGTCCACGTCCCGGCCCGCGATCTCGGCGTCGGAGGAGACCACCTCGGTGAGGACGCTGTCCCGGCGCGCCCCGCGGTACTTGCCACCGAACCGCTCCGGCTTTCCCGGACCGTTGGTGAGATTCTCTGAACCGATCGTCGTCATCCGTCTCGCCTACCTCGTTGGGTTGCCGATCCGTGCGGTTCAACGAGGCGGAACGGAACTGGCGACGGGTCGCCGGAGTGGGCCGGCCGGGAACACGAAATGGCCCCGCCCGGCGACGCTGCCGGGCGGGACCATGCACGTTGTCCGGATCGGCGGATCAGCCCCGGACGAACACACCGTCCCTGGCGCTGGCGACGAATGCGTGCCAGTCGCCCGGGGCGAAGACCAGGGCGGGGCCGGTCTTGTCCTTCGAGTCCCGGACGCCCACCGCCCCGGTCACGTACGCGACCTCCACGCAGTTGTCACAGTTCGGCCCGCTCTTGGAGCTCTTGAACCAGGTCGCCTGCGTCAGGTCCACGGGGAACTCCTTGGTCGCCATTTCCACAACGGCTCCTCTGCCAGTTTTGCGATGTGTGCGATGGATTCCTCCGGGCGAATGGCCGCTGCTCGGATGTGATCGAAGATGAAGCTGTACTTCTGTAGTTCGTCGCTCTTCTCCAGGAAGAGCCCACCCGTGGCGTTCTCCGCGTACACGACATCGGGATCACTCGGTTCGGGGAAGCTGAGGATCGTGAAGGTCCCGTCCATGCCGGCGTGCGCGCCCACCTCGAAGGGCAGAACCTGCAACGTCACGTTCGGCAGTTCGGCCACCTCCACCAGCCGTCTCAGCTGGCTACGCATCACCGCGTCGCCGCCGACCGGCCGGCTCAGCACCGCCTCATCGAGCACCACCCACAGATCGACCGGATCGTCCTGAGTCAGCAACGACTGACGACCGAGGCGGACACGGACACGTTGTGCGACCTCTTCGGTGGTGAAGTCCGGCCGGGCGGCCCGGATCATCGCCCCCGCGTACTCCTCGGTCTCCAGCAGGCCCGGCACGACCTGCTGCTCGTACGCCCGGATCGAGCTGGCCGCCGCCTCCAGCCCCACGTACGCCCCGACCAGCACCGTGCTGTAGGGGTGCCACCACCCCTTCTGCCGCGCCTCGCGGGCGATCTGCACCAGCTCGTCGCTCTCGGCGCCGACCACCCCGTAGATGCGGAGCATGTCCCGCACGTCCCGGGGCGTGGCGGTGGTGTGGCCGGTCTCGATCCGGGAGATCTTGGACGCCGAGCACTCCAACTGCTCGGCGACCACTTCGATGGTGATGCCGGCGGCCTCCCGCTGGCGGCGGAGTTCCGCTCCCAGACGTCGACGCCGGATGGTCGGGCTGCGCCGCTCACTCACGACGCCGCCTCACCGAGCTTGGTTCGCTCCGCTCGCTCACCCGGCTACCTCCGGTCGGTCGCGCCCGGTTCGACACCCGCCTAGGGCGCGGTCGCACGGCGGGCGATCGTTCGCGGCAGGGGTGGTGCCGGTCGTCGACCGGCCGCGACGGGCGAAACCGGCGTCCAGTGTGCCGTTTCGGTGCCGGCCGCTTCAAGCGTCCCGTTCACGTGTCCTGCTCGCGTATTGGCAAAATTCGACGTGCAACTTGCATGAAGCACGCCGCTGGTGCAGTCTGTCGATATGGCACGGGTTACTCACCGTCTCGGCATGATCTCCCCGCGTGGTGATCCCACGAGGGGTGGGACGGCGGGAGGGGAGCCGTCCCGCGCCTCGCGACCTGCACCGGGATGAAGACCCCGCCGTTGCACGCCAGTTTGGCTGCGGCGGTGGGAGCGGTAACCGGGAGCAGCCGGGTGATGGTCGGGCGTCGGCCCGTCACCGCGGGTACGACCCGACCACCACCGACCACCTGATCAACCGGTCCACGAGGCACGACCCCGTCACCGGGCCCGACCTGTCCCCCGATCAGCTTCCCCACCGGCTCCCCGCCGGCCGATCCTCCCAGGAGCCCATGTGCTTCCCCGCTCTGGTGACGTACTGCACGTGACTCGCGCGGCGAGTGTCCAGTTCCTCCGTCCGATCATGTTCCGGGTGATCCGGGTGCTCGACTGGCCGACCTATGACGGTTGGCTCTGGCTCGACGGCTACGAGTTGAACGCGGCGGGGGACGCGGTCAACCGGCGGTCGATCTTTGTACAGCAGGCGGGGCTGCAGCAGCTCCAGGCCGCACCGGCGCCACGTCCACACACCGTACGGGCCCGACGTCCCGTCATCCGGACCCCGATCCGGGTCGGCTGACCTCCCGATTGCCCGGCCGGGGCAGCTACCGCCGCCATAGAATCGGTACGCCCACCCCGGCAAAGTCTCCACCCCGCGCGTCCCGGACCCTGAACCTGGGATGGTCATGGTCAATCTGCCCGCCGCGCGGCGGCACCACCGGTCCCGTATCGGCTACACCTTCGGACTCCTGGCGTTCCTCGGCCTCGCCACCGCACTCGCGCTCGTGGTTCGCAACCCCGCCTTCTCCGCCACCGAGCAGTTGACCGAGCCGCTGCCGGCTCCGGAGATCACCGTGATCGGGGAGGGCAGCGCACCCCCCGCCGACACGGAGGCGGACCCGGGCTGGGCCGGTACGTCGGGCGCCGGTGCACCGGGGGCCGACGCCGGAGCATCGCCCACCCCGGACGGGGCCGGCGGCGGCGCCGGAGAGGGCGTACTGGCCGGCGCGGACGGGACGCGGAACTCGACGGACCTCAGCCGGTCACTGTTCTATTCGGGGTTGCTGGGCCTCGGCATCTCACTGGCCGGCCTGGGCCTGGTGTGCACCAGACGCCGGCAGTGGTGACGCTCAGGGGGTGACCGTGGCCGTCGGGCCGGGTGTCGGGGTCGCGCTGGCCGTCGTCGGCGCCCCGGCCTTCGCCACCACGACGGTGAGCTGGTCGCCGTCGGAGATCAGCTCGCCGGCGGCCGGGTCGGTTTCGATCACCGTGCCGGCCGGCCGGTCCGACGTCCGGCGCACCACGCGGTAGTCCACGTTCAGCCGGTCCAGCACCGCCCGGGCGGCGTCCTCCGGCAGCCCGACCAGCGGCGGCACCGGCACCCGGGCCGGAGCGGAGGTGGGTGGCGTGGTCGGTGGCGAGGTGCTCGGCGCGGTGGTGGTCGGTGCCGCACTGGTCTCCGGCACGGTGCTCGGCACGACCGAGGGCACGGTGGCCGGGCCGGAGTTCCGCTCGGCGGCGCGGAGCGCCAGCCAGACACCCAACCCGATCAGCGCGATCAGCACCAGCGCGAGAATGCCGAGCAGGATCGGCATCCACCAGCGGCGGCCGCCCTGCTCCTCGGCGTACCACTCGGTGGCGGGCTCGGGATAGCCGACCGGGCGCGGCGGGGGCACCCCGGCGCGGCCGGACCAGGCCGGTGCGGCGGCGACGGGCTCCTGACGGGCGGTCGCGTCCGGGGCCCGCCGGCGGGCGGTGGGGTCCTGGTCGCCCCGGGGCAGCGGTCGGGTCGCGTCGGCCGGCTCCCGCCCGGCCGGACCGCCCGCCGGCGGCATGGCCCGGGTCGCGTCGGCGTGCTCGGACCTGCCCATCGCCCGCGTCGCGTCGTCCTCGGCCGGCCCGCCGGACCGCATCGCCCGGGTCGCGTCCGCGTCGCCGTCCCGCTCCGATGGCAGGTGTCGGGTGGCGTCGTCGTTCCCGGCGGGTGGCTCCTGGCGGTCGTCGCTCATCGGCACGTCCTTTCCCCACCGGGACGGGCGCCCTGGCCCTCGATCGTCCACGGTAGCGGTCGGGGGCACCATCGGCAGGGATCAGCGCGGCGAGCCGGCCGTCACGGTGTCGGCGGCGGGGTGGCCGTCGCCGCGGACGGCTCGTCGCCGCAGGTGAGGGCGACCTGGTCGTTCCACCGGGCCGAGCTGCCGGGGACCGGGTCCTGGGCGGTGACCGGGCCCCGGCGACCGGTGCGGTACCGCGGGTACAGCCCCGCGGCGACCAGGTCATTAGCCGCGTCGCCGCAGTCCTGGGCGAGCAGGTCGGGCACGGACACCGCCGGCGCCGGACCGGCGACCCAGAGGGTGACGGTGACGCCGGGCCGGACGGGCGTACCGGGCGCGGGCGAGGTGCGCTCGACATTGCGGCCGGAGCCGGTGCCGAAGACCAGTCGCCAGCCCAGCTTCCGGTCGTGCAGTTCCCGCCGGGCCCGCTCAAAGTCGGCGCCGACCAGGTCGGGGACGGTCAGCCCGGCCGGCGTGGTGGTACGGGTGCCGGTTGGGCTCCGCTCCGGCCTGGTGGATGGTGGCGGCGCGTGGGTCGGCGTACCGCCGCTCGACACGGGTGCGCTGCTGCCGGTCGCGGCCGGCGGGGTGGACGGATCGGCGTCGCCGGCGAGGATCCAGCCGCCGCTCGCCCCGACCACCGCCAGCAGGACCATCGCCAGGCCACCGCCGAGGACCAGTCTCGTTCGGTCCGGTCCGGGGTCGGCCGCCCCGGGCTGCCCATCCGGGTACCCGTCGTCCGTCATCGCCTCCACCGCCTCAGTCCCGGGCGACCGTATCCGGTGCCGCCAAGCCCACCCGCGCCGCAGATCGAGCTCCGTCAAGACTCGCCGCGCCGACCCTGGGACGCTACGCTCCCCGACATGGCCAGACGGGGCTGGGGAGGATCGACCGCCACCGCGCTCGGCGTCGCCGCCGGCACCGGGGCGGCGCAGCTGGGCTTCGGCTACGGGCTGGGCATCATCAACTGGGCGCCGGCGGCGACCGGCCGGGCCGAGGCGGCCTGGGTGGCGAGCCTCGTCTGGGCCACCTGGATCTCGGCCACCTCGGTGATCACCGGGGCGGTCTGCGCCCACCGGCTGCGCGGCACCGCCGACGACGAGCCGGACGGCACGGTGCGGAGGCTCGGCCTGGCCCTCGCCGCCGCGGTCGGCGCGCTGATCACCGTGCTGCTGGTCGCCGTGCCGGCCCGGGCCGCCCGGCTGCCGGACACCTCGTCGCCGCAGGCCGTCGCCGCCGGGTACGCCCTCGTCGGGCTGTTGCTCGGCCTGCTGCTCGCGGCCTGGGCGCTGCACACCCGGGCAGCGGCCGCCAACCTCGTCGCCACCACGGGCTGGCTCTGGCTGCTCGCCGTGGTGTCGATGGTGGACGGAGTGCTCTCCGGCCGTGGTCTGACCACCGCCCAGCTCGGCATCTGGCAGATCAGCGCCGACAGCGAGCGGTTCTGGATCCGGGACTACTTTTACTGGCCCGGCGCCTTGCTCTCGCTGGGCTCCGCCCTGGTCATCGGCGCGCTGGCGGCGCGGCGTACCGCCGGGGTGGCGGAGCGGCGGGTCGGTGCGGCGGCCTCCGGGGCGGCCGGGCCGCTCCTGGTCGCGCTGGCGTATCTGCTGGCCGTGCCGAGGTTGGCAGCGATCGCCGCCGAGCAGGTGTCCGCCCACCTGATCGCCCCGTACGCCGTGATCGCGGGTGTCGGAGGCTCGGCCCTGGTGGCGGCGCTGGCCCAGCGGGCCGACCGCCGGGCCGCCGGGCGCACCGGGGCGACCCTGCCCCGGCAACGCACCGGTGCGCCGGACGACCTCGCCCCGCCCGCCCTCGAGGCCGGCCCGGCGGACCCGGTGGACCCCGCCGAGCCGACGCCCGGGGACGGGGAGACGGCCCTCGTGGCGACACCGGGCTGGGCGGCGGGCCCGGATCCGGCCAGGCCAGCCGAGGAGGATACGTCGACTCCGGCCCCCGGCACGGCCCGCCGTGGCCGGGCGGTCCCGCCGCAGCGGACCCCGGCGTTGGCCGGGACCAGCGGGTCCAAGGTGGACGCGGCCACCCGGACGGAAACCGGACGCTCCCCGGTGGACGCCTCCGGAATGGACGAAACCACCAGCGGCAGCGCGGAGGGCGGCGCGCCGGCCGTCGGGGCCAGGTCCCGCCGCCGCGGCCGCTGACGGCCGCGGCAATCCGTTGGCCGGTCCGGCGGACGTCCGCCACGCACGACCAGTCCCGCCGTGGTGATCAGTCGACCGGCCAGGTGTGCACGGGCTCGTTGCTGCGCTGGAGTTCGGCGTAACGCTGGAGCATGTGGTGCAGCGCGGCCTCGCGGTCCAGGCCCCGGTGCCGCTCGGCCGCCCACACGGTCTCCGTCTGCCAGGTCGCGCCGTTGCGCCCGGTACGGCAGCGCTGCTCGATGACGCCGAGGAGGCGGTCCCGCTCGGCGGGGGCGACACCGAACCGGTCCAACCCCGCCGCGGCCCTGGGCAGCAGGACGTCGAGCACGAGCTTGGTCACCGGCACCTCGCCGAGCCGGGGCCAGTGCAGGACGGTCTCCATGCCTCGGCGCGCGGCGGCGTGGAAGTTCTCCTCGGCGGCGCTGAAGGTGAGCTGGCTCCAGATGGGACGGTCGGCCTCGGCGAGGCTGCGGGCGAGCCCGAAGTAGAAGGCCGCGTTGGCGAGCATGTCCACCACGGTCGGCCCGGCCGGCAGCACCCGGTTCTCCACCCGCAGGTGGGGGCGGCCGTTCATGATGTCGTAGACCGGCCGGTTCCACCGGTAGACCGTGCCGTTGTGCAGCCGCAGCTCGCCCAGGTGGGGCACCCCGCCGGCGTGCAGGACCTCGACCGGATCCTCGTCCTCGCAGATCGGCAGCAGCGGCGGGAAGTAGCGGACGTTCTCCTCGAACAGGTCGAAGATCGAGGTGATCCAGCGTTCCCCGAACCACACCCGGGGCCGTACACCTTGCGCCTTGAGCTCGTCGGGTCGGGTGTCGGTGGCCTGCTGGAACAGGGCGATCCGGGTCTCCGCCCAGAGCTGCCGGCCGTAGAGGAAGGGCGAGTTCGCGCCCACCGCCACCTGCGGACCGGCGATGGCCTGGGACGCGTTCCAGTAGTCGGCGAAGCTGTCCGGCGCGACCTGGAGGTGGAACTGGAGACTGGTGCAGGCGGCCTCCGGGGCGATCGAGTCGTTGTGCGTCTGCAACCGCTCGACGCCGCGGATGTCCAACTCGAAGTCCTCGCCCCGGGCACCGACGATCTGGTCGTTGAGCGCCCGGTAGCGCTCGTCGGTGGAGAGGTTGTCCGCGATCAGGTGCCGCTCGGTGAGCGTGGGCAGGATGCCGACCAGCACGATCTTGGCGTCCGACCGGGCGGCCCGCTCGTCGGCGCGGGCCAGGCTGTTGCGCAGGTCCCGCTCGTAGTTTCCGAAGCCGTTGCCCTCGATGAGCCGGGGCGGGGTGTTCAGCTCGAGGTTGAACTGGCCCAGCTCGGTCTGGAAGAGCGGGTCGGCGATGTCGGCCAGGATCTTCTCGTTGCGCATGGCCGGCTCGGCCGCGGAGTCGACCAGGTTCAGCTCGATCTCCAGGCCGGTCATCGGGCGGTCGGCGTCGAAGCCGAAGTCGTCCAGCATCAACGCGAAGACGTCCAGGCACCGCCGGACCTTCTGCCGGTAGCGGACCCGGTCCTCCCGGGAGAAGGCGCCCTGCTCGACGTCTCTGCCCATCTGTCCTCCCGGCGCGAGGCGCAACGGAACGTTCCGTCCCGAAACGCGTTGTGAACCATTCACGTTAGGTGCCCCCCGGCCGGCGAAGCCAGGGGCCGGACGCAGGTCTGGACTCCTACCCAGGCGACACCCACCGCACCACCGGCAAGCGGTGAACTGGACGTGACAATTCGCACCTCATCGGCGTACGCGCGAACGGGCCCGTGCCGTCGGGTGACGGCACGGGCCCGCGGGGGTCGTACGGGGAGATCAGGCCTGGCGGATGGCCTCGCCCTCGATCTCGATCTTGATCTTCTTGCCGACCAGCACGCCGCCGGTCTCCAGGGCGACGTTCCAGGTGAGCCCGAAGTCCTCCCGGTCGATCTCGGTGCTGGCGGAGAAGCCGAAGATGTCCTGGCCGAACGGGCTGCGGCCGACGCCCTCGAACTCGACCTCCAGGTCCACCGGGCGGGTGACGTCCTTGATGGTCAGCTCGCCGGACAGGATGAAGTTGCTGCCGCTCCGGGACTTCACGCCGGTGCTGCGGAACTCCAGGGTCGGGAACTTCTCGGCGTCGAGGAAGTCCGCACTGCGCAGGTGCGCGTCGCGGTCGGCCATGGCGGTGTGGATGCTGGCCGTCTGGATGGTGGCGGTCACCGAGGACTGCGTCGGGTCCTCCGCGACGGTAATCGTGGCGGTCGCGTCGCCGAACTCACCGCGTACCTTGCTCACCATCATGTGGCGGGCGACGAAGCCGACCCGCTTGTGAGCGGCGTCCAGCAGGTAGGTGCCGGCAGCCGGAATGGTGAGACCCTCCCAGTCGCGGGTAACCGCCTCGGTGCTGCTGGTCATGGTGCTGTCCTCCAGGGAGATTGTTGAGTAGTCCAACGACTGACTAAGCAACTATAGGCACGGCAATATTCCGTGTGTCAAGTACTGCTAGGATGGTGGCGTGAACCAGAACGTGTTCGACGATCCCCGGATCACCGCGGTCGGCCTCCTCGTCGAGGCGCACGCCGGGCTGTCGGCCCGGTTCGCCGCCCAGTTCGAGGAGCACGGCCTCTCTCCGGTGGAGTTCGAGGTGCTCACCCGACTCGCCCGCTCGCCCGGCAACCAGCTCCGGATGACCGACCTCGCGGCCCAGACCTCCCTGTCCACCAGCGGGGTGACCCGGGTGGTCGACCGGATGGAACGTGACGGCCTGATCCGCCGCCGGGCCTGCCCCTCCGACCGGCGCAGCTCGTACGCGGTGGTCACCGCCGCCGGCCTGGCCCGGCTGGACGAGACCCTGCCGGGTCACCTGCAGATCATCGAGCAGTGGTTCACCGGGCAGCTCGAACCGGCCGCCCTGGACGCCCTCCTGGACGGGCTGCGCCGGGTCCGCGACGCGGTCCACCCGGGGGCGACCGCCGGGAGCAGCGACCCCGCACCGGCTGCGGCCGGCTGCTGAGCGGCCGTCCACCGACCGGCAGAAAGACCGGCAGAACCAACTAAGCGCCGGGACGAATCCCCCCAAAGGCCACTAAACACCCCACGCGCCGTGGATAGGCTTCCCAGCAGCGGGGGCGCACCGGGGGGGTGCCGGCGCGAGCGATGAGCGAGGGGCAGTACCAGGGGGCTACTTCGCTCGCGCCACCCCCGCTCCCCCGGGACCCGCGGGCCAGCGCTTGCGGCGGAGCCCGTCTCGCCGTCGACGGTCAGCGCCGACGGGTGCGGTCCCGGCGGGCCACCAACGCGTACAGCAGGTCCTCCTCCGGCGGCAGCAGGCTGATCCCGTTGTCCCGGCGGGCCCGATCGAGCCGGTCCAGCACAGCCAGGTCGGCCGTGCTCGCCGCCAACCCCACCAGCGCCTCGATCAGGTCGCGCCGGTCCGGGCCGGCGACGGCCGCCTCCGCCGCCGCGGCGAACCACTCCGCCGCCAGCTCGCGGTCGCCCCGGTGCAGCGCGACCTGGCCCTCGATCAGCGCGCAGACCGCGTCCTCCGGCCGGCCGTGGTCCGCCCCGACGCCGGTCCGGTCCCCGCTCCCGGCATCGGCCGGCCGGCGCTGCGCCGGCACCGGAAGCGTGGGCCGGAGTTCGGCGAGCACCGCCAGCGCCTCGTCGACCCGCCCAGCCTGGGCGAGCGCCAACCCGACCGTGCCGAGCACCCGGCGGCGCTGCCCCGGGTCGCCTACCTCGGCCAGCGCCCGCGCCACCCGCCGCCCCTGCGCCACGGCGTCGGCGTACCGGCCGTCCAGGCGGGCCACCTCGGCGAGGTGGGCCCGGGCCAGCAGCCGGAGCTGCTGCTCACCGGACTGCGCCGCCAGCCGGTCCACGCTGGCCAGCCGGCGGCGCGCCCCGGCCAGCTCACCCACCCGTACGTCGTGCCAGCTCAGGTGTGTCTGGGCGACCGCCATCTCGCGCGCCCGGCCGTGCCGGGTGGCCAACTCCAGCACCGCCTCGGCCTGTTCCCGGGCCTCGTCGTGCGCGCCCGTGGCGGGCAGCAGCGTGCCGAGCACCAACCGGCTCCACAGTTCCCCGGTCACCTCCCCGGCCGCGCGGAAGGCGGCCAACGCGGCCCGTGCGCCCGGCACCTCCTCCGCGGCGGCACCGTGCTCGGCGGCCAGCCCGGACGCGCCGATCAGCGCCCAGGCCCGCAGCAGCGGGTCGGCCTCGGCGGTACGCGGGTCGTCCAGCAACCGGCGCAGCCACCGCCGTCCGGAGACGTCCCGCCCGCGCAGCCGCCACCACCGGGGCAGGGCCGCCGCCAGCCGTAGCGCGGTCTCCGGATCGTCGTCGGCCGCGTACGCCAGGGCGACGTTGATGTCGGTGGTCGCCTCGTCCAGCAGGTGCAGGGCGGCGGAGGGCTCCCCGCCGAGCAGGTTCGGCGCGGTGCGGACCACCAGTCCGGTGACGACGAGCGCGTGCCGGCGCCGGATCCGGGCCAGCTCGCCTTCGGCTGCGGCCTGCTCGGCGGCGAAGTCGCGTACCGCGTCCAGCAGGCGAAACCGGAACGGGCCGGTGCCCCGGACGCTGAGCAGGCCGAGTTCGAGCAGCCGGTCCAGCAGCGGGACGGCGTCCGCCCGCGCACCACCGTCGGCCAGCAGGTCCTCGGCCAACTCCACGGACCACCGGTTGCCGAAGGCGGAGAGCCAGCGCAGCGCCGCCCGGTCGGCCGGCGCGAGCAGGTGGTAGCTGGTCGCCACCGCCTCGCGCAGGGTCACCGTGCCCGCGGCAGGATCGGCGGGCTCCCAGCCGGGACGGTCGCCGGTGGCGAGGTCGAGGACGCGGTCGCCGTAGCGGTCGAGCAGCTCGGTGACGTCGAGGATCCGGCCGCGCGCGGCCATCAGCTCGATGGCCAACGGGAGACCGCCGAGCCGCCGGACCAACGCGGCGAGCGCCGGCAACTCGGCCGGGGTGGGCGGTTCGCGGCGCACCTGGGCGAGCCGGGCGGTGAACAGCGCCGCCGCCGGCCAGCGGGCCAGCGCCGCCGGGTCCGCCGGCACCACCCCGGCCGGCGGCACGTCCAGCGGTGCGACCGGCCGGACCAGCTCGCCGGCGAGGCCGACCGGACGCCGGCCGGTCACCAGCACCCGCAGCCCGGGTGCCGCCCCGAGCAGCGTCCACAGCGCCTCGGTCACCGCACCGGGGGCCCGTTCGACCGCGTCCAGCAGCAGCAGCGCCGGCCGGCCGGCGAGCCGCCCGGGGAGGTCGGCCAGCCGGTTCACGCCGAGGACCGCGACCGAGGCGGCCAGCACGTCGGTCGCGTCGGAGCCCTCGCCGACCAGCACGCCGGCCACGCCGCCCGGGTGGTCGGCGGCCGCCGCGTGCGCGACGGTGAGGGCGAGCGCGGTCTTGCCGACGCCGGCCAGGCCGACCAGGCTCACCACCGGATGGTCGGCGGCGAGCAGGGCGGCCACCTCGGCGACGTCCCGGTCCCGGCCGATCAGCGGTACCGGCTGCGGCAGCGCGACCGGCGTACCGGATCCGGCGGTGGCGGAGCCGGTGAGCGGGAGGTGCCGCGCGGCCGGGCGCGGCGCGGCGGCGGTGAGGTGCCGCCCGGCCGGATGCGGCGCGGCGGCGGTCAGGTGCTGTCCGGCCGGGTGCGGCGCGGCGGCCGGGGCCGGTCGGGCCGCAGCGAAGAACGCCTGCCGGAGGGTGCCGGTCAGGCCGAGGGCGTCGGCGAGCAGGTCGACCGTGGTGCGCTGGGGCCGGACGGACCGACCCCGCTCCAGATCGCGGACCGTCCGCACCCCGACGCCGGCCCGCGCGGCCAGCTCGGCCTGGGTGAGGCCGGCGGCGAGCCGGTGCCCGCGCAGCAGATCGGACAGGCCGGTACGACCACCCGTGCCCGGCGAGCGATCATGATCCGGAGTCATGGGGACGAAGAGTACGGACGGGGTACGACCCGCCACACCCGATCGTCGCCCAACCGACCGTCGGATGCCGATATCCGACAGCCGGGTGAGGCAACCATGCTGTTGACACGGGGCCCTGCCATGCACGAGGCGTCGACAGGGTGCCCTTCCTCTCCTCAGATGCCCAGGTCGCGGGCGATGACCATGCGCTGCACCTCGCTGGTGCCCTCGCCGATCTCCAGGATCTTGGAGTCCCGCCAGAAGCGGGCCACCGGGTACTCGTTCATGAAGCCGTAGCCGCCGTGGATCTGGGTGGCCTCGCGGGCGTTGTCCACCGCGATGGTGCTGGCGTGCAGCTTGGCGATCGCGGCCTGGCGCTTGAACGGCTCGCCGGCGAGCATCCGGGCCGCCGCGTCGTAGTACGCGAGCCGGGCGGTGTGCGCCTTCAGTTCCATGTCCGCGATCTTGAACTGGATCGCCTGGTAGTTGCCGATCGGCTGGCCGAAGGCGTGGCGCTCCTTCGCGTACTTGATCGACTCGTCGACGCAGCCCTGGGCGAGGCCGACGGACAGGGCGGCGATGGCGATCCGCCCCTCGTCGAGGATGCGCAGGAACTGGGCGAAGCCCCGGCCGCGCTGGCCGAGCAGGTTGGCCGCCGGGACCCGGCAGTCGTCGAAGGTCAGCTCGTGGGTGTCCGAGGCGGTCCAGCCGACCTTGGAGTAGCCGGGGGCGACGGTGAAGCCGGGCGTACCGGACGGGACGATGATGGTGGACAGTTCCTTCGAGCCGTCCGGATTCGTCCCGGTGACCGCGGTGACGGTGACCAACGCGGTGATGTCGGTGCCCGAGTTGGTGATGAACGCCTTCGAGCCGTTGATCACCCACTCGTCGCCGTCCAGCACGGCGCGGGTCTGGGTGCCCCCGGCGTCCGAGCCGAAGCCCGGCTCGGTCAGCCCGAAGCCGGCCAGCGCCTCGCCGCTGAGCAGCTTCGGCAGCCACCGCGCCTGCTGCTCCGGAGTACCAAATCGGTAGATCGGCATCGCGCCGAGGGAGACCGCCGCCTCCAGGGTGATCGCCACGCTGGAGTCGACCCGGGCCAGTTCCTCCAGGGCCAGGCAGAGCGCGAAGTAGTCGCCGCCCATGCCGCCGTGCTCCTCCGGGAACGGCAGCCCGAACAGGCCCATCTTGCCCATCTGGCGGATGATCTCGTACGGGAAGGTGTGGTGCTCGTAGTGCTCGGCGATGGCGGGTGCCACCACCTCGCGGGCGAAGTCCCGCACGCTCTCCCGCAGCGCCTCTTGTTCCTCGCTGAGCCGGAAGTCCATCTGCTCCTCCTGTGTGGATGGGCCGCCGGGCGCTCGTGACGCCGGGACGGGATCGCTGACTCGGTCCGGGTCGCGGCCGGGTCAGACCGGGGTGACGCCGTGCCGGCGCTTCGAGAAGTGCCGGTCCTTGCCGCGCGCGGCGGCGAACCGGCGGACCAGCTCCGCGCGCAGCTCGTGCGGCTCGACGATGGCGTCCACCACCAGCTCGCTGGCGAGCCGGACGATGTCGATGTCCCGCTCGTACTCCTCGCGCTTCGCGGCGACGAAAGCGGCCCGCTCGGCCTCGTCCTCGATCGCGGCGATCTTGTTGGCGTAGACCGCGTTGACCGCCGCCTCCGCACCCATCACCGCGATCTTGGCGGTGGGCAGCGCGATCGTCGCGTCCGGCTCGAAGCCAGGGCCGGCCATCGCGTAGAGCCCGGCGCCGTACGCCTTGCGGACCACGACGCAGATCTTGGGTACGGTCGCCTCGGAGATCGCGGTGATCATCTTGGCGCCGTGCCGGATGATGCCCTGCTTCTCCACCGCGCTGCCGACCATGAACCCGGGCACGTCGGAGAGGAACAGCAGCGGCACGTTGAACGCGTCGCAGAGCTGCACGAACCGGGTCGCCTTGTCGGCCGAGTCGACGAAGAGCACGCCGCCCTTGAACATCGAGTTGTTGCCGACCACGCCGACGACCTCGCCGCCCAGCCGGCCGAAGCCGATGGTCAGCTCCTTGGCCCAGAGCGCCTGGATCTCGAAGAAGCTGCCCTCGTCGAGCAGGCCCTTGACGTACCGGCGCATGTCGAACGCCTGCCGCTCGCTGGCCGGGACCAGCGCGGCCAGGTCGGCCTTCTCCGGGGCGGGCACCGCCTCGGCGGCCGGCGGGGCCTGGGTCCAGTTCGCCGGCAGGTACGACAGGTAGCGGCGGACCACGTCGAGCGCCTCGGCCTCGGTCTTGCAGAGGAAGTGCCCGACACCGGACTCCGCGCAGTGCACCTTGGCCCCGCCCATCGCCTCCAGCGTGGTCTTCTCGCCGGTGACCATCTCGACCATCCGGTCGGAGCCGAGGTACATGCTGGCGTTGCCGTCCACCATGGCCACCACGTCACAGAACGCCGGGATGTACGCCCCACCGGCCGCGCTCGGCCCGAAGAGGGCGCAGACCTGCGGGATGGAGCCGGAGGCGCGGACCTGGTTCCAGAAGATCTTTCCGGCGCCGCGCCGCCCCGGGAAGAGCTCGACCTGGTCGGTGATCCGGGCCCCGGCCGAGTCGACCAGGTAGACCATCGGCACGCCGGTCGTATACGCCCGCTCGATGATCCGGATGATCTTCTCCACGGTGCGCGCGCCCCAGCTGCCGGCCTTGACCGTGGAGTCGTTCGCCATCAGGCAGACCGGGCGGCCGTCGATGGTGGCGGTGCCGGTGACCACGCCGTCGGCGGGCAACCCCTCGGCCAGCGCGTTGGCATAGAGGCCGTCCTCGACGAACGAGCCCTCGTCCACCAGGAGCGCGACCCGCTCCCGGGCGAAGAGCTTGCCCTTGGCGGCGTTCGCCGCGTGGTACTTGTCCGCACCGCCGGCCTTGGCGCGCTTGCGCAGCTGCTCCAGGGCCTCACCGTCGAGCGTCACGCCGACTCCCTCGCCACCCGCGCCTCGTTGGGCGCGTCGACCGACCTGAACGATCGTTAGGGTAGCGCATCCGCGCCGGCTCCGGCGACCCAGCCCACGGCGGTCACCCCGGCCACTGCCAGCCTGGGCGGAAGCCCGTCGTCGCCCCGAGAACCGGGGCCGGAAGCCGGCGGCACGGGCGCCGAAGAGGGTCAGCCGGTGAAGGCGTCGGCGAGGGCCAGCACCGCCGCCCGCAGCCGCTCGTCGCCGACCTCGGCGCGGACTGCGCGTGCGTGCTCCGCGGCGAGGGGGGCGAGCAGGGTGTGCGCGTCGGCCACCGGATCCTCGCGCCGGGCCAGCAACAGGGCCACGTGCCGGTGCCAGAACCGGTAGGCGCCGATCCGGTAACGGGCGCCCGGCGAGGCGGTCTCCGACATCCGGACCAGGTCGAGGTGGGCGAGCAGGTAGTCGAGGTAGGCGGCGACGAACGCCCGAAGCCGGTCGCGTGGGGATGCCTCCGCACCGGCCGGGCCGGGCCCGAGCGGGGCCGGGCCGAAGAGGATCGCCTCCTGGAGTACGCGTTCCTGCTGGTCAAGGAGGGCCACGGCGAGACCGGCCTTGTCGCCGAACCGGCGGAACAACGTCCCCTTGCCGACTCCAGCGGCGGCGGCCACCGCGTCCATCGAGACCGCCTCCACGCCGCGCTCCCGGAACAGCGCCGCCGCCGCGTCCAGCACCGCCGCCCGGTTGCGCGCCGCGTCGGCCCGCTCCCGCGGTGGTGAGGTACGCAACTCCAGCAGTTCCGGCGGAGGGGTGGCAGAAACGGACTGCGGTCCGCTAACGTTCCGAGGCATAACCGGACTGTAGTCCCTTTACTCAGGAGGATGCCATGACCGCCCTCATCACCCGGGACGAACTGCGCGCCGCGATCGATGCCGGCACCGTGACCGTCGTCGACGCGCTCGGCGGGGAGTACTACGCCCGGCAGCACCTGCCCGGCGCGATCCCGCTGGTCGAGGCCGAGGTGGCCGAGCGGGCCGGCGAGCTGCTGCCGGATCGGAACGCCCCGATCGTCACGTACTGCTCCAACCCCGCCTGCCCGAACAGCGGTCGGGTCGCCGACCGGCTCACCGCTCTCGGCTACACCGCCGTCCACAAGTACGCCGAGGGCATCGAGGACTGGGTGACCGCCGGCCTGCCGACCGAGTCCGGCGCCCTCGCCCGCTGACCCGCGCCCGCTCTACTCGCCGGCCTGACTGGTTGATCAAGAGGTTTGCGTCCCGACCCGCCGCCTGGAAGCGGGCGCAAACCTCTTGATCAACACGGGTCCTGCGGCTCGGCGCGCGGGCGCGGGTGTTGTGCTCAGGCGGGGAGGGGGGTGAGGCGGGTACGGGGGCCGGCGCGGAGGACGCCCGAGGGGAGCTTCTTGCCGACCAGTTCCTCGGCCAGCTCGGCGGCCTCGATCAGCGCGGCCAGGTCGATCCCGGTGTCGATGCCCATGTCGTGCAGCATGTGCACGGCCTCCTCGGTGGCCAGGTTGCCGCTGGCCCCCGGGGCGTACGGGCAGCCGCCCAGGCCGCCCACGCTGGCGTCGAACTCGGTCACGCCCAGCTCCATGGCGGTCAGCAGGTTCGCCAGCGCCGTGCCCCGGGTGTTGTGGAAGTGCAGCAGCACGGGAATGTGGGCGTTACGGTCGCGTACCGCAGTGATCAGCTCGCGGACCCGGCGGGGCGTACCCATGCCGGTGGTGTCGCCGAAGGCCACCCGGTCGGCACCGTCCCGGACGACGCGGTCGACGATGTCGGCGACACGCCGGGGGTCGACGTCCCCCTCGTACGGGCAGCCGAAGCTGGTCGCGATGATCACCTCGGCCCGGGCGCCCGCGCCATGCAGCAGGTCGATCAGCTCCGCGATGTCGTCGAGGGACTCCTCTGTGGAGCGGTTGACGTTGCGCCGGTTGTGCGTGTCGCTGGCCGAGACCACCACCTCGATCTCGGTGAACCCGGCGGCCAGGGCCCGCTGGGCGCCCCGGGTGTTCGGCACCAGGGCGGAGTAGCGCACCCCCTCGACCTTCGCGGCCCGCTGCCACACCTCGTCCGCGTCGGCCATCTGCGGGATCGCCTTGGGATGCACGAAGGAGACGGCCTCGATCCGCCGCACGCCGGTGCGCGACAGGGCGTCGAGCAGCCGCACCTTGGCGTCGGCGGGGATGGGCTCCTCGTTCTGGAGTCCGTCCCGGGGTCCGACCTCCCGGATGGAGACGAAGTCCGGCAGTTCCGCCATAAGGGGTCACCTCACTGTGACGGTCTTACGTGATGGGTCCCTTCAGCATGTCACCCGGCCGCGCCCACCGCCCCGCGCTTTGTCGATCATGAAGTTAGCCGCAAAAATTGTCCGTTTTGTCGCCGCTAACTTCATGATCAACGAGAGGCTCGGGGGTCAGCGCATGCGGGAGACGATGCCGGTGTCGTAGTCGCCGGAGAGGAACTCCGGGTTCTCCAGCAGCTCGGCGAAGAAGGGGAGGTTGTTCTTGGGGCCGGCGATCTCGAACTGGGCCACGGCGGCCCTGGCCCGCTCGACGGCCTCGGTGCGGTCCTTGCCGCTCACGATCAGCTTGGCCATCAGGCTGTCGTAGAACGGGGTGACGGTGTTGCCGGCGACGTATCCGGAGTCGACCCGGACGCCCTCGCCGGCCGGCTCGTTCCAGGTGGTGATCGCGCCCGGGCCAGGCAGGAAGCGCTTCGGGTCCTCCGCGTTGATCCGCAGCTCGATGGCGTGCCCGCGCGGCGCGAGCGCGTCCGGGTCGAAGGTCGGGGCCAGGCCGGCGGCCACCCGCAACTGCTCCTCGACCAGGTCGACGCCGTAGACGTACTCGGTCACCGGGTGCTCGACCTGCAAGCGGGTGTTCATCTCCAGGAAGAAGAACTCCCCGGTGGCGGGGTCGAGCAGGCACTCCACGGTGCCCGCGTTGCGGTAGTTGACCGCCTCGCCGGCCCGCACGGCGGCGGCCAGGAAGCGCTCGCGCAGCTCCGGCGAGACCGCCGGGGACGGGGACTCCTCCACCAACTTCTGGTTGCGCCGCTGCACCGAGCACTCGCGCTCGCCGAGGGCCACCACCCGGCCGTCGGCCAGGCCGAGGATCTGCACCTCGACGTGGCGTACCCGGGGGAAATAGCGCTCGATCAGCACCGAGCCGTCGCCGAACATCCGCTCGGCGAACGAGCGGACCTTGTCGTACTCCGTGCGGAGCGCGGCCTCGTCGGTGGCCACGCCCATGCCCATGCCGCCGCCACCGGCCGCGGCCTTGACCATCACCGGGTAACCGATCTCCGCGGCGGCGGCGACCGCCGCGGCCAGGTCGGCCGCCGGGTCGGTGGTGCCGGGCGCGACCGGCACCCCGGCCGCCGCCATCAGGTTCCGGGCGTTGATCTTGTCGCCCATCGCGGTGATCGCGTCCGCGCCGGGTCCGACCCAGATCAGGCCGCTGGCCTCGACGGTACGCGCGAAGTCCGCGTTCTCGGACAGGAAGCCGTAGCCGGGGTGGATCGCCTGCGCGCCGGTCGACTTGGCGGCGGCGAGGATCGCCTCGACGTTCCGGTAGCTCTGTGCCGGGTTGGCCGGGCCGACATTCACCGCCTCGTCCGCCTCGGTCACGAACGGCAGGCCAGCGTCCGCCTCCGAGTGCACCGCGATCGCGCGGATCCCGAGCCGCTTGGCGGTACGGATGATCCGGCGGGCGATCTCGCCCCTGTTGGCGACCAGCAGCGACTCAATCATGTTCTGCAAGGAAGGGCCCCTTCTCAACGCCTCGTGCATAGCCGGGGCCCTTCTTAACACGCGTTAAGCCCAACGCGGCGTGTCAGGCGGGATCGGTGGGGGCGAGGAGAGCGGCGAGGGTGGCGGCGCTCAGCAGCTCGGCGCGGCGCCGGCGGTCCACCTCGCCGGCGAGGAACGGGGTGGAGTTCATCAGACCGAAGGCGGCGTGGGCGAGCACCCGCGCCTCACCGTCCGGCAGCCCGGGGTGCAGCGCGGTGAGCACCGTCACCCACTCCTCGACGTAGAGCCGCTGGAGCCGGCGGATCCGCCGGCGCGGCTCGTCCGGCAGGCGATCCAGCTCGTGCAGGTGCAGGGCGATCACCGCCGGGTTGGCCAGCGCGAAGTCGACGTGGAAGTCGATCAACGACTCCAGCGTCCCGCGCGGGTCGTCCGGGTGGTTGGCGGCCCGCTCCCGGCCACCGGCCAACAGCCCCTCGCTGACCGGGATCAGCGCGGCGACGAGCATCGCCTCCTTGCCGGCGAAGTGGTGGTAGAGGGCCGGACCGGTGACCCCCGCGGCGGCGCCGATGTCGTCCATCGACACGCCGTGGTAGCCGCGGGAGGCGAAGAGGCCCACCGCGATCTCGAGGATCTCGTCCCGCCGCGACCGGCGTCGGCCCGCACCCGTCGCGCCGTTCGTCGTGCTCCTTGCCTGCTGTTCCACCGCCACCGGGCCAGCCTAGACCTCCGGCGCGGCGAGGTGGAGGCTCGGTTACCCGTCGGTTGCCTCACGTCTGCTTGACCCTCGACCCGGTTCAGGCCACAGGCTCCGGCGGCATGACCGCTTCCGTCCTCGGCCGCGACTACCGCCTGCTCTGGTCCGCCGCCGTCTCCTCCCGGTTCGGCGACGCCCTGCGTACGCCGGCCCTGGCCCTGCTGGCCGCCACGCTCAGCCGCGATCCCCGGACGATCGCCGCGGTGACCGTCGCCGGCCAACTCCCGCCGCTGCTCCTCGGCCTGCTCGGCGGCGCGTACGCCGACCGCTGGGACCGCCGCCGGACGATGGCGGTGGTGGACGGGCTGCGGGCCGCCGTGGTGGCCGCCCTGGCCGGGCTGGTCGCCACCGGCCGGGCCGGGGTCACCGCGCTGGCGGTCGCCGCCTTCTTGCTCGCCGCCCTGGGCACGGTCTTCGACGCGGCCTCCTTCGCGGTGCTCCCGTCGGTGGTCTCACCGGCCGCGCTGCCCGCCGCCAACGGCCGCCTCCAGGCGGGCACGGCGCTCGCCGGTGGCTTCCTCGGCGCCCCGCTGGCCGGCGTCCTCTTCGCGGTCTCGGCGGCTCTCCCGTTCACCCTCGACGCCCTCAGCTTCGCCGCGGCCGCTCTCCTCGTCCTCGCCCTCCGCCCTGCCCCGGCACCCGTCGAACAAGGGCAGCGCCCGACTCCCGCCCGGGCGGGCGTGTGGCGGGAGGCGTGGGCGGGGGTGCGCTGGCTACGCCGGGACCGGGTGCTGTGGCGGGTGACCCTGGCGACCGCGGGGTCGAACCTCGCGATCAGCGGAGTGATGGCGGTGCTCGTGCTGTACGCGCTGACGGTGCTGCGCGTGCCCCCAGCGGCGTACGGGCTGTTCGCGGCGGGGGCGGTGGTCGGCGGCCTGGTCGGGGCGCTCGGCGCCGGCCGGCTGGCGGCCCGGTTCGGCACCCTGCCCACGCTGCGCGGGGTGCTGCTGGCGCAGACCCTGGCCCTGGCCGGGTTCGCGGTCGCCCGGCACCCGGTGCCCGGCGGACTTGCCCTGGCCTGCTTCGCCGCCGGCACCACCGTCTGGAACAGCCTCTGGTCGGCGTACGGGCAGCGGCAGGTGCCGGCCGGACTGCTCGGCCGGGTCGGCGCGGCGCAGCGGACGGTCGGTCTGGTCAGCGCGCCGGTCGGCGCGGCGCTCGCCGGGTTCGCCGGCCAGGTCTACGGGGTGGCCCCGGTCGGCTGGGCGGCGGCGGGCGTCTTCGCCCTGGTCACCGCCGGCGCCTGGCGGACGTTGCGGGAGGGTGCAACCCGCACCGAGCGCCGGACGGAGCCGGTGCCCCGTCCCTAGGCTGGAGCGGACGACGGCAGGAGGACGGGTGACCCAGCACGACGAGGCGCGTATGCGGAATCGCCAGCGGATGCTGGCCGCCGTGCTGCTCGCCGGGGGCGGCCTCGCCGACGCCGTCTCCGGCATCACCGACCTGGACGACGACCCGTACGTGGTGATCACCAAGGAGGGGCTCTACCACCTCGACCTGACCGGCTGGCTGTGGGCGCACCTGGTGACCGGGGTGCTCATGGTGCTGGGCGGGGTCCTGCTCTTCTCCGGCCGCCGCTGGTCGGTCTGGTTCGCCGCGCTGGTGGCGGTGCTCGGCATCGCCATGCACGTGGTCCTGCTTCCGTTCCGGCCGGTCTGGGCGCTGATGGTGATCGGGTTGGCGGTGGCGGCCCTCGTGCTGCTCCGCCGGTGCCGGCGGCAGACGCCGAGCGACCAGGTCAACTCGACTGGCAGATCTTCCCGCTGAAGGCCGGGTCGGGCACGTGCTTGGCCCGCCAGATCGGGTTGAGTGAGAGCGGCAGCGGCGGAGCGTGCCAGGCAGCGGCGGCGTTCTGGAGCTCGCTGTAGCCGGGCTGCGGCTGGCTGACCGGCTCACCTTCCAGGAAGTTGATCAGTCGCGCCTGGACGACCGGAAGGCTGAGCAGGCCACCGTGCAGGGCCGGCAGCTGGAAGACCGGGACGCGGGTGTACTCGCCGGGCGGCGCTTCGATCGCCGTGGTGGTCGGCAGGAACGCCACGATGCGTACGCCGGGTACCGGGCACATCAGGCCGTTGCGGTAGAAGGGGGCGTTGTCCAGCACCGACCGGATGAACGGCTCCTCCGGCCCGCTGCCGGTGTGGGCGAACGAGTCGAGGACGCCGAAGAGGACACGCAGCTCCCACCCGGCGGCCACGCCCCAGCCGCGGGACGCCCCAGCGGGCGGGTAGTAGGAGCGGCCGGCGTTGATCAGCGGGCTGAACATGGCCAGCATGTCCACCACCGGGTGCGGCCGGACGGCCAGGTAGGTCCGGGCCACCAGGGCCCCCTCGCTCTGCCCCACCAGCGCCACCGGCCGTCCGGTACGCCGGTGCAGCAGGTCCACCTGCGTGGCCAGCAGCCCCACGCTGGACTCGATCGACCGGTAGGTGTCCCGGGCCGAGTACGGCAGCGGCTGGCCCCGCGGGTCCAGGCCCCGATAGGAGAACTGCTGCACGTTCGGGTCGACGGCCGGCTGCCCGCCGGACGTGCTCCCGTGGCCGTCGAGGAAGATCACCGCGTGCCGGACGCCGGGCGGCAGGGGCCGGTCGAGCACCATGGCGCGCCCCTTCGGGGACGTCCCGGGCAAGAGCTGCAACACCGGCTGCACCACCAGCGGCACGACGAAGACGAGCAGCACGGCCAGCGGCGCCACCGGCACCCGCGCCCACTTCACCGCGCGGCGCGGCAGCAGGGCAGCCGCCACGGTGCGCTGCCAGAGCAGGCCGTTGATCAACCCGGCGACCGCCGCCACCGGTACGTCCCACCCGAGCGGTATCACCCAGACCACCCCGCCACCCACGGTGAGCACCACGAAGTTGAGCAGGGACCAGCCGACCAACTCGATCGAGGGCAGCCCGCGCCACCACGCGCCGCGCACGGCCGCGCGTTGCAGGAACGGCGCGAGCAGGAACAGCGGCACCAGCGAGGCGAACAACAGCCAGGAGAGAGCAACCACCGAAGCAGCCATCGACAGGGCCGCCCAGGGCGAGACCACCGCGGCGATCACCACGGTGAGCACGAGGTTCCGCCGGACCAGCCAACCCAGGCCCGGCCAGGGCACCTGCCGTGGCCAGGACAGCGCGACCAGCCCGGCGGTGAGCGACGCCCGGAACAGGACCAGAGCGACCATGCCGAGGGCGAAGCCCGGCCACGAGTCGTGGTAGACGAACAGCCACCGCAGGTCGTGGTACGTGTCGTACGGCCACACGGCGGTGATCTGCGGAGCCATCCCCTCGGCAGCACGGAACCCCACCACGTTGAGGACGGTGGCCTCCACGATCGGCGGCAGCGCGGCCAGCACGAGCAGCCCGACGAACCGCTTGTCCAGGCGCACCACGCCCCCTCCTCGGCGGTCCGACGGCTGCTTCTCAGCAGCCTGCCCCGCCGGGCGCGGACGCGACGGGGCAACGCCGGATTGCCGCCCAGAAGCGTCAGCCTCCGGGCGGGCCGAGCGGTCAGCCGGTGAGACCGCCGGGCTCGTCGCCCTTCACCACAGGCGCGCGGACCAGGTTGCCCCACTCGGTCCAGGACCCGTCGTAGTTGCGGACCTGCGGGTAGCCGAGCAGGTGGCGCAGCACGAACCAGGTGTGGCTGGACCGCTCACCGATCCGGCAGTACGCCACCACGTCGTCGGACGGGCTCAGCCCGAGCTGGTCGGCGTAGATGGTGCGCAGCTCCTCCGCGGACTTGAAGGTGCCGTCGTCGTTCGCGGCGGACTTCCACGGCTTGTTCACCGCGCCGGGGATGTGCCCACCGCGCAGCGCGCCCTCCTGCGGGTAGTCCGGCATGTGCAGCATCTCGCCGGTGTACTCGCCGGGCGAGCGGACGTCGACCAGCGGCCGGCCGGCGGCGATGTGCGCCATCACCTGCTCCCGGTAAGCCCGGATCGGCGCGTCGTTCCGCTCCGGCACCGGGTAGTCGGCGCGTGGGCGGGTGACCTTCTCCCGGGTCAGCTCGCGCCCCTCGGCGATCCACTTCTGCCGGCCGCCGTCGAGCAGCCGGACGTCCGGGTGGCCGAAGAGGGAGAAGACCCAGAGGGCGTACGCGGCCCACCAGTTGAAGTTGTCGCCGTAGAAGATCACCGTGTCGTTCCGGCCGATGCCCTTGGCGGCACACAGTTCGGCGAAGCTCTTCGCGTCCAGGTAGTCCCGGGTCACCTGGTCGTTCAGCTCGGTGTGCCAGTCGACCTTGACGGCGCCCGGGAGGTGGCCGGTGTCGTAGAGGAGCACGTCCTCGTCGGACTCGACCACCACGAGGCCCTCATCGCCCAGATGCTCGGCCAGCCACTCCGTGGTGACCAGGCGCTGCGGGTCGGCGTACGACTGGAAGCGGGGATTCGGATCGCTCGGCACAGGCATGAGCCCCAAGGTACGCCCGATCCCGGGACCAGGGCCGGTCAACGGAAATAGGGTGCAGCGAATGGGCGGCTCGCACCGACAGCGGCGGAACCGGTAGTCAGGCGCGGCGGTGCACCAGCCGGCCGGCCACCACCGTGGCCAGACAGGCGCCGTCGGGCCCGAACACGGCCAGGTCGGCCCGCCCACCCACCACCAGCGCCGGAGGCCGGGCGGCACCCAGCACAGCGACGTCGTTGCGGGCGGCGGCGGCCCGCAACGCCGGGTCGGCCACTGCGGTGGCGAGCACCGCGGCGGCACCGCGCCGGAACAGGGCGTGCACCCGCTCGCGCGGGGTGGGCGCGGGCGGCAGCGGCCCGTCGTGCACCAGCGCCGGCCCGAGGGTGCCGGCCCACCGCCGCACCCGCACCTCCGGGTACGCCTCCGTCAGCTCGTCCAGCGGCGCGACGGCCTCGACCCGGTCGCCGGAGACCAGCACCGCGTGATCCGGGCGGGGCTCGTCGTCCGGGGTCAGCCGCAGCAGCGGGGCGGCGTGGATCGTCCGCACCGGTCAGTCGGCGATCGGTCCGAGCACCGGCCGCTTGGCGGTGACCAGGTCGCCGGAGGAGCGGCCGGTCAGCCGACGCTTGATCCAGGGCGCCAGGTGCTGGCCGGCCCAGCGCAGGTCGGCGGCGCGGGCGGCCAGCCACGGGGTCGGCGCGGGGTGCGGCGGCACCATCAGCCACTCCTCGTCGCAGCCCACCCCGAGGGCGGTGAGCACCTGCCCGGCGACCCGCCGGTGCCCGGCCGCCGACAGGTGCAGCCGGTCGGTGCTCCACAGCATCGGGTTCAGGTAGGTGTCGTCGGCGTACAGGTCGACCAGGATGGCGCCGTGCCGCTCGGCGACCTCACCGACCACCCGGTTGAGCAGGGTCACCCGGGGTGCCACGAGCCGCTGCCCGGGGAGCCGGGCCATCACATCGGCGAACCGGAAGAGGATCACGTCTGCGCCGCTGCCGCGTAACTCGCCGATCACCGCGTCGAAGCGGGGGACGAAGGACTCGGCGTCGAAGGTCCGGCGCAGCACGTCGTTGCCGCCGGCCGCGAAGCTGATCAGGTCGGGCTGCATGGCCAGGGCGGCCGGCACCTGCTCGGCGACGATGTTCGGGAACAGTCGGCCCCGGATCGCCAGGTTGGCGTACCCGAAGTCCGGGCCGGCCTCGGCGGCGAGCCGGGTGGCGACCAGGTCCGCCCAGCCGCGGTACGTGCCGTCCGGATACGCGTCGTCCATGCCCTCGGTGAAGCTGTCGCCCACCGCCACGAAGCTGCGCCAGCGCACCTGTCGTCCCCCCGGCTACCGGAATTCCCATCGGTGTCGGCCATTCTGGCACCGGAGATGGTCGACGGGCGCGCCCGCCACGTGCGGACGTGGCGCTGCCCACGCCGCCGATGGGTGGCACGGGGCAGAGAAGCGGACGCTCGGGCGGAAATAATGGCGCGCGACCCCAGTCGGGACCGCCCCTGTGTGGACGCGGACCCGACGCGTCGGACACGAGCGAGGACGCACGCCATGACCGAGGGACCGCGCGCCGTTCCCCCGCCGGGACACCCCGGACCGTACGCCCCACCGCCCGCCGGGGCGCCCGCCCACCCGTACGGGCCGCTGCCCCACCCGCCACCGGGCGGGCACGCTCCGCCGCCGGCACCACCGGCCCGGCGGTCCCGGCGTGGCCTGTGGATCGGACTCGGTGCGGGGGCCCTGGCCCTGGCCCTGTGCGCCGGGGCGGGGCTGGTCGGGCTGAAGTCGTATCTCGACGATCGGAACGACAGCTCGGCCGCCGCGCTCGACGACACGAACCCGATCAGGCAGGCGAAGATCGAGTCCTTGCTGGCCGAGCACACCAGGGCGCTCATCGGCCGGGACGAGAAGGCGTTCGTCGCGCCGTTCGACCCGGCCGACAAGGATCTGCTCGCGACGCAGACCAGCCTGTACCGCAACCTCAGCAAGCTGCCGCTGGCCGACGTGCGCTTCGGGTACGTCCACAAGGGCGAGTTCCGCCCGGTTGGCGGCGGGCACGAGGTCGACGTGACGGTGGCGTTCGTGCATCGGTTCGACGGCTTCGACGTCGGCCCGGTCGAGGAGTGGTACCAGTGGACGATCGTCCAGGCCGACCAGGACGCGCCGCTGAGGGTCGTCCGGGCCGGGGGCGTCCCGGAGGAGCGCAGGCGGGACGCGGTCACCCACTACCCGGCCCCGTGGGACAAGTGGCGCGACATTCATGTCGAGCGGACGCCGCACACGCTGCTGATCGTCGACGCGTCGCTGCGGGCGGAGGCGCAACGGTACGCCCCGATCGCCGAGCAGGCCGCGGCGGACGACCTGGCCGCCTGGCGGGCCGGCGGGGTGCGCGGCGATGTGCCGCCGGGCTTCGTCATCTCCCTGGTCAAGGGGCGGTCCGAGTTGGGTTCCCTCTACCGGACCACGAAGGAGACCCCCACCGAGTCCGGGGTCGCGATCCCGGTGCCGCCGGAGGGTGTGCTCGACGGCGACGAGAACGACCCCGTGGTCGGGGCCACCCGGGTGGTGGTCGACGTCCGCGACGAGTACCACTTCACGAGGGGAACCCGGGAGCGGCAGCTGAACCTGTTCCGGCACGAGATCGGCCATGCCCTGATCGGCAAGCTCACCGCCCGGGCCCCGGGCTCCTCGCTGGTGGGCGAGCGGGAGAGGTGGGTGGTCGAGGGGTTCGCGGAATACCTGGGCCACGGCGGAAAGGCCTGGCTGACCAGCGAGCGTACGGCCAACTCCCGGACGGTGATCCGGAAGACCGGCTACCCGTCCTCCCTGCCGGGAGGCCCGGCGTGGGACCTGAAGGACCGGGTCGAATACCACTACTGGCTGGGCCACTCGGCCATCGGCTACCTCGTCGAGCGGTACGGCGAGCAGAAGATGTTCCAGCTCGTGGCTGAGCACTACCGCAGCCGGAAAATCGACACGGTGACGCGGGACGTCCTCGGCGTGTCGTACGAGGAGTTCGAGAAGGACTGGGCGGCCTACCTCAAGGCCAAGGTGCGCTGAATGCCGAGCGGGCCGCCCCTGGTGGGGCGGCCCGCTCGGCGGTCGGGCGTGCTCAGGGCACGTAGGCCAGCAGGGTCAGCTGCTGCACGTCCCGGGGCTCCGCCACCTCGCCGATCTGCCGGAAGCGGGCGTCCAGCACCACGACCCTGGTCGCCTGCCGCACCAGCACCTTGCCGTCCGCCGCGAACTGGATGCTCTTGACCTCGCCGCCGACGGGGAGCTTGACGACCTTGCTGGTGGTGGTGTCGACCACCGCGAAACTGCCGTCGTTACGGGACACGTCGGTGTTCATCCAGCCGACCGCCACGTACCGGCCGTCCATCGACACGCTGCGCACCCGCCAGCCGTCGTAGTGCGCGGCCTCGGCCTTCGGGGGCGTGTAGTGGTAGAAGTCCTTGCTCCCGCCGGTGGCGTACGGCTTGCCCTCGGAGACCGCGGCCCAGTTCCGCCCGTCGGCGGACCACCACTTGAGGGTCTCGTTGCCCGCGTCGCCGTCGGCCGGCTTGTTCTCCGCCACGTCGATCAGCACCGACCGGCGGCCGTCCTGCACCATCAGCAGGTCGTTGGTGTTCCAGACGAGCGGATTGCTGCCGATGCAGTTGGCCTTCCCGCGGAAGGACTCCGCCCGCCCGACCGTCCGCTCCCGCGATCCGTCGATCATCGACGTCACCAGGGTGCCGGCATCCGCGTTGGCACCGCCCTCCACCCAGGCGAGCCGCTCGCCGTACGGCGAGATGGTGATCGTGTTGCGGACGCAGTAGCCGGAGCCGAGGGGAATCCGGGCGGTCACCTCGTCGACGTCGCCCCGGACGGCGTGGACCACCGCCTCCTGGTCGGTCATGCCCAGGTAGTAGCGGGTGCCGGTGAGCACGGTGGCCGAGGCGGGGTTGCTGACCGGAGCCGCGGTGGCGACGGTGGCCGGTGCATCGGAGGTGGTCGGCGCGGGCGAGCCGGCCGGTGCGTTCCTGCCCTCGCCGCAGGCGCTCAGCCCCACCATCGCGAGCGCGGCGGCCGAGAGGACCACGGCCCGGCGGAGGCTACGGAGACGAGCGGTGCGGTTGGCGGGGGCGGCGGCGAAAACGCTCACGGTTCCAGTCCTCAGGTTCGGTGGCGCAACGGGTTGACGCACTCCCAGACGTCGAGTTCTCAAGGGAGGGTTGCCGTATCGACGAAGGAATTTCGGGGAATGTTCGAGACGCGGCCCAGCCACGCAGCAGGCCCTCAGCACCTGGTGCTGAGGGCCTGCTGATGGTCCGCTGATCGACGGCTCAGGGCACGTACGCCAGCAGCGTCATGTTCCGCACCGGGGTGGGCTCGGCGACCGTGCCGAGCGGCCTGAAGCCGCTGTCCAGCACGCTGATGCCGGTCGCCCGCTTGACGATCACCTTGTTGTCGACGGTGAACATGATGCTACGGATATCGCCGCTACCCGGCAGGTCGACCACTTTGCTGGTGGTCGTGTCGACCACGGCGAAGCTGTCGTCCCGGCGGGACGGGTCGGTGCCGATCCAGCCAACGGAGACGTACCGGCCGTCCATCGACACGCTCCGGGCCTCCCAGCCACCCCAGTGCGCGGCCTCGTCCTTCGGCGGCGTGTAGGTGTACTGGCGGAGCTGCGTCCCGTCCGCCACGTACGGCTGGCCCTCCGCCACCGCCGCCAGCCACCTGCCGTCGGCCGACCAGCACCGTTCGGTCTCCTGGCCCGGGTCACCGTTGACCCGCTTGTTGGCCGCTACGTCGTACAGCACGGACTGCCCGGTCTTCTTGCGTACCATCAGCAGGTCGCTGCCCTGCCAGCGCAGCGGCCTGCTGTCGAGGCAGCTGACGTCGTCCAGCAGCTTCGTCGCCCCCGGCTGTCCGAGCGTGCCGGCGAGGAGCACCCCACTGAGGTTGCCGTCCGTGCTGTCCTGCACCCAGGCCACCCGCCTGCCGTCCGGCGAGACGGTGAGGGTGTTGGCCTCGCAGCCGTAGGTGACGAACGGAAGCTGGTGGACCACCCGGTCCGAGCCGCCCCGGACGGCGTGGATCCGGTACTTGTTGGACGTCTTCTCGAGGTAGTAGCGGGTGCCGGCGAGGACGGTCGCCGGCTTCGTCGGCGAGCTGGTCGGCTCGGAGCTGGCTGACGGGTCCGGGGTCGGGGTGCCCTCGACCGGGGTCGGGGTGACGGTGGTCGACGGACCGGCCGGCTGTGGAGTGGGCGCCTGCCCGTTGGGGCGGATCGCCAGGGCGGTGCCCGTTGCGGCGGCGATCATCACCAGCGCGGCGGCCGAGGTGGCGACGGCCCGCTGGATGCCGAGCCGCCGGGAGGTACGCAGCGCCCGGTCCCGCAGGTCGACCGGGGTGACCTCCTCGGCCAGGTCGGCCAGGTCGAGCCGGAGGCGGTCGTGGTTCATCGGGCACTCCCTTCCAGGACGTACAGCTCGGCGAGCTCGGGGGCGACGGTGCGCAGCTTGGCCAGGGCCTTCGAGGTCTGACTCTTGACGGTGCCGACGGTGACGCCGAGCAGGTCGGCGGCCTCGGCTTCGGTGCGGTCCTCGAAGAACCGCAGGACCAGCACGGCCCGCTGCTTGGCGGAGAGCTTCGCGAGCGCGGCCCGGAGGGTGAGCCGGAGCGTGGTCTGGTGGGCGTGGTCGGGGGCCGAGTCGCCTCCGCGCGGCTCGGGCAGGTCGCCCGGCATCGACTCGGCCACCCGGCGCCGCCGCCACCAGGAAACTTGGAGGTGGTACATGATCTTGCGGGTGTACGCCTCGGCGTTGCCGCTGTCGTGCAGCCGGTTCCAGGAGCGGTGGGTCCGGGCCAGCGCGGACTGGACGAGGTCTTCCGCCAGGTGTTGGTCGCCGGTCAGCAGATACGCCGAGCGCAGCAGTGCGGGGGTGCGGGTTCGCACGAACGAGTCGAACTCACTCAGGAGAGGGTCCACACGAGCCGATCCTTGGGGGTGAGGTGGGGCATCAGCTTGACGCCCTCCCAGACGCCACCCCGCAGCGCGATGGTTGCCGATGCTTCGTCAATTTTCCTGCGGCCTCGCCGGCGATCGGTCGAGCTGATTGAGCGGCAACGGCGAGTGCGTGGAGGTGGCCGACAACCTGCCCGGCGTGGTCGGGGTCCGCGAGCCGGCCTCGTCAGCGCGATGCGGTGATCAGCACGCTGTGCTTGCGTACCCGGAAACTGCCCTCAGCGTCGATGCGGGCCTGGACGATGTCGCGGGCGGCGGACCGCTGCTTCGGCGGGAGCGGTTCCCCGGCCATGCTGTCGAGATAGGCCAGAATGGGCTCGGCCGTGGGGATGTCGAGGTCGCACGGGTAGCGCTCGACGGTGATGTCGGTGAAGTGGGCGGCCAGGTAGCCCGGTCCGGTCTCGGCGGTGACGTCGTTCTGCGCGGCGCCGAGCACCAGCTCGGGACGGCCGATGGCCGGGCCGATGGCGTTGAGTTCGTCGAGGTGGTCGCTGCCGTTGACGGCGACGGCCAGCCGGCCGCCGGGGCGGAGCACCCGGGCGAACTCGCGCAGCGCGGCGTCGGGGTCGTCGAGGTGATAGAGCATGTGGTTGGCGATGACGGTGTCGAAGCTCGCGTCGGGGAACGGGAGGTCGGCGGCGTCGCACTGCTGGACGTGGGCGCCGGGGATGCTCCGCAACTGCTCGCACATGGCTGCGGAGAAGTCGGTCAGGGTGAGCCGGAGCCCCCGGCCGAGGTGGTCGACGTGGGTCCACAGCCTGCCGGTGCCGGCACCGACCTCGAGTACGCCGCCGGCCAGCGGTAGCCGCTCGTCCAGCCAGTCGAACCAGCTCTGCGGGTTGGTGCCGTAGGCGTGCAACGCGATCCGGGTGGTGAGGTTGCCGGTCGTCGTCGCGTACTGGTTGATGGCATGGGTCGATGGAGTCACGGGCATGGCCGGATCGTAGGCCGGTTGCCGCCGCGGCGAGGGGACGCTGACGGCACACCCAAGTCATGCATCACCAGGTACGCGATGTCGCGGTGTCCCGGTCGGTCGGACACCGCGACATCGGCGACCCGGAGTCGACGGAATAGGATCGCCGGTCCGACCCGGCCCGCCGTACGCTGCGGCAATGCTGCTGCGCATGTCGACCCTGCTGCTCCGGACCCTGCGCGAGGACCCGGCCGACGCCGAGGTGCCGAGCCACCGTCTCCTGCTCCGCGCCGGCTACGTGCGCCGCGCCGCCCCGGGCGGCTACACCTGGCTGCCGCTGGGCAAGCTGGTGCTGGACCGGGTCACCGAGATCGTCCGCGCGGAGATGGCGGCGATCGGCGACCAGGAGGTGCACTTCCCCGCGCTGCTGCCGGCCGAGCCGTACCGGACCAGCGGGCGGTGGACGGAGTACGGCGACGACATCTTCACCCTCGCTGACCGGAAGGGCGCCGAGCACCTGCTCGCCCCGACCCACGAGGAGATGGCCACGCTGCTGGTGAAGGACCTCTTCACCTCGTACCGGGACTTCCCGGTGACGCTGTTCCAGATCCAGACGAAGTTCCGGGACGAGGCCCGGCCCCGGGCCGGTCTGCTGCGCGGGCGCGAGTTCCTGATGAAGGACGCGTACTCGTTCGACCTGGACGCGGCGGGGCTGCAGGCGGCCTACGACCGGCACCGCGACGCCTATCAGCGGATCTTCGACCGGCTCGGACTGGACTACACGGTGGTGCACGCGATGTCCGGGGCGATGGGCGGCTCGGCGTCGGAGGAGTTCCTGGCGGCGACCCCGGTCGGCGAGGACAGCTTCGTGGGCTGCACGGCCTGCGCCTACGCGGCCAACACGGAGGCGGTGGTGACCCGCGCCCCGACCGCCGCTGACCCCGACGCCCATCCGGCGATGGAGGTGCACGACACCCCGGAGACGCCGACCATCGCCTCGCTGGTCGAGCTGGCCAACGCCCGCGCCCTCGGCGGCCGGACGGACTGGACCGCCGCCGACACGTTGAAGAACGTGGTGCTGACCGTACGCCGGCCCGGCGCGGAGACCGCCGAGCTGCTGGTGATCGGCCTGCCCGGCGACCGCGAGGTGGACCTCAAGCGGGTGGCCGCGGTGCTCGCCCCCGCCACGGTGGCGGTCTTCGAGGACTGGACGGACCATCCCGAGCTGGTCCGCGGGTACCTCGGGCCGCAGATTCTCGCCAAGCACGGCGTCCGCTACCTGGTCGATCCCCGCGTGGTCCCCGGCACCGCCTGGCTGACCGGGGCGAACGAGCCGGGCCGGCACGCGGTCGACGTGGTCTGCGGGCGGGACTTCGTCCCGGACGGGACGATCGAGGCTGCCGAGGTGCGGCCCGGCGACCCCTGCCCGGCCTGCGAGACCGGTGAGCTGACCATGCGGCGGGGCATCGAGGTGGGGCACATCTTCCAGCTCGGCCGCCGCTACACCGACGCGTTCGCCGTCGACGTGCTCGGCCCCGAGGGGAAGCCGGTCCGGCCCACCATGGGCTGCTACGGCATCGGCGTCTCGCGGGCGGTCGCGGCGGTGGCCGAGCAGCACCACGACGAGCGGGGGCTGGTCTGGCCGGCGGCGGTCGCGCCGTGCGACGTACACCTGGTGGCGGCGGGGAAGGGGGCGCAGCTCGACGCGGCGCTGGAGCTCGGCGGGCGGCTGTCGGCGGCCGGCCTGCGGGTGCTGGTCGACGACCGCACGCACGTCTCGGCCGGGGTGAAGTTCACCGACGCCGAACTGGTCGGCATCCCGCGCGCCGTCGTGGTCGGCCGCCGGCTCGCCGACGGGTACGTCGAGCTGCGCGACCGGGCCTCCGGCGAGCGGGTCGAGCTGCCGGTGGGCGGTCTGGTCGAGCGCCTGCTCGACGAGGTGCCCGGGGCACGCCGCAACCGGGTGTAGCGGGCGCGCGAGGGGGTACCGGTGCCGGATCGAGTGTTTCGGAGGCTCTCATGTACCGGGTCAGCGACGCGATGACCAAGCAGGTGGTCTACCTGCCGGCGGAGACCACGCTGGACGAGGCAGCCAGGGTGATGAAGGAGTCGGACATCGGCGATGTGGTGGTCACCGAGGGGGCGACCCTCGCCGGCATGCTGACCGACCGCGACATCGTGGTCCGGGCGGTCGCCGAGCGGGCCGACCCGGCGACCACCACGATCGGGTCGATCATCACCCGCGAGGTGGTGATGATCGAGCAGCACTCCACCGCGAGCGAGGCGGCGGCCCTGATGCGGGAGCGCAACATCCGGCGGGTGCTGGTCTGCGACAACGAGCGGAAGCTGGTCGGCATCGTCTCCCTGGGTGACCTGGCCATGCAGCTCGACCCGAACTCCGCCCTCAGCGACATCAGCGAGGCCGCCCCGAACATGTGACAGGAGGGGTCCCTTCTCAACGCCCGGTAGCGGAGGGGCCCCTTCCTGACAGCTCCACCTCGGCGGGCGGCCGTACGCTGCCGATAGCCTCAAGGAATGCCCGAGATGCCGAGCAAGCTGGCCGAGATCGTCGAGGAGTTCGCCGCGGCGCCCCGCGACGTGGTGCTGGAGATGCTCCTCGAGTACGCCGACGTCATCCCGCCACTGCCCGCAGGCATGGACCGGGAGGGCATGGAGCAGGTGCCGGAGTGCCAGACGCCGTTCTTCCTGCGCGCCCAGGTGCAGCCGGACGGCACCGTGATCACCTGGTTCGACTGCCCGCCCGAGGCGCCGACCACCCGGGCGTTCGCCGGCATCCTGGCCGAGGGCCTGGCCGGGGCGACCGCCGACCAGGTGCTGGCCGTGCCGGACGACCTCTACCAGCGGATGGGGCTGGCCCAGGCGATCAGCCCGCTGCGGGTACGCGGCGGCACGGCGATCCTGGCCCGGCTCAAGCGCCAGGTCCGGGAACAGAATTCCTGATCGACGGGTTGTTGCCGGTCATGGAGATCGAGATCTACGCCGACGTCGTCTGCCCGTGGTGCTGGATCGGCAAGCGCCGGCTGGAGCAGGCCCTGGAGTCGTACGACGGTGAGGTGACCGTCCGGTACCGGCCGTTCCAGCTCGACCCGACGCCGGTGACCGAGCCGAAGCCGCTGGTCGAGGCGCTGGGCGCGAAGTTCGGCAGCCGGGAGCAGGCCGAGGGGATGGCCGCCCACGTCACCCAGGTCGCCGCCGGTGCGGGGATCGAGATGCACTTCGACCGCGCGGTGGCCGCCAACACCTTCGAGGCGCACCGCCTCGTCCGGTTCGCCACCGAGCGGGGCCGTGCCGCCGAACTGGTGGAGCGGCTCTACCGGGCGCACTTCCAGGACGGGATCGACGTCGGGTCGAAGGACGCCCTGGTCAAGCTCGCCGCCGAGGTGGGCCTGGACGAGACCGAGGCCCGGGAGTACCTGGCGTCGAACCTGGGCCGGCGTGAGGTGGCCGCCGACCTGACCGAGGCGCACCAGCTCGGCGTCTCCAGCGTGCCGACCTTCGTGCTGGCCGGGAAGTACGCCGTCACCGGCGCGCAGGAGCCGGAGACCCTGCTCGCCGCCCTGCGTGAGGTCGAGCAGCGAGAGTCGACCGAGTGACAATCATGGATCTTGTTCCACGTGAAACAAGATCCATGACAGTAACTGCCTAGGTCGGCCTGGCCAGGTCTTCCACCACCGTGGCCCCGGGCAGCGCGCCGAGCGCCGGCCCGGGCAGCGCGATCTTGCTGTGCCGTACGCCGGATCCGATGATGACGTGCGGCGTGGCAATCACCCGCGAGTCGACCAGGATCGGCCACTCCTCCGGCAGGCCGATCGGGGTGATGCCGCCGTACTCCATCCCGGTCAGCTCGACCGCGTCGGCCATCGGCGCGAAGCTCGCCTTGCGGACGTCGAGCATCCGGCGGACCACGCCGTTCACGTCGGCCCGGGTCGTGGCCAGCACGACGCAGGCCGCGTACCGGATCTCGCCACCTCGCTTGCCGGCGACCACCACGCAGTTCGCCGACTCGTCGAGCCCCACCTCGTACGCGGCGCAGAACGCGGCCGTGTCGGCCAGGTCCGCGTCGATCGGAGCGACCAGCACGTCGTCGACGTCCACCGGCGCCTCGGCTGGCCACCGCTCCACGGCGGCGGCGACCGGCGGTGCCAGCAGGTCCAGTCGGGTACGGGCCGGCTCTGTCTTCAGCGTCCCCATCACGGGTGCGATCCTCGCACCAGCCGCCGGGGTTCCGCTCACCGACGTGCCGGCCGCCCGCCTGACGGGAGACCCGCACCGGCCGCACCCGGGACGACGGTGCGACCGGTGCGGGTAGCGACGGTCAGTTGGAGTTGCCGGACAGGAAGGCGTTCTGGCGGGCGAAGTCGCGGTCCCGGGCGGCGGCGAGATGCGCCCGCTCCAGGACCTCCGGACGATGCGCCTCGACGTCCTCCATGCCGTGCCGGACGCCCAGCCGGACCACGCCGTAGAGGAAGACGAAACCGAACACGTACAGGATCACGGTGGTGACGAAGACCAGCATGCGGCCACGGTAAGGCGAACGTGAGCCGCTGAAGGTTTCATCTTCGACCGGTTCCCCCGTACGTGTCGGCGAGGTGGTCCGCCCAGGTCCGGCTGCCCGTGGGAGTGGCGGTGGTGGTGAGGCCGCCGGCGCGCAGGGCGCGGCCGAGCCGCCCCGGGATCCGCACCGGCAGCAGCGGGCGGCGGGAGCGGCGGGCCGTCCGCCAGGCCCGTACCGCCTCGTCGAAGCGGAGCAGCTGCGGCCCGCCCAACTCCTCGACCGCGTGCGACGGGCCGGCGGCCAGCATCCCGGCGAGCCGGGCCGCCACGTCGACCGGGTCGACCGGCTGGGCCAGGACGGCCGGGTCGCCGATCACCGGGCCGAGCCGGGCGGGATTGCGCAGCAGTTCCTCCAGGAGCTCCGGGAACTGGGTCGCCCGCAGGATGCTCCACGGCACCGGGCCGGCCGTCACGACTTGCTCGGCGGCGAGTTTGTGCCGGTAGTAGCGGAGCGGCACCCGGTCGATCCCCACGATCGAGACGAACACGAGATGTTTCACGCCGGCCCGGCCGGCGGCCTCCACCAGCCGCCGCGTGCCGAGCACGTCGACCTCGTGGGTACGCCGGGCCGCCGAGGACGCCAGGTGCAGCACCGCCTCGACGCCGGCGACCGCCGGGGTCAACCCCGCGCCGGTGGCGAGGTCGGCCGTCAACCACTCCACGGCGGAGTCCTGCCGAGGATGCCGGCTCACCGCCCGTACGACGAAGCCGTCGTCCCGCAGGCGCGGCAGCACCGCTCGCCCGAGTCGCCCGCTCGCCCCCGTGACCAGCACCCGCATCGACCGCTCCTCTCCCGACACCCTCGCCCCAGCCCGGGCGGGGTGGCGCCCACTGCCGCGCCGGCCCTGCCCAACGCCCGGCCGAGGACGCCCGCGTTCCGCTCAACGGACGGGACGGCCAGCCGGTTCGTGACCGGCCGATGCCGGGCCGTCCGCGCGACTCAGGCGGCGGACGGGCGGACCACCACCCGGGCGGCGAGCAGGACGCCGAGCAGCCCGCAGCCGGCCGCCACGGCCAGGGTGACCGCGTAGCTCGCCGGACCGGGAGCCGGTCCGGCCGCCAGCACCGCGCCGGTCAGCGCCAGCACGGTGGCCGCGGCGAGCGAGTCGCCCAGTTGCAGGGCGGAACTGTTCCGCCCCTGCTCGCCGGGGGCGGAGAGCTCCAGCGTGAGCACCGACAGGGACGGGTAGAGCAGGCCCATGCCGAGTCCGGCGACGGCCCAGCCGAGCACCGTCAGCGCCGCCGGCACTCCCGGCAGGACGGCCGACGCGACGGTGGCCGTACCGAGGGCCACGCAGCCCAGCCCGGCCCGGGGCAGGGTGGCGGCCGAGCGCGGCGCGGCGAGCCGGCCCTGCAGCCACGAGCCCACCGACCAGGAGAGCGCGCCGACGGTCAGCACCAGGCCGGCGGCGGTCGGCGAGAAGCCGCGTTCCCGGGACAGCATCAGCGGAATCACCACCTCCGCACCGGCGAACGCGGCCGAGGCGAGCCCGCGCAGGCCGACCACCGTCGGCAGGCCCCGCCGGGCGCGCAGGAAACCGGCCGGCAGCAGGCGCGGAGCGCAGACCAGCAGGCCGACCAGCCCCGCCGCCACCAGCACACCGCCGAGCACGCCGCGCTGCTGCCCCCCGTGATGCAGCAGTGCGGCGCTCGCCCCCGCCCCGCAGGCCCAGCCGATCCGGGCCAGCGCCCCGGCCGGCGGCCGGGCCGGGACCGCCGCGCCGAGCGCCCGCAGCCCGGGCTGGATCAACAGCACCGCCGGCACCGCGACGGCCGGCACCGCGAGGAAGACCCAGCGCCAGCCCAGGTGCTCGACGATCAGGCCGGCCAGCGCCGGACCGACCAGCGACGGTACGACCCAGGCCGCCGCGAACGCGGCGAAGACCCGCCGCCGCAGTTCCTCCGGGTACGCCTGCCCGACGATCACATAGAGCGCCACCGACAGCAGGCCCGAGCCGAAGCCCTGCACCACCCGCCCGACCACCAGCAACTCCATGGTCGGGGCGACGCCCGCGACGACCAGCCCGGCCACGAACCAGGCCACGCCGTGCCACATCGGTGCGCGCGGCCCGCGCGCGTCGCACCAGATCCCCGAGGCCACCATGGCCACCACGCCGGAGGCGAACGGGCCGCCGAAGGCGAGCGCGTACAGGGTGAGCCCGTCGAGGCTGCGGGCGACGGTGGGCATCGCGGTGCCGACCGCCAGGGCCTCGAACGCCAGCAGCGACACCAGGGCGACGCTGCCCACGGTCATCGCCCGCAGGCGCGGGGAGTAGAGGTGCGCTGGGGCGGCCGAGGCGGCGGTGGCGGTCACCGGCGGCCCGGCGTACGTGCGGTCGACATGGGATCAAGCATCCGACCTCAACCCGGATTGAGGTCAACGGTGATCCCGCTCTCGTCAGGCCGACTGCAGCGCCTCGCCGACGCCCTTGACCAGCCCGGACATGTGCTGGTCGGCCAACACGTGCCCGGCGGTGATGACCAGGGCGATCGGCCATTCGATGACCTGGAGCGCGGCGAGCACGCCCAGCCCCGCGTAGTAGGCGATCTTGTCGGGCGGGGGCACCGCCACCTCGCCCAGCACCGGGATCTCCACCCGCCGGTTGTACCTCCGCATCGCCTCGCACACCCCGCTGAGCTGCCGGGTCACCGCGCTCATTCCGCCTCCCCTGGATCCGACCGACCACATCGACGTCCGACCGGGAATTCCACCCACGATCCGGTCCATGCCCCCGCCAGCCGGGAAACTTCCCCCACCCGGGGGGCATAACGGACGCGACGCCGGGAAGTCGGGCCGCCGGGACGAGGGGTACGGGAGGCGAGATGGCGTACGGCTGGCGCGGCGGCGGGAGCAACGGGGAGCGCGGCCGGGGGCTCGGCCGTACGCCTCGATGACCTCGCTGGGCCGGTACGCCGGTCTCCTGCTGGCGCCGGACGCCGTCGCGCGGGTCGCCCGTACCGTCGTCAACGCCGTGCCGGACGCCGCCCGGACGGTCGGCTCGGCCCTGCCGCACGCGGTGCCGGCGGCGAGCCGGGCCGGCGGGGCCGCCGTACCGCGCGGCGTCGCCGAGGCGGCCGGACGGGTGGGTGAGGGCGCCGCCCGAGTGGCCCGCCTGGCCGGGCTGACCCGGCGCCGGGTCTGGACCCGGGACGGTCGCCACCACATCGAGGTGCACGGCGTCTGCCAGGACGGCGCGAACCGGCTGGCCCGGCAGGTCGAGGAGGTGCTGGAGCGGATGCCCGGGGTGGCCTGGGCCCGGGTCAACGCGCCCTCCGGCCGGGTGGTGGTGGCGGTCCAGGAGCCGAAGCCGAAACTGCGCGACCTGATCGCCACGATCGCCCGCACCGAGCGGGTGTGCCCGTACGAGCCGGACCCGGAGATTCCCCCGCCACACCCGGCCGAGGAGGGCCCGCGTACGCCCCGGACCCTGGGCGCGCTGGTCTCGGACGCGCTCGGCCTGACCATCTCGGCGGCCACCCGAATCCTGCCGTTCACCCCCGTCCCCGGCGAGGTGGCCGGCTTCCTCGCCGCGATCGACCTGCACCCGAAGCTGCACGCCCTGGCCGACCGGGGGCTGCGCGCCGACCCCCGCGCCGAGGTGCTCTTCCCGCTCGCCGAGGCGGTGGTGCAGGGCCTCACCGGCGGCTGGACCGGAATAGTGCTGGACGGCGCGCAGCGGGTGGTGCAGTGGGGCGAGGCGCGGGCTCAGCTCACCGCCTGGTCGAGGGCGGAACCGCGGCTGACCGGCGACCCGGAGCGGGCGGTCGCCCGGGTGCCTGAGGGCGAGCGCCCGCAACCACGCCCGGACGGCCCGGCCGAGCGGTACGTGCAGCGGGCACTCCTCGCCGGTGCGGCGGCCGGCGCGGCGGCGGTGCCCGTGGTCGGCCCGAAGCGGGCCGCATCGGTGGCCCTCTCCGCGCTCTCCAAGGCTCCCGGGAACGGACGCGAGGGGTACGCGGCCCAGCTCGGCCGGATGCTGGCCCGGCGCGGCGTGATCGCCATGGACCGCAGCGTGCTGCGGAGGCTGGACGGCATCGACACAGTGGTGCTGGACAGCGCGATCCTCGGCTCGGACCGGGGCGTGCTGGCCGACCTGGCGCCGCTGCCCGGGGCGGACACCGGGCAGGTGGCCGCCCGGGCGTTCGCCCTCTTCGACCCGGCCGCCCCGGACGGCGTACGGGAGGCCGACGGCTGGCGGCTCGGGCCGCTGGACCGGATCGACGCCCGCGACCCGGGGGACACCCCGGACCGGCGCCGGCTCACCGAGCACGGCGGGATGCTGCTCGGCCTCGCGGAGGGCGACACCCTCGCCGCCGTGCTCCGGGTGGATCCGGAGCCGGCACCCGGGGTGGACGTCCTGCCCACCGCCGCCCGTCAGGCGGGCCTGCGCCTCGTGGTGGCCGGCGACGACGACGGCCGGTACGGCTTCGCCGACGCCCTGGTGCCCGGCGGTGCGCACCTCACCGACTCGATACGCGCCCTGCAACGCGACGGCGCGGTGGTCCTGCTGGTGTCCGGTGACCGTGCCGCACTCAGCGCGGCCGACTGCTCGCTCGGCGTCTCGGCCCCCGAGGACCTCCCGCCCTGGGGTGCCCACCTGCTGGTCGGCGAGGACCTGCGGATTCCCGCGCTGCTGATCGACGCGGTCGGGGTGGCCCGCCGGATGACCGGGCAGAACATCCGGATCTCGATGGCCGGCAGCGGGCTCGGGGCGCTGGCCGCGCTCACCGCCGACCCGCTGCGGCTGCCCGGTCGGACCCTCTCCGCGGTGAACGGTGCCGGCGCGCTCGCCTTCGGGCACGGCGTGTGGCGGGCCCACCGGCTGCCGGACCGGACCCGCGCGCCGGCGCCCGCGCTGACCGCGTGGCACCTGATGCCGGTGGAGACCGTGCTCGACCAGTTGGGCACCGACCCGAACGGGTTGACCAGCGAGGAGGCGGACCGGCGGCGGCACGCGGTCGCGGGAGACCACGCGGGACCGGCCGGGCTGCTGCGCGCGTTCGTGCAGGAGCTGGCGAACCCCCTCACCCCGGTGCTCGCCGCCGGGGCCGTGCTCTCCGCCGCGTTCGGCTCGCTGGTCGACGCGGCCCTGGTCGGCGGGGTGGTCGGCGGTTCGGCGCTGGTCGGCGCGGTGCACCAGCGCAACACCGAGCGGTCCCTGGCCCAACTGCTGTCCCGCACCGCGGTGACCGCCCGGGTGCTGCGCGACGGAGTCGAGCGGGTGGTGCCCGCGGAGGAGCTGGTGGCGGGGGACGTGATCACGGTGGGCCCGGGGGACGCGATCCCGGCGGACTGCCGGGTGCTCGGCTCGGACGGGCTGGAGGCCGACGAGTCGTCGCTGACCGGGGAGTCGCTGCCGGTGGGCAAGACCGCCGATCCGGTGGTGGCGGCGGCCGTCGCGGAGCGGCGTTCCATGCTGTACGAGGGCACCACAGTCGCGGCCGGCCGGGGCACCGCCGTGGTGGTGGCGACCGGCGAGGAGACCGAGGCCGGGCGCAGCCTGGCCATGGCCCGGGAGGCCCCGCCGCCGAGCGGGGTGGAGGCGCGACTCGGGAAGCTGACCAAAGCCGCCGTACCGCTGGCGGCCGGCTCGGCGATCGCGGTGGCCGGGGCGGGGCTGCTCCGGGGCGTACCCCTGGCGGCGACGGCGGCGACCGCCGCGAACCTGGCCGTCGCGTCGGTGCCGGAGGGGCTGCCGTTCCTGGTCAGCGCCGCGCAGCTGGCGGCGGCCCGGCGGCTCGCCGAGCACGGCGCGCTGGTCCGCAACCCGCGGACCATCGAGGCGCTGGGTCGGGTGGACGTGCTCTGCTTCGACAAGACCGGCACCCTCACCGAGGGGAAGCTGCTGCTGGCCGGGGTCGGTGACGGCGCCGGCGAGCGGTACGCCCCACCGGACCGGCTGGACGAGCCGTTGCGGCTGACCCTGGCCACGGCGCTGCGGGCCACCCCGGCCGCGGCCGACCCGGACGAGCTGCCCCAGCACACCGACCGGGCGGTACGCCGGGGCGCGGGCACCGCCAGGGTGGCGGAGCAGACCGGCTCGGCGGGCTGGACGGCGGTGGGCGGGCTGCCGTTCGAGCCGTCCCGCGGCTACCACGCCACCATCGGGCGGACCTCGCAGGGGCTGCTGCTCAGCGTCAAAGGGGCGCCCGAATCGGTGGTGCCGCGGTGCGCGGCCCGCCGGACGGCCGGCGGTGACCAGCCGCTGGACGAGGCGGGCCGGGACGGGCTGCACGCGATGCTCGCCGAGCGGGCCAGGGCCGGGCATCGCATCCTCGCCGTCGCCGAGTGCCCGGTGGGCGCCGAGTCGGTGACCGACGAGCAGGTCGAGGGGCTGGTCTTCGTCGGCTTCCTGGCGCTCGCCGACGGGGTACGGGTGAGCGCGAAGCCCGCGGTCCGCCGGATCCGGCAGGCCGGCGTGCACACCATCATGATCACCGGAGACCACCCCGCCACCGCCGAGGCGATCGCCGCGACCATCAGCCCCGACGACGGTGGGCAGCGGGTGGTCACCGCGACCGACCTGGACCGGCTCGACGACGAGGCGCTGGCCGAGCGGCTCATGGCGACCGACGTGGTGGCCCGCTGCACTCCGGCGCACAAGGTCCGGATCATCCAGGCACTCCAACGGCGGGGCCGTACGGTGGCGATGACCGGGGACGGCGCCAACGACGCCCCGGCGATCCGGCTGGCCGACGTGGGCATCGCGCTGGGCCAGCGCGGCACCCCGGCGGCCCGCGCCGCCGCCGACCTGGTGGTCACCGACGACCGGCTGGAGACGATCATCTCCACGCTGGTGGAGGGGCGGGCGATGTGGTCGTCCGTCCGCCACGCGCTGAGCATCCTGGTCGGCGGCAACCTCGGCGAGATCGCGTTCAGCGTGCTGACCGCCGCCGCCACCGGCCGGTCCGCGCTGACCGGACGGCAACTGCTGCTGGTCAACCTGCTCACCGACCTGGCGCCCGCGCTGGCCATCGCGGTCCGCCCGCCGGCCGCCCACGGGGCCGACCACCTGCTACGGGAGGGGCCGGACACCTCGCTCGGCGCGACGATGACCCGGGAGATCGGGCTCCGGGCGAGCGCCACCACGCTCGGCGCGGCTGCCGGCTGGAGCCTCGCCCGGTGGACCGGCACCGAGCGCCGGGCCGGCACCGTGGCGCTCGCCTCGCTGGTCGGCACCCAGCTCGGCCAGACCGTGCTGGCCGGCGGCACCAGCCCCACCGTCCTGGCCTCCACCGCCGCGTCCGTCGGCGTGCTGGTCGCGGTGGTGCAGACCCCGGGGCTCAGCCAGTTCTTCGGCTGCACCCCGCTCGGCCCGGTGGGCTGGACCATCGCCGCCGGCTCCGCGCTCGGCGCCACCTTCGCCAACGGCGCGCTCAGCAGACTCGTCGACCGGCTCCCGCAGCACGGCCTCCGTACGCCGGCCGCCGGTCCACACCGGTCCGGCCGTGCCGGGTAGGGGTTCAGCCGCGCTCGGAGATGGCCTCGATGAGGTCGCCCACCGGGCGCTCCGGCAGCGAACGGGCCACGTCGGCGACGGCCACGATGCCGACGAGGTCGTGCCCGTCGATCACCGGGAGCCGGCGTACCTGGTGCTTGCCCATGGTCCGCAGGATCTCGGCCGCGTCGTCGTCGGCGCCGATGGTCACCGCCTCGCCCTGGGCCAGTTCACCCGCGGTCACGCTGCCGGGGTCGCGGCCCTCGGCGAGCACCTTCACCACGATGTCGCGGTCGGTCAGCATGCCCTTGAGGCGGTTGTCGGCGCCACAGATCGGCAGCGAGCCCACCCCCAGGTCGGCCATCCGCCGGGCGGCCGTCCGGAGATCGTCCTGCTCCCGGACACAGCTCACGTCGCTGGTCATGATGTCGCGTGCGGTCGGCATCGGGATCACACCTCACCTTCGGGGGGTTGTTGCTGGTTTTCCTACCCAGGCGGGCGGAAGGCATGCCGACACATGAGGTGAACCGCGCTACGTCAACCTGAACGTGCTCCAACGGGAGACCTGACCACGGTCCACCGCTGCTGTGGACCGGTGGCGGTCAGTGCCAGGTGGCGGCGGCCCGTCGCAACCGGTCGTTGATCGCCCGTCCCACGCCGACCTCGGGCACCGGCTCGGCGACGATCTCGGTCACCCCGGCCGCGTCGAGCCGGTGCAGCGCGTCGAAGAGCCGCGCGGCCGCTGCGGTCAGGTCACCCTCGGGCGACAGCACCTCCACGGCCGCCCACCCGTCCGCCTCCGGACGCTCCCGAAAGGCCAGGAAACCCCGCCGGCCGCCGTCCTCCGGCGCCGACTCCGCCGTCCCCAGCCGCAAGGGGGTACGCGGAGCGTAGTGGGCCGCGAGCGTGCCAGGCGCCACCGGCTGTCCGGAGCTGCCCGGCCGTACGTCGACCGGCCCGACCGCCTCGACCAGCGCCTCGACCGGCAGCGCGCCCAGCCGGAGCACCACCGGGCGTTCGCCACGGGCGTCCACGATCGTCGACTCGATCCCGCACCGGGTGGGTCCGCCGTCGAGCACCACGTCCACCGCGTCGCCCAACCCGGCCACCACGTGCTCGGCCCGGGTCGGGCTGAGCTGCCCGAACCGGTTGGCGCTGGGCGCGGCCACGGGCACCCCGGCGGCGGCGATCAGCGCGCGGGCGGACGGCTCGTCCGGCACCCGGACCGCCATGGTGTCCAGGCCCGAGGTGACGATCGACGGGATCGCCGCGGGCCGGTCCACGATCAGGGTGAGCGGGCCGGGCCAGAAGCGCTCGACCAGCGCGGCGACCGCCGGTGGCACCTCGCCGACCAGCCCGGCCAGGTCGGCGGCGTCGGCCAGGTGGCTGATCAGCGGGTCGAAGCTGGGGCGCGCCTTCGCCTCGAAGATGCGGGCCGCCGCCCGGGCGTCGAGCGCGTTCGCGCCCAGCCCGTAGACCGTCTCTGTGGGAAAGGCGACCAGCCCACCGCCACGCAGGACGGCGGCGGCCTCGGCGATGCCGCTATCGGCCGGCAGGACGCGCGGGGATCCGATGCTCACGCCCCGACGCTAGCCTGCCGCCGTACGCGGGCGGCGACGGAGGGGCTTGCCGGCGCTACGCTCTCCCGCATGGGCAGGCGGGTGGCGCTGGTGCTGGCCGGCGTCCTCGTGCTCGTCGGCTGTTTCGGCCTGACGACGGCCCTGCCCGCCGTCCAGCGGGCGATTTCCCCGCGCGCCGAGCCCGTGCCCCTCCCGCTCCGGCTCACCGGAACCCTGTTCGACGAGTTCACCGTTGACCTCGTCCAGCCCGGCCGGTACGCGGTCTGGGCCACCCGGCCGACCGCCGCACCCGACCGCGACCGTTGCCGGGTCACGGGACCGGACGGGCTCCCGGTGACCGTGGCCGAACCGGAGTACCTGGTCCAGTGGACCGAGGTCGCCACCGACGACACCCTCTGGACCTGGGCCACGGGCTTCGCCGCCGCCACCAGCGGCACCTACCGGCTCACCTGCCGCCTCGACCCCGACTCACCGGGCCAGCAGTACACGGTGACCCGGGAGCCGGACGGCCGGGTCGGCCTCCGCCTCCAGCTCGGGTGGTACCGGGGTCTGCTGATGGCTGCGCTGCCGGCCGGCCTGCTGATCCTTGTGATGACGCTGACTTGGCGACGCCGGGCCGAGTGAACCGTCTCCGGCGAAACCCGGTTGTCCGGCTCACCGGATCGGCCGAGGATGGCGCCGTGACTCGGGTGAAGATGCACGCCGACGAGGTGGAAACCGACGTCGACCTCGTCCGTCGACTGCTCGCCGGGCAGTTCCCGCAGTGGGCGGACCTGCCGATCCGGTTGGTCCCCTCGTACGGGACGGACCACGACATCTACCGGCTCGGCGCGGACCTGGTGGTCCGGCTGCCCCGGATCGGCTGGGCCACCGCGCAGGCCGCGCGGGAAGCCGAGTGGCTGCCGCGGCTGGCCCCGCACCTGCCGCTCGCCCTGCCCGTCCCGCTCGTGCGAGGACGCCCCGCCGAGGGCTACCCGTTCGACTGGTCGGTGTACGAGTGGCTGCCCGGCGAGAACGCCAACGGCAGCCTCGACGACCTGGACCAGGCCGCGGTCGACCTCGCCGCGTTCATCATGGCGCTGCGAAAGATCGACACCACCGGTGCGTACCCCCGGAAGCCGGGCAGCCGGGGCAGCGACCTGGCCGAATTCGACGAGGGCGTACGCCGGTCGGTGGCGCAGCTCGGCGACCGCGTCGACGGCGCCGCGACGCTGCGCGCCTGGCAGGAGTCGCTGGACGCGCCGGCGTGGGACGGGCCGGGGGTGTGGGTGCACGGGGACCTGCTGCCCGGCAACCTGCTGGTCGTGGAGGGGCGCCTCTCCGCCGTCATCGACTTCGGCGGACTCAACGTCGGCGACCCGGCCTGCGACCTGCAACCGGCGTGGAACGTCTTCGCCGGCCGCAGCCGCGAGCGGTTCCGTGCTGAACTGGACGCGGACGACGCCTCCTGGCTGCGCGGCCGCGGCTGGGCTCTGCTTCAAGCGGTGTTCGCGCTGCCCTACTACTGGGACACCAACCCGGGCATCGTCCGGCAGACGTCGCACGCCCTGGCCGAGATCCTCGCCGACGCCGCCCGCTGACCGGACCCGTCAGGGCGTCAGCGGGCCGTCCAGGATGCGCTGCCCGGCCTGCTGATCACCCTGCCAGGTCAGCGACGCGCCGTGGCGCGGGAGTCGGCCCCAGAGCAGCAGCAGGAGATCCGGTGCGGTGCCGGAGAGCACGGCTACCGGCGCGCCCGGGCCGTACGTCCACGACGCGCCGGTATCCGTCGCATCGAGCCGAAGCGCCGCGGCGGGCGGTTCGGCCCGGCCCCGCCCGACCTGCCTCGGCGCCATCGTGTCGAACACCTCGGCCACGCCCTCGCCCGCCAGCTCCGCGTCCAGCGGACGCGGCGTACCAAATGCGTGCTCGGCGTCCCACCGGTGCACGAGGGCCTCCAGGCAGCGGCGCCGCTGCCAGAAGCCGACCGTGTGCGGCGGCTGGAAGGTCCACGCAGGGGTGCCCGGGTCGACGTCCAGTGCGCGGAGCAGCGTCTCGGAGGACTCGTCGAACCAGCGCAGCAGCTCGGCCGGGTCCGTCGGTGCCGCCGCCGGTTCGTAGTCACCCCGCTGTTCGGTCACCGCGGCGGCCGCCTACAGGTTCGAACCGCCGAGATGGGCCGCCAGATCGCGCAGTGTCCAGCCGGAGCAGTGTTCGATCGGGACAGACAGGTCGCCGTCGAGACAGGCCCGGAACGCCGCGAGCTCATGACGGAGATGGCGAAGGAAGGACGGAGCATCCACGACCGGTCACGCTAGCCAGGCCCTCCGACAGCGCGGATTCCGTGATTGCCGGGCTGGTAGGCGACGACGAGGACTGTGCGGGGTTCGCATTCCGCTGCGACCTCGATCCGGTCTTCAGCCCGGCATATGCTTGGCATCCGGCGGTAGCGGTCACCGGATGCGGGGGCTTCGGGGGGCGAGGGGCGGTTCTGGATCAGGACCGTTGGCGCGCTGCGGGCCGGCGACCCTCGCGGTGGTGAACTGCACCAGTCGACTCGCGAAGGTGCTACGTTCGCGGCCACTCAGGCGAGACAGAACTCGTTGCCCTCGATGTCCTGCATCCCGAGGCACGACTCGTTGTCGCCATCGGCGCGCAGTAGTCGCCCGCGTACCGCGCCGAGCGCGACCAGTCGTGCGCATTCGGCCTCAAGTGCGGCTAGGCGCTCCTCACCCACGAGCCCGGTGCCGACCCGCACGTCAAGATGCACCCGATTCTTGACGACCTTGCCTTCGGGAACGCGCTGGAAGTACAGTCGCGGACCCACACCTGAGGGATCACTGCAGGCGAACGCTGAACCCTGACGCTCAGGCGGCAGCGTGCGATTGAAATCGCCCCAACTAGCAAACCCCTCCGGTGGCGGCGGTACGACGTACCCCAACACCTCGCACCAGAAGCGAGCGACGCGCTCAGGATCTGCGCAGTCGAAGGTGACTTGGATCTGCTTGACCGATGCCATCGGCCCACCATAGAGGTGGGGTCTTTCGTGGTCTCTACGGGCCGCCCGGGGCAAGGTTGTGGCGCAGGGGACCGGATCTGTCAAGCATGTGATGGGACAAGATAGGGCGTCAGAACTTGGGCTCGACCGGCGAGGGCAGCATGCCGGCCCATTTGCGTAGTACGTCGACGGCTTGGTCCCGGAGGACCCCTTCGGCGACCTCTTCACGCAGTGAGCGGCGCTCGGCCGGTTGGGCGGCCTCGCGGTAGAGCTGGAGGTCTTCGAAGCCGTAGGTGGACCATCGGTAATGTGGTCCCAATGTGGTCCCGACGATCTTGGGACGTGTTTCGCCGCACTTCAGAGACGGTATTGGTGGAGCCCAGGGGACTTGAACCCCTAACCCCTGCCTTGCAAAGGCAGTGCTCTGCCAGTTGAGCTAGGGCCCCGAGGCGGCGGAGCCGCCGGTGCTGGCAGTCGGAGGGACGGTCAGCGCAGGTCGGGCGCGGTGGTCGCCTCGTGCCACAGGGCGCGCTCGTCGTTCGCAGCCATCACCTTCTTGGCCACCACAGCGGCCACGCCGACCACGCCGGCCAGGATCAGGAGCTTCTTGAACATGGGGCGACCCCTCGCGCTCGACTATCGTCGGACGATGTGCGGTGGGGCTAGCTGGAATCGAACCAGCGACCTCAGAGTTATCAGCTCTGCGCTCTAACCGACTGAGCTATAGCCCCGCATGGCGACGAGCAAGGTTAACCCATCGCCGCCTCCGTCCCCAAATCGGGGGCCGGTGCGCCGTTTTACCCGTGCCAGAGAAGAACCTACCCGGATACGCGACGCCGGGGCGACCGCTTTACGCGGTGCCCCGGCGTCGTCCGGGTCAGTCCCGCTCGGCGAGCGTCAGCTCGATGCCGCCGACCAGGTCCGCGCAGACGTTGTAGACGAACGCGCCGAGCGTGGCGAGCGCGGTGAACAGCACGACGTTGACCAGCCCGATCAGCGCGGAGCTCAGGATGACACCCTTGGCGGTGATCTGGAAGCCACCCCCGCCGCCTGCGCCGCCGCCGGCGTTGACCAGGTCGGTCAGGCTGCTGTTGACGCTGGTGAACACGCCCATCGCGTCCAGGGCCAGGTAGAGCACCGAGGTGGCGACGACCACCACGATGAAGAGCACCACCGAGACCGCGAACGCGAACTTCATCACGGACCAGGGGTCGATCCGCTTGAGGTTCAGCCGGGCCCGGCGCGGCCCGCGCGACGCGGCCGAGCTGACCGAGGTACGCGCGGCGCGTACCGCCTCACCCACGCGCGCGGCCCCGACGGCGGCCGCGTTGCTGATCACCGGCGGCAGCCCACCACCGTTGGCGGGGCGGCCCTTGGCGCCGGGGTGGGCACCGTCCGGCGACGGCTTGGGGGCGGTGCCGAGACCGGCGCCCACCTTCGGCGGGGTGCCGGGAGTGCCGGTGGACGGTCGAGCCGTACCCGTCGTCTTGATCGCCTGGTTGGTGGCGGGCTTCGCCGCGCCGGCCGCCGGGGCGGCCAGGCCGTCAGCGGAGGTCGGGGCGTCGACCGGGGTCTTCTCGGTCTTCTCGCTGGTCCCCGAATCCTCCGCGGGCTTGTCCGGCGGCGGAGTCATGCCGGGGGCCCGGGTGAACTTCGGGGCAGGCGCGTCGGCGGGGACCGTGGCCCGGCCCACGGCCGCACGGCCGGACGCTGGGGTACCGCCCTGCGCGGCCTCCTCGTCGACCGGGTTGGCCGAGGCCCCCGTGTTCCCCGACTTCGCCTGTGTCTCCGTCATCAACTAGTCCTGTTCGTCAGGCTCGTCGGCATTGCGAGCAATCGCCACGATAGTCACGCCGTCCGGGAGGTCCATCAGCTTAACCCCCATTGTGTTCCGGTCACGCGTACGGCGTACAGGCTTCACCGGAGTCCGGATGACGCCCCCGTTGCTGGTGATGGCGAACAGTTCGTCATCCGGGCTGATCACCACCGCACCGACCAGACCACCGCGTCGCTCAGTGATCTTCGCAGTCAGCACACCCTTACCTCCCCGGCCCTGCACCGGGTATTCCTCGATCGGGGTACGTTTCGCGTATCCGCCGTTCGTCGCGACCAGCACGTCCATGTCCATGCCCTCGCGGACGACCTCCATGGCCAGCAGTTCGTCGTCCTCGCTGAACCGCATGCCGATGACACCGGAGGTGGCCCGGCCCATCGGGCGCAGCGCCTCGTCCGTGGCGTTGAAGCGGATGGCCTGGGCGTTCTTGGAGACCAGCAGCAGGTCGTCCGTCGAGCTCACGAGGGCAGCACCGACCAACTCGTCCTCATCGCGCAGGTTGATCGCGATGATGCCCCCTGACCGGGGGGAGTCGAACTCCTCGAGCCGCGTCTTCTTCACCAGGCCGTTCTTCGTGGCCAGTACCAGGTAGGGCGCCACCTGGTAGTTCGGAATTTCGATGATCTGCGCGATCTGCTCGTCCGCTTGGAACGCGAGCAGGTTGGCCACGTGTTGGCCCTTGGCCACCCTACTGGCTTCGGGAAGCTCGTAGGCCTTGGCCCGGTAGACCCGACCCTTGTTGGTGAAGAACAGGATCCAGTCGTGCGTAGAGCATACGAAGAAGTGGCTGACGATGTCGTCCTGCCGGAGGGTGGCGCCGCTGACGCCCTTCCCGCCGCGTCGCTGCGAGCGGTAGAGGTCGACCTTGGTGCGCTTGGCGTACCCGGTGCGGGTGATGGTGACGACCACGTCCTCGCGGGCGATGAGGTCCTCCATCGAGACCTCGCCGTCGAACGGCACGATCTTGGTGCGCCGATCGTCGCCCCACTTCGCGACGATCTCGCCCAGCTCCTCGGAGACGATCTTCCGCTGCCGCTCCGGCTTGGCCAGGATGTCCTTGAGGTCGGCGATCTCCAGCTCGAGCTTGGCCAGGTCGTCGAGGATCCGCTGCCGCTCAAGGGCGGCCAGCCGGCGCAGCTGCATGTCCAGGATCGCGGTCGCCTGGACCTCGTCGATCTCCAGCAGCCGGATCAGGCCCTGCCGGGCGTCCTCGACCGTGGGCGAGCGCCGGATCAGGGCGATCACCTCGTCGAGCGCGTCGAGAGCCTTGGCCAGACCGCGCAGGATGTGCGCCCGCTCCTCCGCCTTGCGCAGCCGGAACGCGGTCCGCCGGCGGATCACCTCGATCTGGTGCTCCACGTAGTAGCGGATGAACTGGGCCAGGTTGAGCGTGCGCGGCACCCCGTCGACCAGCGCCAGCATGTTGGCGCCGAAGGTCTCCTGAAGCTGGGTGTGCTTGTAGAGGTTGTTCAGCACCACCTTGGCGACCGCGTCGCGCTTGAGCACGAGCACGATCCGCATGCCGGTACGCCCGGAGGACTCGTCGCGGATGTCGGCGATGCCGCCGAGCTTGCCCTCCTTGATCAGCTCGGCGATCCGCTCGGCGAGGTTGTCCGGGTTGACCTGGTACGGCAGCTCGCTGACCACCAGCGCCGGCCGGCCCCGCTTGTCCTCCTCCACCTCGACCACGGCCCGCATCCGGATCGAGCCGCGCCCGGTCCGGTACGCGTCCTGGATGCCGGCCTGGCCGACGATCAGGCCGTGGGTCGGGAAGTCGGGACCCTTGACGATCTCCAGCAGCGCCTCGAGCGTGGTGGCCTCGTCGGCCTCCGGGTGCTCCAGGCACCACTGCACGGCCGCGCCGATCTCCCGCAGGTTGTGCGGCGGGATCTTGGTGGCCATGCCGACCGCGATGCCCTCGGAGCCGTTGATCAGCAGGTTGGGGATGCGGGACGGCAGGATGGTGGGCTCCTTGGCCCGGCCGTCGTAGTTGTCCTGCAGGTCGACGGTGTCCTCGTCGATGTCCCGCAGCATCTCCATGGCCAGCGGGTCGAGCTTGCACTCGGTGTATCGCATGGCCGCGGCCGGGTCGTTGCCGGGCGAGCCGAAGTTGCCGTTGCCGTCGACCAGCGGGTAGCGCAGCGACCAGGGCTGGGCCATCCGGACCAGCGCGTCGTAGATGGCCGAGTCACCGTGCGGGTGGAACTGACCCATCACGTCGCCGACGACCCGCGAGCACTTCACGTAGCCGCGGTCCGGCCGGTAGCCGGAGTCGAACATGGCGTAGAGGATCTTGCGGTGGACCGGCTTGAGCCCGTCCCGGACGTCCGGCAGGGCCCGCCCGACGATGACGCTCATCGCGTAGTCGAGGTACGAGCGCTGCATCTCGACCTCGAGGCCGACCGGCTCGATGCGGTCGTGCGCGACAACCGCGGCCAGTGTCTCCGGGGTCTCCGGCTCGTTGGGGGTGGACTCGGGAGTATCGGTCACTGTTAACCCTTATCAGACTCAAAGTCGTGTTCGTGCTGTGGATAACGGCTGTGGAAACCGGCCAGACTGTGGATAACCCTGTGGACTGCCGGGCCGGCCGGTGCATCTCCGGCCGACCCGGCCCGGTCCGTCAGATGTCCAGGAACCGCACGTCCTTGGCGTTGCGCTGGATGAACGAACGGCGTGCCTCGACGTCCTCACCCATCAACACGCTGAACAGCTCGTCGGCGGTTGCCGCGTCGTCGAGCGTCACCTGGCGGAGCGTACGGGTGGCCGGGTTCATCGTGGTCTCCCACAGCTCGGGGTAGTTCATCTCGCCGAGACCCTTGAACCGCTGGATGTCGTCCGGCTTGGCGTTGGGCTTCTTCTGCTGGCGCAGCGCGATCAGCCCGTCCCGCTCCCGGTCCGAGTACGCGTACTGGGCGTCGTCGCCCTTCTTGTTCCACTTGATCTTGTAGAGCGGCGGGGCGGCCAGGTAGACGTGACCCAGCTCGACCAGCGGCCGCATGAACCGGAACAGCAGCGTGAGCAGCAGCGTCTGGATGTGCTGGCCGTCCACGTCCGCGTCGGCCATCAGCACGATCTTGTGATAACGCAGCTTCTCGATGTCGAAGTCGTCGTGGATGCCGGTGCCCAGCGCGGTGATCAGCGCCTGGACCTCGTTGTTCTTCAGCACCCGGTCGATCCGGGCCTTCTCCACGTTGAGGATCTTGCCGCGGATCGGCAGGATCGCCTGGGTACGCGGGTCGCGACCCTGCTTGGCCGAGCCGCCCGCCGAGTCACCCTCGACGATGAACACCTCGGACTCGCGCGGGTCGGTGGACTGGCAGTCGGCCAGCTTGCCCGGCATCGAGCCGGACTCCAGCAGCGACTTGCGCCGGGCCAGCTTCCGCGCCTGCTGGGCGGCGATCCGGGCCCGGGCGGCCTGCGACGCCTTGGTGATGATGGTCTTCGCCTCGGCCGGGTTCCGGTCGAGCCAGTCGACCAGCCACTCGTTGCACACGCGCTGCACAAAGCTCTTCACCGGCGTGTTGCCGAGCTTGGTCTTGGTCTGGCCCTCGAACTGCGGGTTGGTCAGCTTGACCGAGATGATCGCGGCCAGGCCCTCGCGGATGTCCTCGCCGGAGAGCTTCTCGTCGCCCTTGAGCAGCTTCTTGTCCGCGCCGTAGCGGTTGATGACGCTGGTCAGCGCGGCCCGGAAGCCCTCCTCGTGGGTGCCGCCCTCGTGCGTGTTGATGTTGTTGGCGAAGGTGTAGACCGACTCGCCGTACGACTCGTTCCACTGCATGGCGATCTCGACCGACATGCCCTCCTCCTCGGCGCCGAACTCGACCACCGTCCGGTGGATCGGGTTCTTCGAGGCGTTGAGGTGCCGGACGAAGTCGGCGATGCCGCCCTCGTAGTGGAAGGTCACCTCGCGCGGCTTGCCCTCCTCGGCCTCCTCGACCCGCTCGTCGAGCAGGTGGATGGTGAGACCCCGGGTGAGGAAGGCCATCTCCTGCAGGCGCCGGTAGATGGTCTGGAAGTCGAAGTCGACGGTCTCGAAGACGTCCGGGTCGGGCCAGAAGGAGACCGCCGAGCCGGTCCCGTCGGTCGGCTCGCCCTTCTCCAGCGGGGTCGGCTTGGAGTGGTCGTACTGCTGCCGCCAGACGAAGCCGTCCTTGTGGATCTCCACCGCCATCTTGGTGGAGAGGGCGTTCACCACGCTGACGCCGACGCCGTGCAGACCACCGGAGACCGCGTACGCCTTGCCGTCGAACTTGCCGCCCGCGTGCAGCACGGTCAGCGCGACCTCGACACCCGGCTTCTTCAGCTTCGGATGGAGGTCGACCGGGAAGCCACGCCCGTTGTCGGTGACCCGGACGCCGCCGTCGGCCAGCAGCACCACGTCGATGGTGTCGCAGTATCCGGCCAGCGCCTCGTCCACCGCGTTGTCGACGACCTCCCACACGAGGTGGTGCAGACCGCGTTCACCGGTGGACCCGATGTACATACCGGGCCGCTTCCGGACCGCCTCCAGCCCCTCGAGAACGGTGATCGACTCGGCGCCGTACTTCTTGTTGTCCTCCGCTGCCACCCTCGGCCACTTTCTCGCACCGACCACGCCAGGGCGCGGGGCGCGGGTTCGGCGGACAGCACGCGACGTCGGCGCACGAACCGGTCCCCGCATCTCCAGGTCACAGATCGCGTACGCCGGGCGCCGCGGTCGCCCGCGGATCGCGATCGGCTTGACCCGATCCGGGACAATGATCAAGGGCCCGGGGGCCCCTGTCCGTCGCTCCGTGTCGGGTCTTTCGTCTCGCCATCAATCTTACTCTGCGCACACGACTAAACCGCCACTCGGCACCCCCGCGGGGGCGGCTGAGAACTCCGTAGCCGGCCGAATCGCGCTGTCCGCGACTCCCCCTACACACCTGGCCCTGATCGAGGGCGCTTCCGACCGCTCCGGCTCGGCGGGTTTGACGCCACGCCGCGACCCGGAGCAGTCGTCCGACCAGTCCGGCTCGGCGGGGTTTGGCGGGTTTGACGCCACGCCGCGAGCCGGAGCGGTCGTCGGGTGCCGCATCGGTATCGGCACGTGACCGACCGGGGGTCGCGGCGGGATCCGGCGTGCCGTACGTTTGCGGCGCCGCCGCAGCGGTCTTGATCTTTGGCGGGCGGAACCGGGACGATCGACCCGATCGGTCCGACAACGCGCTTGGTAATAAGAGGTGACGCCAGATGGGGCTGGACAACGTCGCGGTGCACTGGCCGCGAACCGGCCGCTTCTACGACCCGGTCGCGCCGGCCGAGTTCGTCGACTTCGGCGAGATCGTGGACCTGCCACGGATCTCCGCCCCCACCGCGGCGCTCGCCGAGTTGATCGCCAAGACCGGCACCGTACGCGCGACCGCGTACACCGAGCTGGTCGACCTGATCCTCGGCTTGGAAAATGTGCTCTACGCCACGGAGAACGCGGCCGAGGACGAGGACCCGGTGATCGACCCGGACGGCTGCTCGTGGATCGCCGACGGCGTGGAGAAGTTCGTCGCCCGGCACCGGCCGATCGGCGAGGCGGTGACCTTCGAGTCGGTGAGCGAGGTGCTCCGGTCGCTGTTGGGCGACGGTCGCCTGGCCGAGCAGCAGCTGCGCTGGCTGGACAGCCGGCTCGACCGGCTGCGCGACGAGAACGGCGACCCGCCGCAGTGGAACTTCACCTGCGCCGAGCTGGGGGTGCTGGCCGCCTTCTACCGGCGCTGCGCCGACCGGGGCTTCGCCGTCTACGCCGACGCCTGATCCCGCGACCTGGTCCCGCCGCTGCCCACCCGGACACCCGCCCGCCTCGTCTGATCAACATCAGGTCGGCGAGGTAGCGGGGTCAGCCCCGCCCGGAAGCCGCCACCTCGGCGAGGTGCCCCCCTAGCCGGGACGTATCGGACGGTCAGCCGTAGGTGTCGCGGGGGCCGCGGCCACGGACCCGACGCGGGCCGCGCGACCACGACGGCGCGGCCGGGCCGTGGATGTGGAGTTTGCGGACCACGTTGTGACCCACCTCACGGGCGATCTGCTGGAGCAGCGAGCCGGCGAGCAGCCGGAGCTGGGTGGCCCACGCGGTCGAGCGGGCCTCCACGGTCAGCTCGCCGTCCTCCAGCTTGACCGGGCGGCTGTGCTGCGCCACCTCCGGCCCGACCACCCGTTCCCAGGCGCCGAAGACCGTGGCCTCGGCCGCCGGCTGCTGCCAGCCGCGCGCCTTGACCAGTTTCTCCAGCACCGCGCCGAGAGGCTGCGGGTCGCGCGGATCCGGCCCGGGACCGGAGTAGCCGCGCAGCCGCCGCTCGCCGTCCCCGCGTACCGCGCTGCGCCGGCGGGTGCCGGCGGCCGCCTGCCGGCGGGCCTTCGCCGCGTCCAGCACCGCCCGGGCCAGCTCCGGCCCGGACGCCCCCGCCGGCAGCTCACCGAGAGCACCCGCCTCGGGCGGGCTCGCGCCGTCGGTCGCTGGACCGGCCCCGGCACCGCTCCGACGGCCCCCGGCCGCGCCCGCCGCGCCCCGACGACTCGCCGAAGCCGCCGCGTCCCGCCCGTCCGCCGAGGCCGCCGCACCGTCGCCGTCGGCAGGGGTACGCCCGCCGCGCCCCGGGCCCAGCCGGGCCGGCGGGAGCTGGACCTCATCCGACACGGCGCACCGTCCCCTCGCCCACCGCGTACCGGGTGCCGCGCAGGGCCGCCGGCACGTCCTCGTCGACCGCGCAGGTCACCAGGAGCTGGCTGGCGCCGCCGACCAGCTCGGCCAGCCGCTCCCGGCGGCCGGCGTCCAGTTCGGCGAAGACGTCGTCGAGCACCAGCACCGGCTCGATGCCGTCGGCCCGCAGCAGGTCGTACCCGGCGAGGCGGAGGGCCAGCGCGTACGACCAGGACTCGCCGTGGCTGGCGTACCCCTTGGCGGGCAGCGGGCCGAGGGTGAGGGCGAGGTCGTCGCGGTGCGGGCCGACCAGCGTGGTGCCGCGTTCGATCTCCGCCGACCGGTTCTCGGCCAGCGCGACGCGCAGCGCCTCGGCCAGCGCCGTACGGTCGGTGGTCGGCTCGGTCAGCTCCACGGACGGCCGGTACGCGATCCCGGCCGCGCCCCTGCCCGCCGCCACCGCGTCGTACGCCTTGACCACGTGCGGGGCGAGCGCGGCGACCAGCTCCAGCCGGGCGGCGAGCAGCTCGGCGCCGTGGTGCGCCAGGTGGGTGTCCCAGACGGCGAGGGTGGACAGGTCCCCGCCCCGCGACCCGCCGGTCTTGCGGGCCAGGTACGCGGTCCGGAGCAGGGCGTTGCGCTGCTTGACCACCCGCTCGTAGTCGGCGCGCACCCCGGCGTACCGGGGCTGGCGGGTGACCAGCAGGTCGTCGAGGTAGCGGCGGCGCTCGGCCGGGTCGCCGCGGACCAGTTCCAGGTCCTCCGGGGCGAACAGCACCAGCCGCAGGGCGCCCAGCACGTCGCGGGCGCGCCGGGCCGGGGACCGGCCCAGCCGGGCCCGGTTGGCCTTGCCGGGGACGATCTCCAGCTCGACGAGGAGTTCCCGGCCCTCGTGCACCACCGCGCAGCGGATCACCGCCGAGGAGGCGCCCATCCGGACCAGCGGAGCGTCCGTGGCGACCCGGTGCGAGTCCAGGGTCGCCACGTAGCCGAGCGCCTCGACCAGGTTGGTCTTGCCGACGCCGTTGGCGCCGATCAGCACGTTCGGGCCCGGCTCCAGGTCGACGCCGACCCGCTCGTACGAGCGGAAGTCGACCAGTTCGAGCCGACGGACGTACACAGGCTGTGGATACCGGTCAGCGCTTGCGGACGGCGTGCCCGCCGAACTGCTGACGCAGCGCGGCGACGGCCTTCATGGCGGGCGAGTCGTCCTGCCGGGACGCGAACCGGGCGAAGAGGGAGGCGGTGATGACGTTCAGCGGCACGGCCAGCCGGACCGCCTCGTCCACCGTCCAGCGCCCCTCGCCGGTGTCCTCGGTGTAGCCGCTCAGCTCGGCCAATTCCGGGTCCTCGTCCAGCGCCCGGTCGAGCAGGTCGAGCAGCCAGGAGCGGACCACGGTGCCCTCGCGCCAGGACTTGAAGACGCCCGGCACGTTGGTCACCAGTTCCGACTTGGCCAGCAGCTCGTAGCCCTCGGCGTACGCGTGCATCAGGCCGTACTCGATGCCGTTGTGCACCATCTTGGCGTAGTGGCCGGCACCGACCGGCCCGGCGTGCACAAAGCCGAACTCACCCGCCGGCTTGAGCGCTTCGAAGATCGGCATCAGCCGGTCGACGTGCTCCTGGGCGCCGCCGACCATCAGGGCGTACCCGTTCTGCCGGCCCCAGACGCCACCGGAGACGCCCACGTCGATGTAGCCGATGCCCTGCTCGTTCAGGCGCTCGGCGCGCGGGGCGTCGTCGCTGAACCGGGAGTTGCCGCCGTCGATGATGATGTCGCCCTCGCCGAGGACGCCGGCGAGTTCGTCGATCGTGGCGTCGGTGACGCCGGCCGGGACCATCACCCAGACCGCACGGGGCGACTCCAGCTTCTCGGCCAGCTCCGCGAGGCTCGCGACGTCGCTCAGCTCCGCGTCGCGGTCGTAGCCGACCACCTCGTGGCCGGCGGCGCGCAACCGCTCCCGCATGTTGCCGCCCATCCGGCCGAGTCCTACCAGGCCGAGCTGCATCTGCTCCTACCTCCGTACGTCTGGTCTTGCTGGGGTGCGATCAGCGGGACACGCGGATCGGCATGATGAGGTACCGGTACCCCGGGATGACCTCGCCATCCTCACCTGCGGGAGAGATGACCGCAGGCTTGAAGGCGTCGACGAACGAGAGCTGGGCGTACTGGGCGCCGAGGTTGGCCAGGCCGTCGATCAGGTACTGCGGGTTGAAGCCGATGGTCAGCGGGTCGCCGGTGAAGGTGGCCTCCATGGCCTCACTGGCCCGGGCCTCCTCGGTGCCGCCGGCCTCCACGACCAGGCCGTCGGAGCTGAAGCTCAGCAGCACCGGCGTGGTCCGCTCGGCGACCAGTGCGACGCGCTTGACCACCTCGATCAGGGTGCTGACCGGAATGCGGGCCTCGGCGTTGTGGCTGGCCGGGAAGAGCGAGCGGACCGGCGGGTAGTTGGCCCCGTCCAGCAGGCGGCTGGTGGTCCGGCGGGTGCCGCCGGAGAAGCCGATCATTCCCTCGCCCGCGCCGCCCTGGGAGAGCGCCATGGTCACCTGGCCGCCGAGCGGGCCGAGGGCCTTGGCGGTGTCGTGCAGCGTCCGGGCGGGCACCAGCGCGTTGACGCTCACCTCGGGGTCGTCCGGGTTCCACTCCATCTCACGCAGGGCGAGGCGGTAGCGGTCGGTGGCGAGCATCGCCAGGGTGCTGCCGGAAAGCTCGATGCGGACGCCGGTCATCATTGGCAGCGTCTCGTCCCGGCCGGCGGCGACCGCCACCTGGGCCACCGCGGCGGCGAAGGCGGCCGCGTCGATCGTGCCGGCGCTCTCCGGCATCTCCGGCAGGGCCGGGTAGTCCTCGACCGGCATGGTCGGCAGGGTGAAGCGGGCGCTGCCGCAGACCAGCTCCAGGTGGGCACCGACGGCGGCGATGTCCACCGGCTTGGCCGGCAGGGCCTTGGTGATCTCGGCGAGCAGGCGGCCGGAGACCAGCGCGGCGCCGTCGGCGTCCCCCTGCACCTCGACGGTGACCTGGCTGGAGACCTCGTAGTCGAAGCCGGAGACCTGGAGGTTGCCGTCGGTGACCCGGAGCATCACTCCGGCCAGCACCGGTACGGAGGGTCGGTTGGGCAGGCTCTTGGCGGTCCAGGCGACCGCCTCGGCGAGCGCGTCGCGCTCCACTCGGAACTTCATCAATGCCTCCGCGTCGACGTCAGCGACAACTCTCTCATGCCGACCGCTGCCACCCGTCCCGCCCGACCGGCGGGTACCCCTCGCACCTTAGGTCGCGCGGGCATCGGCTGTGCGCCCGACCCCGTGGATCCAGGTGCCGGGGCGACTGCCGACGGCAGTGCTCCGGCCCGATCCACAGGAAGTCCAACGGTGATGATTGGTTTTTGTTGTTTAGAAGAGATAACTCATCGTCTTCATCGCACCTGTGCAAACTGTGGAGAACCGGCGTCCGCGCAGGTCAGACAGGCTATCCGCCGGTGGTTTGGCTGTGGAGAACCAGGGGTACAACCCGTGTTCCGGTCCACAGCCCGCGCCGGCCCCCAGGTTGTCCACCGTTGTCCACCGGTTGTCCACCGGTAATCCACGGGGTTTCTCCCCAGCGTTGTGGACGGGGCGGACCGCGTTGATCGACGTCATCCCCAGAACCTTCAACAGGTCGCCCACAGGCCGACCGTCGCCCGTGGACAACTCGCTCGTCATCCCCAGGCGTCCACAGCGTAGTCCCCAGGACTTGTCCACAGTCTGTGGGTAACCGGGTTGGAACGTAGCGTGGTTTTCCACCGTCTGTGGAACAGGGGGTGTGGACAACCGGGCCGTGCTGTGGACGAACACGACACCGATCGTGGGCCCTCGACCGGGTTGAGGGTCAAGCTCCCGGCATCCACAGGGACGAAAAAGGCCCGACCGGATCCCCGGTCGGGCCTTGTGCCGCCGTTTGCGGCGGTGGCGGAGAACTCAGGTGGTCTGCTTGATGCGGTTGGTCAGCTCGGCGATCTGGTTGTAGAGCGAGCGCCGCTCCGCCATCTGCTGGCGGATCTTGCGGTCGGCGTGCATGACCGTGGTGTGGTCCCGGCCGCCGAACGCCTGCCCGATCCGCGGCAGCGATAGGTCGGTCAGCTCCCGGCACAGGTACATGGCCACCTGGCGGGCGTTGACCAGCACCCGGGACCGGGAGTGGCCGCGCAGGTCCTCCAGGCTCACCCCGAAGTAGTCGGCGGTGGAGACCATGATCTGGTCGGCGGTGATCTCCGGGCCGGCGCCGTCGGGGATGAAGTCGCGCAGCACCTCCTCGGCGAGCGAAAGCTCCACCGACGAGCGGGTGAGGCTGGCGAACGCGGTGACCCGGATCAGCGCGCCCTCCAGTTCCCGGATCGAGTTCGACACCCGCGAGGCGATGAACTCCAGCACGTCCGGCGGCGCGTACAGGCGCTCCTGCGCGGCCTTCTTCTGCAGGATCGCGATCCGGGTCTCCAGGTCCGGCGGCTGGATGTCGGCGAGCAGTCCCCACTCGAACCGGGTCCGCAGCCGGTCCTCCAGCGTCGCCAGCTGCTTCGGCGAGCGGTCGGAGGTGATCACGATCTGCTTGTTGGCGTTGTGCAGGGTGTTGAAGGTGTGGAAGAACTCCTCCTGGGTCCGCTCCCGGTTCTCCAGGAACTGGATGTCGTCGATCAGGAGGATGTCCACGTCCCGGTAGCGGCGCTGGAACGCACTGGTCTTGTCGTCGCGCAGCGAGTTGATGAAGTCGTTGGTGAACTCCTCGGTCGAGACGTACCGGACCGAGCGGGCGTTGCCCAGCGTCGTGGCGTAGTGCCCGATGGCGTGCAGCAGGTGGGTCTTGCCCAGCCCGGAGCTGCCGTAGATGAACAGCGGGTTGTACGCCTTTGCCGGCGACTCGGCCACCGCGACGGCCGCCGCGTGGGCGAAGCGGTTCGAGGAACCGATGACGAACGTCTCGAACATGTACTTCGGGTTGAGCCGGTTGCCGCCGGTCTCCGCCCCGCCAGGCAGTCGCCGGTCGGCCTGGCCGCCGGGGCGGTGATCCGGGCCACCCCGGCCCGGCCCGCTGTCCGTGGCGCCGTCCCGGGGCAGCCCGCGCAGCGGCGCGTCGGCCCGGTTCTCCCGGTACCGGGGTTCGTACCCGCCCGCGTCCGGGCCCGGGGGCTCGACCCGGCCCCGCTCGTCGAAGCCGCGCCGCTCGGGGGCGCGCAGCGGCTCGGCGAAGCCGTCGCTGAACAGCGTGTCCTGGCCGTCCCCGCCGCGCGGGATGAGGTGCGGCCGGCCGCCGTCGGGCGTGCGCTGCCGCGGCGCCGGCTCGCTGACCGTGGGCGCGGGGGGCTCCTCGGGGTACGCCGGGGCCTCTGGCCGGCCCGGGTAGCCGAGCTCGGGGAAGCCGGGCGCCTCGACCGGCGGGCCGGGCTCGAGACCGGCGAGCAGGTCCAGCGGGGCGTTGCGGTCCGCCGGTTCGGGACTGGCCCGGTAGACGGTGCCGGCCGGGCGGCCGCCCGCGTCCTCGGCGACCCGGACGGTGACCGCGACCTGGATGGGCCGGCCCAGCCGCCGGCTGAGGGCCTCGGTGATGGCCGGGCGTAGCCGCGACTCGATCACGTCCCGGGTGAAGGCGTCCGGTACGGAGAGCAGGGCGGTGTCCTCGACGATCGCCCGCAGCCGGGTGAGCCGGAGGTACGCCCGCTGCTGCGCGGAGATGATCTCGTCGGCGAGTTCCTCGGTCGCCGCCGTCCACACCGCGGCAAGGTCGGTCGCTCCGGTCACCGTCGTGCCACCCCCCCTCGCCTCTGCTCCCGACCACCGCTGCTGTCCATCGGCAGTCCCGGCCCGCCACCGCGTACGCGCGGGCCTTAGGTCACGCCCTCCCGGACGGCCGAACGGTCATTATCCACAAGTTATCCACAGCCTGTGTGTACCGACCGATTGTGGCCGCCCACCGGACGTGGGTCGGACCTGCCCCCTCGTTCCCGGAGGCGCTGAAGCGGGTTCACCGTGCCGAACGATTCACTACCTTGTCCGGTCTTGCCGATCAGCGACAACCCGGAGCCCGACGCTGACCGCAATCGCGCACGCTAACAGCGGGGACCCCGTGCGTTCAACCGTCGACACCGGGGCAGCCTTGTCAACATCCGTGAAAACCACCCCTTCGGTCGCGCTCCCACGGTCACCGGGTGAGGAGTGTGTGATGTTTGACGGCCATTGCCCCCCTGCGTAGGCTGGAGCGGCTGCTCTCTCGCCCTCTGCTAGGGTGATGGGTGCTTGCTGTCCGCGGTCGCATCCCCGTATCGCCGAGGTCCCGTGTCGCCGGGCAGCACCGATCGGAGGCCACCGGGCAGGTGGCCTGGACCACCACACGACCCCGGGCGATCCCCCGCGCGGGGCGTACGACAACGGAGAGCCTGACGTGAGCAAGCGCACCTACCAGCCGAACAACCGCCGGCGCGCGAAGACCCACGGCTTCCGGCTGCGCATGCGCACCCGTGCCGGCCGCGCCATCATCTCGACCCGTCGCGCCAAGGGCCGCGCCCGCCTGGCGGCCTGAGGCCGACCGGTCCGGTCCAGGGACGTGGGCTGAGGTGCTGGCCGCCGCGCAGCGACTGCGGCGCAGTAGCGACTTCGCCGCAGCGGTCCGGGGTGGCCGACGCGTCGGCCGCGGTGCCGTCGTGGTGCACCTGACCCTCCCCGAGCAGACCGGACCCGCCGCGACAATCTCGCCGGAGCCGGCGCGGCCCAGCGGTGCGGAACCCTCCGCGCCGAGCCGCGCCGGCTTCGTCGTGTCTAAGGCGGTCGGCAACGCGGTGGTCCGCAACAAGGTCCGACGCCGGCTGCGGCACCTGGTCCGCGAGCGCCTGGCGGACCTGCCCGTCGGTACCACGCTCGTGGTACGCGCGCTGCCCCAGGCCGCCGACGTGTCGTACGCCCGGCTGGGGGCCGACCTGGACGCCGCCGTCGCCGCGGCGCGCACCCCGCGGACTCGGCGGGCCCGGTGAGCGGTGGGAGCGCCGCCCCGCGGCCGACGACTAGCGGTGCCCGCATGCTGCTGGTACCCATCATCGCGTACCGTCGGTGGATAAGTCCGGCGCTGCCGGCCCGCTGCCGGTTCTACCCGTCGTGCAGTGCCTACGCCGTTGAGGCGGTGTCCCGGCACGGCGCACTGCGGGGAGCCTGGTTGACGGTCCGGCGGCTGTCGCGCTGCCACCCCTTCCACCCAGGTGGACACGACCCGGTGCCGGAGCCGGGCGACCGCCGCCGTGCCGACGTGACTGGAGCCTGAGTGTTTAGCCTCGACTGGGTCTACTACGCCATTTCGTGGATCCTGCTGACCTGGCACTCGGCCTGGGACGCCATCGTTCCGGCCGAGGCGGTGATCGGGACGAACTGGCCCTGGATCCTTGCCATCGTCTTCCTGGTGGTGACGGTCCGGGTGATCCTGTTCCCGGTCTTCGTCAAGCAGATCAAGTCGCAGCGGGCGATGCAGGCGCTCCAGCCCAAGGTCAAGGAGCTCCAGGAGAAGCACAAGGGTGACCGGGAGACGCTCCAGAAGGAGATGATGGAGCTCTACCGGAAGGAAAAGGCCAACCCGCTGATGGGCTGCCTTCCGATGTTCCTCCAGATCCCGGTCTTCCTGGGCCTCTTCCACGTGCTGCGCCGCCTCAACCCGGACAAGACGAACAAGACCCTGTACGGCTGGACGGTCGACCAGTTCAACAGCGCCTCCCACGCCAAGCTCTTCACCGCCCCGATCGCCGGCAAGTTCGGTTCGACGGCCGACGAGCTGGCCAGCCTCGGTGCGAGCGGCAACACCGTCAAGCTGGTCGCCGGCATCCTGGTGGTCATCATGATCGCCACGACGTACCTGACCAGCCGTCAGATGATCCTGAAGACTGGTTGGGCGGAGGACCCGCAGCAGCGCATGGTCCAGCGCCTGATGCTCTACGGCATCCCGGTCTCGCTGCTGGTGTCCGGTTCGATCTTCCCGATCGGTGTGATCATCTACTGGGTCACCAACAACCTCTTCACCCTCGGCCAGCAGCAGTGGGTGCTGCGGAAGTTCCCGCCGCCACCCACCGCGAAGACCGGTACCGGCGCGCGGCCCACCGCCCAGCCGGCGAAGACCGGTGGTCTGCTCGGCCGCAAGGCCCAGCCGGTGGCGAAGGCCCCGGCGACCGCGCCCAAGGTGGCCGGCCCGAAGCCCGGCGCCAAGCCGGTCAACCCGAAGAAGACCCGCCCCGCCAAGCGGCAGGGCTGATCCTGCGGGCCGCCACCGGGATGCCGGTGGCGGCCCGTCCGGCCCCCGAGCTGCCACCGTACGGTCGGCGCCGGGCCGGAACCGCCGCGCGGAGCGCGGTCACGGGCGAAACTGGCCCGTACAGACGTGCCCGAGGGCATCGGCGAACCCCGCGCCGGCCCCGGGAGACCAGCGGACCCGACGGTCCGGCCGAGCGAGTACGGAGATGAGACCGTGACCGACACCAGCATCCCCAGCGCCGAGCAGTCCCTGGACGAGGAGACCGTGCCCACCGACGAGGCCGAGGAGACCGAGGCCGAGTCGGCGGCCGCGGAGAAGAAGGCCCCGGCCGAGAGCGACCTGTTCCGGCAGAGCGAGATCGCGGCCGACTACGTCGAGGGTCTGCTCGACATCCTCGACTACGACGGCGACATCGACGAGCTGGTCTCCGGCGGCCGCCCGGTCGTCGAGGTGGTCGGTGGCCGCCTGCAGAACCTGATCGGCCAGCGCGGTGCCACCCTGGAGGCGCTCCAGGAGCTGGCCCGGCTGGCGGTGTTCCGGCAGACCGGTTCGCCCAGCCGCCTGCTGCTCGACGTCGGCGGCTACCGCGCCGCCCGGCGCAAGGAGCTCGCCGCCGTCGCCAAGAACGCGGTGGAGAAGGTCAAGGAGTACGGCGAGCCGGTGCGCCTCGAGCCGATGTCCGCGTTCGAGCGCAAGTGCGTGCACGACGTGGTGAACGCGATGAGCGGCGTGGAAAGCGAGTCCGAGGGCGTCGAGCCGAACCGGCGCATCGTCGTCCGGCCGGCGGCGGACTGACGGAGTGACCCACGACGAGACGACGGCGGGTGCCGTGGCCGGCCCGGGTGGTACGCCGCCCGGGCCGTCGCCTGTCCGGCCCGACCCGGCCGTCGACCCGATCTTCTCCGACGGTGACGCCTCCCCGGCCGACCCGTCGATCACGGGTACGCCGCCCACCGCGGACCCCGCCTTCTCGACTGGTGCACCAGCGGGCCGCTCCGATGCCGACATGTCGACGACGTTCGATTCTTCGGAGGCCGTGACTCCGGCCTTCTCGGCTGACCCAGCACCGGACGACGAAACGGTCCCGGCGGCCCCGGTGGGTTCCGTCGAGCCGGTGTTCGCCGAGCCGGAGACGGCTTCCCCTGCCGACGGCGACACCGGCGAGGCGCAGCCAGCGTCCCCGGCCACGGCGACGCTGCCGCCCGAGCTGGCGGCGGCCGCCCGTACCCTCTTCGGCGACCGGCTTGAGCTGGCGGCCGCGTACGCCGAACTGCTGGCCACGGACGGCGTGGTGCGCGGTCTGATCGGCCCCCGCGAGACGCCGCGGCTCTGGGAACGGCACCTGCTCAACTGTGCGGCGGTGGCGGAGCGGATTCCCCAGGGCGCGAGCGTGATCGACGTCGGTTCCGGCGCCGGGCTGCCCGGCCTGGTCCTGGCGATCGCCCGCCCCGACCTCACCATCACGCTCGTCGAACCGCTCGCCCGGCGGACCACCTTCCTGATCGAGGCCGTGCAGCACCTCGGTCTGACCGCCTCCGTCCGCGTCTTCCGTGGGCGGGCCGAGGAGGCGGCGGCCGGGTCCCGCGACACCGCCCCGCTCGGCGCGGACATCGTGACCGCGCGGGCGGTGGCCGCGCTGGACCGGCTCGCCGCCTGGTGCCTGCCGCTCGCGATACCCGGCGGCCGGCTGGTGGCGCTCAAGGGCGCCTCCGCCGCGGAGGAGATCGCCGAGCACGCCGAGGCGGTCGTCCGGCTCGGCGGTGGCGAGCCGGAGCTGCACCGGTGCGGGGTGGGCGTGATCGACCCGCCGGCCGCGGTGATCGAGGTGGTCCGAGAACGGGTGGTCGGCCCGGTCAGGAAGAAGGGCCCCAAGCGGTCGCGCGGCGGCCGCCGCCGCGGTGGGCACGGCCGGGATCGCTGACGCTGCTTTTTACCGTTGTGCGGGTGCGAGATGGCCGACGGATCCGAACCCGACGTGGACCCGCTGCGCCCGTCGGCCGTAGGCTGGCCGCGCGTCGATAATGTGGAACGGCGGTGCCGGGCGGCACCGAACCCGACCGTTCCCGCCGGGCCGTAGGCCGCGCCGCGAGCGCGGGGGCCTGATTGACGGGGTGCGGACCGACCATCCGGAGCGGGCAGGGATGACAGGTGCATGACGACGGCAGGTACGACGACCCACGGGTGACCGGGCCAGGAGGACAACCCCCTGCCGAGCCCGTTTCACGTGAAACCGACTACCCGGGCTGGCCGGTGAGCGGCAACGAGTCCTACGACGCGACCCCGCGTCCGCCGGAGGGCGATCCGGTGGTACGCCGGGACGCGCCTGCCGGAGGTGGTGTCCGGCCGACCTCCGGGGTGCCGGCGAACGTGCCCCCGACGCGGGATCCGCTCGACCCGATAGGTGGTCCGGCCAACGCGCCCACTGCGCGTCCCGGCCCGGCACGCGGCAACGCCGCTGTCCCCGGGCGCTACGAGCCGCAGTCGCCGGTCTCGGCGGTGCCGCAGCAGCCCACCTCGCAGTCCGCGCCCGACGTCGTCGCGCCCGACACGCCACCGGCCGCCGCCTACGGTGCCGAAGCCGCCGACAGCACGTACGTTTCACGTGAAACCCCGACGCGCGAAGAGGATGATCCACCGTTGGCTATGGAGGCTATGCGCGCCGTGCAGATCCTGAATCCCAGTGGCGAGGTGACCATGCCTCGGCCCGAACGGACCCGGGTGATGTGCGTCGCCAACCAGAAGGGCGGCGTGGGCAAGACCACGACCACGGTGAACCTGGCAGTGGCGCTCGCCCTGCACGGCAACCGGGTCCTGGTGGTCGACCTCGACCCGCAGGGCAACGCCTCCACCGGACTTAACGTCCCGCACCACACCGGCGTCCCCGATGTGTACGACTGCCTCATCGAGGGCGTGCCCCTGGAGGACGTCGCCCAGGCAGTGGAGGGCATCCCGAACCTGTGGTGCGTCCCGGCCACCATCGACCTGGCCGGCGCCGAGATCGAGCTGGTCTCGGTCGTCGCCCGGGAGTCCCGGCTGGCCCGCGCCATCGCCGCGTACCCGGGGCACTTCGACTACGTGTTCATCGACTGCCCGCCCTCGCTCGGCCTGCTGACCGTCAACGCGTTGGTCGCCGCGCAGGAGGTGCTGATCCCGATCCAGTGCGAGTACTACGCGCTGGAGGGCCTCAACCAGCTGATCAACAACATCAACCTGGTCCGCCAGCACCTCAACCCGAGGCTCGAGGTCTCCACCATCCTGCTCACCATGTACGACCGGCGCACCCGGCTGGCCGACGCGGTGGAGCAGGACGTGCGGAACCACTTCGGGGACAAGGTGCTCCAGGCCGTGATCCCCCGGAACGTACGGGTCTCCGAGGCCCCCAGCTACGGCCAGTCCGTGATGACCTACGATCCCGGTTCGCGCGGGGCCACGAGCTACTTCGAGGCCGCTCAGGAAATCGCCGAGCGAGGCGTCAAGGAGCCGGTGAGCCGGAATGCGTAGTGCGGAGAAGTCGCTGGGAGGCGTCGCATGAAGAACCGTCCTCGCGGCGGTCTGGGCCGAGGGCTGGGTGCCCTCATCCCCACCGGTCCGGTGCCGGGCAGCAGCCCGGCGGCCGTCGAGCCCGCAGGCGGTACGGCGGCCGAAATGCCGCCCCCAGCCGTGGCCGGCGCTGCCGCTGCCGTGGTCGGGACACCCCCGGCGGCTGCGGAGCCCGGACCGCAGCTGAGCCCGGTGCCGGGAGCCCGCTTCGCCGAGATCCCGGTCGACGCCATCGTGCCGAACCCCAAGCAGCCGCGGCAGGTCTTCGACGAGGACGCCCTGGAGGAGCTGAAGACCTCGATCCAGGAGGTGGGCTTCCTCCAGCCGATCGTGGTCCGTGCGCTCGACGGCGAGAAGTTCGAACTCGTCATGGGCGAGCGCCGCTGGCGGGCCGCCCAGGCGGTCGGCCGGGAGAGCATTCCCGCCATCGTCCGGGACACCAAGGACGACGCGATGCTCCGGGACGCGTTGCTGGAGAACATCCACCGAGCCAACCTGAACCCGCTGGAGGAGGCGGCCGCTTACCAGCAGCTTCTGGAGGAGTTCGGGGCCACCCACGAGGAGTTGGCTCGCCGGATCGGCCGGAGCCGTCCGCAGATCTCGAACACCATCCGGCTGATGAACCTGCCCGCTCAGGTGCAGCGCCGGGTTGCCGCCGGGGTGCTCTCGGCCGGCCACGCCCGGGCGCTCCTCAGCCTGGACGACGCCGAGGCGCAGGAGCAGCTCGCCAAGCGGATCGTCGCCGAGGGCATCTCCGTACGTGCCACCGAGGAGATGGTCGCCCTCGCGCTCGCCGACGGGCCGGCGAAGACCCCGGCTGCGAAGCGCCGGCCAAAGCCGCACGCGCCGGCGTTGACGGACCTCGCCGACCGGCTCTCCGACCGGTTCGACACTCGGGTGAAGGTCGACATCGGCCGCAACAAGGGCAAGATCACGATCGAGTTCGCCACGGTCGACGACCTGGAGCGGATCGTTGGGATCATCGGGGTGGGCCAGGAGGATCAGCCCGGCGAGTGAGCACGGGTCCTGGGCCTCGGCCGCGTCGTCTTTGTGACGGCGCGGCCGAGTCGTTTGTGGGGTGGGCGCGGCCGAGCCGTTTGTGGGGTGGGCGCGGAGCTTCGGGCCGCTGTCGCTCGACGGCTGGCGCCGCTGTCCCGGCTTCCCGGCTGACGGAACCAGGGCCAGGGTCTGCGCCAGCAGCACCCCTCGCAGTGCGGGCAGGGTGCCGAACCGGGCCGCCAGCCGGCCGACGCCGAGCGCCCCGGTTCTGCGGGCCTCACGTCTCCGGTTCGGGGTAGGGGTGCCTCCGAGTGCCATGCTGCTCCGCTGTCGTGCTCACGGCGCTCTCAACGGGCCGAAAGGGCGGATGGTGCGACGGGAGGGTGTCGTTGTCGGCGCCCGCGCCATGTCGCCCTCCCGGCCCGGCCGATTGGATCGCCGGCTTGCTGCCGGGAGATGCGGCCACTGCTGCCCGTGGGAGTCCGCCGCCCAGGGGCAGGACTTCGCCCGCCGTTTCACGTGAAACGGCCGTGCGGGGATGTGTTGCCGCGACTGAGGACGGTGTCGTTTCACGTGAAACGCAGGCTGGCTCACGCCCAGGTGTAGGGCATCAGAAAGTCGACGGCCACTGCGGAGGTGCGTGGCGGGCCGAACTCCTGGATTGGATTGCTCCAAGCCGAACACGCCACACTGGGCCGCCCGCAGGCCGTCCCAACGCCCGCAGGCCGTCCCAACGCCCGCAGGCCGTCCCAGCGCTCACCGCCTCCGCCAGCGCCCACCGGCGGTCTCCGCCATTTCGCCGCGCACGCCGCAGTCCTTCCCAACGGTCTCCCGGCAGGCGACGGTGGCAATCGGGGCCGGAGGACCGGGCACCAGTGACCCGGGGACGCCTCGCGCTCAACTCCGCCTCTGGATTCCAGGGCCGGCGCGGTCCGGCCGCGCATGTGCCGCTGTTTCACGTGAAACGAGGAGCTTGGGCGTGCCTGGGTCATCCGGCTCCGGCGTTCGTGGCCGTTGCTGAGCGGAGCTCGGAGTCCAGGAGCGCGGCGACGAGGCGAGCGGGGGAAGCATGGGTCCGCGGGGAACAGGTCCGACCGGCTGAACCGGAACATGGCGGAGCGACACGGGCGCGGCGGCACCGCGGCAGTACAGCGCCCAGCCGCCCGAACCGAGCGAACCGAGCGAGCCGGCGAGGAGTAGGGCCGGGAATGGCTAGGCGGTGTACGGCAGCCGGCGCGCAGGTCGGCCATCGGCCCGCCGTCCAAGCCGCGCGACACATGCCGATCGGGCGCACCGGTGGGTGGCTCAGCGATCTACGGGGCGAAGAGAGCCGAGCGAGTCGAGGGACCGTTTCACGTGAAACAGCGGCCCGGCGTCAGTGGACGCGGGGTGCCCAAGCACCCAGGGGCCGTCGCCCCGCCAGCCGCAATCCTGATCCGACGTCAATGGAGCGACACCAGGACCACGACGAGGGCGGCGGCGCGGACGGTTTGCGGCGCGGACGGTTTGCGACGCGGAAAGGCGCGGCCGCGCCATGAGCAAGGCGGGGCACTCCCCGGCGGTGGCCGCCACCGCAGCCACCCTCGCTTCGTCACGCCACCGACGCCCGAGGGCCGACGTTGCCTGGGACCGACGTTGCCGGGACCGACGTTGCCGGGGACCGACGCCGCCGGGGACCGACGCCGCCGGAGCCGAACGCCGCCCGGGCCCGCCGTCCACGCCGCGCCAGCCAGGTGCACGGGTGGACGCGACGGCAGTCCGGAATCCCCCGGGCGCCTGAGGCAGCCCGGCTTGGGCCGTTGCCTCGGACGCAGCCCGGTGCCGGAGCTTCGGCATTGCCTGCCGTGTGAACGAGGCTGCGCGAGGCGCCCCGGGGGTTGCTAGCGCATCTCGGCTCGGGCTGTGGATCCCTCCGCATTGGGCGCACTCGGTGTCTCGATTCGGACCACCCGTCCGACACAATCGCGGCGCGACCGGACCGGACGCGCCCGGACCGGAACGATGCCGGGCTCGTGCTCAGCCGGATCGGGAGCCTCTCGGCCGGCATCTGGCTGAGCCCCTGCGGTTTGAGCGCAGCGATGCCAGGTGCCGGCGCCGCTTCGGGCAGCCGGGCGACGAGGCGGTTCAGGGCGGCCCGCAGCCCATGTCGGAGCAGCTGGTGCGACGGGCATCCGAAGCGAGAGATCTTGGACCCCGAACGGGGGTCGCGACCGGACCGGAGTTACGGCGAGGGGCAGCACCGGGAGAGGCATGCCAAGCACCTGCCGGTTGCCGAACGCGGGCAGCGGGACACCACGACCGACCGAACATGCCCGCTGCCCATCGGCCCGTCACTCGTTAGGAAGGGAGGCCAGGCGGTAGGTGAACATCCGGTGGACAACCCGCCCCGGCACCCGCCCGGTTATCCACAGTTGTTTTCCACAGGGCACCCCCGTTTCACGTGAAACAGCGCGGCGAAACCCGTGTTGAGCTGTGGATGACGCGGTGTGCTGGTGATCTCAGCGGCCTGTGGACAACGCGGTGGACAACCGCGCGCCGATCGACGACGAACGACGAAAAGAGGTAGGGACAGCCGCCGCGGACTCGGTTAGGGTCAGCGTCGTGCAGGACACCCCTCCCTCAGTCCCGGACTTCACCCAATGGCCCTCCTTCCCCTTCGAGGGCGACCTCCGCGTCAAGCAGCTCGACGATCCGGTACCGGTCGAACCGCCCCGCCGGGGCGAGGGAAACCGGGAGTGCACCGCCTGCAACGCCCCGGACGAGGCGTACATCTGGGTCGGTGAGCGGTGGCGGGTGCGGGCGATGGACCGCCCCACCGGCCTGCCGATGGTGCTGATCCTGGAGTCCCGCTCCCACCTCGATCTCGGCGATCTGCCGAACCTGCTCGCCGCCGAGCTGGGCGTGATGACCGTCCGCCTGGAGCGGGCCATCCGCTCGCTGGACGGTGTCGCCCGGGTGCACGTCAACCGCTGGGGTGACGGCTCCGCGCACCTGCACATGTGGTTTCTGGCGCGGCCGTACGGACGGCTGCAGCTGCGGGGCACGTTCCTCTCCCTGTGGGACTCGATCCTGCCCGCGATCTCCGAGTCGCAGTGGCGGGAGAACCTGGCCCTGGTCGCCGCCTGGCTGGCCGAGTTCGGCGGCCGCCCGCTCGCCGAGCCGCCCCGCATCCAGTGGCAGGCGCCGTCGAGCTTCTCGTCGTCCGCACCGGAGAGCGTGGCGGCCGATGCGGAGGAAACCGCGTCGGTGATCGAGGCGGCGGAGGAGATCCCGGAGCCGGAGAACGGCGCCGCGCTGGAGAGCCACCTGGAGTCGGGGAACGCGCTGGAGAGGCACCCGGAGCCGGCGAACGGCCCGGCGAAGAAGGAGTCAGAAGCCGCGCCGGCGGAGTGACCGACCAGGCGATCGTTACGGACGACGGGCGGCTCGGCTGACCAGCGAGCCGAGCACCCGCCCGAAGTCCAGCCCGGCGGCCTGGATAGCCAGCGGTAGCAGCGACGTCTCGGTCATACCCGGGGACACGTTGACCTCCAGCACGTGCGGCTGCCCGTCCGCGTCGACGATCAGGTCGACCCGGGAGAGGTCGCGCAGGCCGAGTGCGTTGTGCGCGGCGAGCGCCACGTCCGCCACCCGGTCGGTCGTCTCCTGGTCCAGTCGGGCGGGCGCGTGCCAGGTGGTCCGGCCGGCGGTGTAGCGGGCGGCGTAGTCGTACACGCCGTTGCGGGGCACGATCTCGACCGGGGGCAGCGCCTCCGGCCCCTCGCCCAGGTCCACCACCGAGACCGCCACGTCCATCCCGGGCACGTAGCGCTCCACCAGCGCCGTCTGGTCGTACGCGAAGCAACCGACCATGGCGGCCGGCAGTGACGCGGCGTCCCGGACCACGGCGGCGCCCAGTCCGGAGCCGCCCTGCGCCGGCTTGATCATCAACGGTAGGCCGAGCCGGTCGGCGATCCGGTCCAGCACGGCCACCGCGCCCAGCTCGGAGAAGCGGTCGTGTGGCAGGGCTACCCAGTCGGGCGTGGGGATGCCGGCCTCGCGCAGCACGGCCTTGGCCGACGGCTTGTCCCAGGCGAGCCGCGAGGCCCGGGCATCGCAGCCGACGTAGGGCACGTCGCAGAGGTCGAGCACCCCGCGCAGCGAGCCGTCCTCGCCGGTGGCACCGTGCAGGGCGATCACCACGGCGTCCGGCGGGTCGGCGGCCAGTGCGGGCAGCAGGGCCACGTCCGCGTCCCGCAGCTCGGCCTCCACGCCGACCGCCCGCAGCGCATCGAGCACGCGCCGGCCGGACCGCAGGGAGACGTCCCGCTCGTACGAGAGTCCGCCGGCGAGCACCAGCACGTGTAGCTCGTCGGTGACGGCGGGGTCGGTCACGGAATTGTGTGCGGCAGGGCTGATGGCCATGTGGGAATCATGCCAAGTCGGGGCCGGGCGCGTCCGAGCCGCCCTGCCTGCGCCGCGGCTCCGAGCCACCGACCGCGCCGAAGACCCGGCGCATGGCGATCTCCTGCTCCATCACGCCGGCCAGCCGGCGGACGCCCTCGCGGATCCGCTCCGGCGGCGGGAAGGAGAAGTTGAGCCGCATGTTGCCGCTGCCGGTGCCGTCGGCGTAGAAGCCGGTGCCCGGCACGTACGCGACGCGGGCCGAGATCGCCCGCGGCATCATCGCCTTCGAGTCGAGTCCGTCGGGCAGGGTCGCCCACACGAACAGGCCGCCGCCCGGGCTGGTCCAGGTGGTGCCGGCCGGCATCAGGTCCTCCAGCGCGGCGAGCATGGCGTCCCGGCGCTCGCGGTAGACCTCCCGGTAGACCTTGAGCTGCTCCCGCCAGGGCATGGTGCCGAGGTACGTCGAGACGGCCGCCTGGGCGTATCCGCTGGGGCAGAGGATCTGCGCCTCGCTGGCGATGACCAGCTTGTCGCGGACCGCGTGCGGGGCGAGGATCCAGCCGACCCGGAGGCCGGGGGCGAAGGTCTTGGAGAAGGTGCTCAGGTAGAAGACCCCGTCCCGCCGCCGGGCGCGCAGCGGCGCGGGCGCGTCCCCCTCGAAGCCGAGTTGACCGTACGGGTCGTCCTCGACCACCAGCAGGCCGGCCCGCTCGCAGATGTCGAGCACCTGCTCGCGCCGCTCCTCGCTCAGCGTCACGCCGGTCGGGTTCTGGTAGGTCGGGATGGTGTAGAGGAACTTCACCCGGCGGCCGGCGCGGGCCAGGTCGGCGATGGCCGTTTCCAGCGCCTCCGGGATCAGCCCGTGCTCGTCCATGGGTACGTGGGCCACCTGGGCCTGGGCGGCCTGGAACACCCCGAGTGCGCCGACGTACGTCGGGCCCTCGGCGAGCACCACGTCGCCCGGGTCCAGGAAGAGCCGGGCCACCAGGTCGAGCGCCTGCTGGCCGCCGACGGTGACCACCACGTCCTCCGGCGAGGCGCCGCACGAGGCGTCGATCCCAGAGAGGGACATCACCTCGCAGATTCGCTCGCGCAGCTCCAGGGTGCCCTGGCCGATGCCGTACTGCAGCGTGGTGACGCCGTGCTCGGCGCCGAGCCGGCCGAGCATCTCGCCGACCGCGTCGAGCGGCAGCGCCGCGATGTACGGGGCCCCACCGGCGAGCGAGACCACCTCCGGCCGGCTGGCCACCGCGAAGAGTGCCCGGATTTCGGAGGCGGTCATCCCCCGGACCCGGCGGGCGTACCGGTCGGTGTAGTCGTCGAGCGTCGTGCCGGTCATGACATCACCTCGATCGGGTGTCGGCGGGGCTGCCGCCCGGATTGGTACCCGCGATGCCGGCAACCATTGGCGGCGCGGGACGCCGGTTGGTCGATCGTAGTCGGTACCCCTCACCACCTGCGCCGCCATGTGAAGAAAGTCCACATCCCGGACCGGTCCGGCCCGTGCCGGGTGGCCGTTCGCACGTCCTCTCCCGCACCGCGGGACAGAGGCGTACGATCGCTCGTCGGGGGCAGGAAAGCGGCGGAGTGAGGCTCTGAGCCTATTGGTGGGGTGCGATCATGTCGCGACGTCTGGTCAGTCTGACCCTCGACACCTTGGAAGACCTGCCCCGCCCGTGCCGGCAGTGCGTCTACTGGGAGCTGGATCCGGTCTCCGCCGACCGGGCGTGCGCCGCCGGCGACCCCGGGCTGGAGAAGGAGGCCTGGGTCTCCCAGACGCTGCTCGAGTGGGGCTCCTGCGGCAAGCTCGCGTACGTCGACGGCATGCCCGCCGGTTTCGTCATGTACGCCCCGCCGGCGTACGTTCCGCGCTCGATGGCCTTTCCCACCTCGCCGGTCTCGGCGGACGCCGCGCTGCTGATGACGGCCAACGTGGTGGCCGCCTTCGCCGGCGGCGGCCTGGGCCGGATGCTGGTCCAGGGCGTGGCCCGGGATCTCACCAAGCGCGGCATCAAGGCGATCGAGGCGTTCGGCGACGCGAAGTTCGGGGACGACGGCGACGACCCGACCCGGGCCTGCCTCGCGCCGGCCGACTTCTTCCTGTCGGTGGGCTTCAAGACGGTCCGGCCGCACCCCCGCTACCCGCGCCTGCGGCTGGAATTGCGCACGGCGCTGAGCTGGAAGTCGGACGTCGAGTACGCGTTGGAGAAGCTGCTCGGTTCGATGAGCCCGGAGACGTTGCTCCGCCCGGTGCGTCCCGCCCCGGCCACCCGCTCGACGAGCTGACCGGGTCAGCCCCGCGCGCGCCCCGGGCCGCCCCGGCCCCGCGCCGCCGGGGCCTGCCGTCAGTCCACCGCCGTCCCGGCGGCGACGATCGCCCGGAGCTCGCTGACGTCGATGGAGCCGGTGGGTACGTCCCGCTCGATCGGGAAGTACATCCGCTGCACCGCGGCGACGATGGCCTCGACCACCTTGTCCCGGAACCGGGGGTCGACCAGCCGGCCCCGATCCTCCGGCGAGGTCAGGTAACCCACCTCGACCCGGACCGCCGGCATCCTCGTCAGCCGCAGCAGGTCCCACGCCTTGGCGTGGGTACGGCAGTTCCGCAGCCCGGTCCGGGCCACGATCTCCCGCTGCACCAGCCCGGCCAGTCGCTCCCCGGTGGCCGAGGTGACGCCGTTGTTGGTGCCGTAGTGGTAGGTGGCGACCCCGTTGGCCGCCGGGTTGGCGTGCCCGTCGATGTGCAGCGAGATGAACACGTCCGCGCCGAGGGAGTTGGCGAGCTGGGCGCGATCGGCGTCCGGCAGGCAGGTTGCCGGCGACGGGCCGCGGGTGAGCTGCACCCGTACGCCGGCCGCGGCGAGCCGCCCCTCCAACCGGCTGGCCAGGTCGTGCACGATGTCCGCCTCGGTCCAGCGGAGTGGGCCGTCCGGCACCACCACGCCCGGGTCGGTGCCGCCGTGTCCCGGGTCGACCACCACGGTCCGCCCGACCAGTGTCGGTCCGGCCTGCCGGATGGCGTCGGACTCGCGCAGCCACTGCGGACGCCCGCCCACCACCTTCCGGCCGAGGCGGCGCAGCGCGTTCATGGTGTGCGGGCCGCACGCGCCGTCCGGCTTCAGCCCCATCTCCCGCTGGAACTGGGCGACCGCCCGCGAGGTGCGGATCCCGTAGATGGCGTCGGCCCGGCCCACGTCGTACCCCATCTCCAGGAGGCGTTCCTGGAGCGACCGGACGTCCTCGCCGATCAGCGGTTCGGGCACCGCGTGGTACAGCGTCCGGGCACCGAACCGCCAGCGGGCCGCGTCCAGCGCCCGCCAGGTCTCTGCGCCGACTCGCCCGTCCACGCTCAGGCCGCGGGACTGCTGGAATGCCCGGACGGCGCGCTCGGTCTCGGCGTCGAAGTCGTCGCCCTTGCCACCGGGTGGAAGCAGGTCGAGGCCGGTGAGGACGGTACGGATCTCGGTCACCGCAGGTCCCCGGTCACCGGGTCGGATGGGACGCACGATGACCCCCTCTGCACGGGCACTGGATGGCCGGAGACTCCGACGGAGGTGGCCCCCATGGCTGGGGACGCTTACGGAGCGTACCGTGGCCGGTCACCGTCGGCTTCCGGTTCGAGCAGGTCGGGCACCCGGGCGGGAAAGCAGGAACCCCCGTTGCCGGGTGGCGACGGGGGTTCCTCGGCTGCGGAGCCGGCTCAGAGCGCCGATTCGATGAGCCTCACCAGCTCGCCCTTGGGCTTGGCGCCGGCGATGGACTGCACCGGCTCGCCGTTCTTGAAGATGGTGAGAGTCGGCACGGACATCACCCGGTACGCCCGCGCGGTCTCGGGGTTCTCGTCGATGTTGAGCTTGACGATGGTGACCTGGTCACCCATCTCGCCGGCGATCTCCTCGAGCAGCGGCGAGACCTTGCGGCACGGTCCGCACCACTCCGCCCAGAAGTCGACCAGGACCGGCTTGTCGGACTTCAGCACGTCGCTCGCGAAGCTCGCGTCGGTGACCGCCTTGGTTGCACCCACTATGAACCCCTCCTCCGGGACTTTTCTGAGAAAATTCTTCAGCCTTGCAGGGTGGCGATGAAGCGCTCGGCGTCCAGGGCGGCGGCGCAGCCCGTACCGGCGGCCGTGATGGCCTGCCGGTAGGTGTGGTCGACCACGTCACCGGCGGCGAAGACGCCCGGCACGTTCGTCCGGGTGCTCGGGGCCTGCACCTTCACGTACCCCTCGTCGTCGAGGTCGATCTGCCCGCGGAAGAGCTCACTGCGCGGGTCGTGGCCGATCGCCACGAAGACCCCGGTGACGTCGAGCACCTTGCTCTCGCCGGTGTGCACGTTTCGCACCCGGACGCCGCTGACCTTGCCGTCGTCGCCGAGGATCTCCTCGATCACGGTGTTCCACTCGACCTTGATCTTGTCGTTGGAGAGGGCCCGCTCGGCCATGATCTTGCTGGCTCGGAACGAGTCCCGGCGGTGGATGATCGTCACCGAGTCGGCGAACCGGGTGAGGAAGCTGGCCTCCTCCATCGCCGAGTCACCGCCGCCGACCACCACGATGTGCTGGTTGCGGAAGAAGAAGCCGTCGCAGGTCGCGCAGGACGACACGCCGTGGCCGAGGTATTCCTGCTCACCCGGCACGCCCAGCGGACGCCAGGCGGAGCCGGTGGAGAGGATGACCGCCTTCGCCCGGTAGGCGGTCGCGCCCACCCAGACGGTGCTCATCGCGTCCGAGCCGATTTCGCCGGTGTCCTTGAGCTCGACCCGGGTCACGTCGTCGGTCAGGAACTCGGCACCGAACCGCTCGGCCTGCTTGCGCATGTTGTCCATCAGTTCGGGCCCGAGGATGCCGTCGGCGAAGCCGGGGAAGTTCTCCACCTCGGTGGTCGTCATCAGCGCGCCACCGGACTGCACGCCCTCGATGACGAGCGGCTTGAGGTTGGCGCGCGCGGCATAGACCGCCGCCGTGTAACCGGCCGGCCCGGAGCCGATGATGATCAGGTTGCGGACCTCGTCCACTGCCGTCTCCCGATGTGTGTGTTCGCCACCGGCGCGCACCGATGTCGATCCCGAGTGCCGACGGCTCAGCGGCGTCGGCGCCTGACTTGCAGAACGTCATCGTACGAAGCGGGGATTCCCGAGCCGGTCATCTGGTGGGTCACGTCACGTGGCAGGACACGCCCGGGCGACCGTGACCTCACCCTACTCGGGTACGGAAGCGGGTGTCCGCGCCGGACCCGGGCACCCCGCACTCGGCTCCGCTCACCCACGCCCAGCGCGCACCGCTCTGGTCGACGAAGGTGACGACGAGCGCCGGACGCCCCTGGAACGACGCGTAGTCGACCAGGTCGAGGGTGATCAATCCGGCTCCGTGCTCGGCGCTGATCGCGCCGAGGCAGGACGCCAACGCCCCCGGGCGGGCCAGCCGCTCCAGGCCGGCCCCCTCCGACTTGCGCTGGTCGTCCGGCGCGATTCCGGCGGTCTCGCGGGGACCACGGGCCGCCGACGGCGAGGTCAGCGTCATGATGCTGCCGGGCAGTTGGTCCGGGCCGTAGTCGGTGCCGCTGTGCTGGGGTGGCCCGGCGGTCCGGAAGGGTGCGGCGGCAGCCGCCTCGGGCTGCGCCCGGCCGGCGGCCGGCCCGGCGCGGTCCGCCGTCGACGTCACGCCGTGGTTGGCGGTGTCGACCAGGTGGCTGATCCCGAGCCCGACCGCGGTGACCGAGACGGCCGCCAGGGCGACCGGCCCGGCGATCCGGGCCCAGCGTCGGGAGCGCCGGCCCGGTCCGGTGTTGCGGGCCGGGCGTTCGGCGGGCCGCGTCGCCCCGTCCGCCCGCCGCGGCTGGGTCGGCACGGCGACCGGCGTCGCCCCGCGGGCCTCGGCCGGGTGGGGCGCCTCCGGCTCCCCGTCGCCGACCTCGTGCGGTCCCGGGCCGGGCGCGCCGGCCCACTCCTCGGCGTCGGCTCGGGCCGCGTCGGCCGGGGCCGGCCCGGCGCCGGCGAGCGCCGCCGTGATCCGGTCCGCCACGGTCAGCGGCAGCTCCGGCGTGGGAGCGGCGGCCCAGTCGGCCAGGTCGGCGTGGACCAGCTCGACCGCCCGCGCCAGCGAGGCGTACGCGTCGCCCCAGGCCGGGTCGGACTCGATCAGCCGGGCCACCGTGGCCTGCTCCGGGGTGCCGTCCAGCGCGCCGCCGACGTAGTCGGCGAGCAGGTCGGGGTCGACCCCGCTGAACTCCCGGGAAGTCACGTCTCCTCCTGGCTGACGTCCCGCCGGGACCACCCCGACGTCGATCCGACGCCCTCGGGCGGCCGGGGGTTCCCCCCGGTGACGCGCGGCACGTCCGGCGTCTCGTCGGAGCCGGTACGCAGGTGTCCGAGGAGCACGGCCAGCCGGGCCCGTCCGCGGGCGCAGCGGCTCTTCACCGTCCCCTCCGCGACGCCGAGGATCCGGGCCACCTCCGCCACCGGGTAGCCCTGCACGTCCACGAGGACCAGCGCGGCCCGTTGCTCGGCCGGCAGCTGTGCGAGGGCCTGCCGGACCACCAGGGCGGTGTCGTGGTCGCGAACCGGGGCCGCCGGCTCCACCCCGCCGGTGTGCCGGCCCGGCTCCCCGTCGGTGTGCACGCCGTCGGGCAGCGGGACGGTGGCATGCGTCTGGCGTCGCCGCATCCGGTCCACGCAGGCGTTCACCACGATCCGGTGCAACCAGGTGGTGACGGCCGAGTCGCCGCGGAACCGGGCCGCCGCGCGGTGCGCGGACAGCAGGGCGTCCTGGAGCGCGTCGGCGGCCTCCTCGCGGTCGCCGAGGGTACGCAGGGCCACCGCCCAGAGCCGGTCCCGGTGCCGGTGGAACAGCTCGGTGAACGCGTCCCGGTCGCCGGCGACGTGCGCGCGCAGCAGGTCGAGGTCGGACGGCCCGGCCGGCAGGCCGTCCCCGGTCGCCGGCTCCGGCGTACGCCCGCGGCGACCCGCCATCACCGCGTCCACGGGAGGCGGCGCGGAAGCCGTGGCCGGCGGTTCACGACCCCTGGACCGTGATCTCCTGGACCCCCAGCTTCCAGCCGCCCCCGCTGTCCTTCTTCGGCAGCTCGGTGATCCAGAAGAGCAGGTAGCGGTACTTCTGCTCCGGGTTGAATCCGTCGAACGTCACCGTCAGGCCGGCGTGCTCGACCGGTTGGCCGATCGCGGTGGCGTAGCTGGTGACGAGCTGCTTGTCACCCGACGAGCTGGACGGGAAGTCGGCCTTCCCGGCGAGCAGCTGGACCGAGGCACCGGGGGTCGACAGCACGGCCTGCAGCGACTTGACCGTGTGCTCCTCGCCCAGATCGATCCAGACCCCCATGCCCTTCTTGTAGCGGCTGAAGTCGGCCGAGTTGTAGGTGTCCGTCGCCCAGCCCTCGTCCTCGTTGCCGTCGATCACCTTCTCGACGCCGCTCAGCTCGTCACGCTTGCGGCTGTCCGGATCGATGATCCGGACGTCCTGGATGTTGAGCTTGCGGACCGTGCTGGCCGGGCTGCCGTCGCTTCCCGCGGGCGCGCTGCTGGTCGGACGGGCCACCGGCTCGGTCGGCTGCTTCTTGTCGTCGCCGAGCAGGCTGATCCCGACGAGCAGCCCGACCAGGGCCACCGCCAGGATTCCGGCGATGCCCAGGGCCACCTTGCGGCCACCGGCGGCGGCCAGCGGCGACGGCTCCTCGCCGGTCTCGGCGGTGAAGCGCAGCGGGCCGGTCGGCTCCAGGTAGTGCTCGTCGGCGGGGACGTCCAGCCGGCTCAGCTCGGCGGCCAGCACGTCCGACGACGGCGGGGCGATCTCCGGGTCGAGCAGGTCCATGGTGAGGTCGTCGAGGTACGCCGGCACGCCGGCGCGTACCTGCCGGGGCGCGGCGATGGTGCCGCTGGCGTCGCGGACCGCGTCGGGGATCGCGGCGCGGCCGTGCCCGGCGGTGGCGCCGTGCAGCGGGGCCTCGCCGTGCGGCCAGTGCCCGGTCAGGGCGAAGTAGAGCACCCCGCCGACCGCCCGGAGATCGTTCTCCTGGCTGTCCGCGCCGTCGGTACGCGCGTCGGCCAACACCACCCGGCCGTCGTCGCTGATCATCACCGTGCCGGGGTGGAGGTTGCCGTGCACCATGCCGGTGGCGTGCACCGCGGCGAGGGCGCTCGCCACCGCGTTGCCGATGGCGGTCGCTCGGGCCGGGTCCAGCGGACCGTCGGCGGTGACCAGCTCGCGCAGGGACTGGCCGTCCACCCACTCGCGGACCACGTACGCCCGGTCGGCCTCGTCGATGGCGTCGTAGACGCCCACCAGGTTGGGGTGGATCACCCGGCTGGCCGCGACGGCCGCCTGGAGCATCTCGGTGGCCGAGTCGCCACCCGGGTAGCGGAGGACCACCGCGACGGGACGGCGCAGCACGACGTCGACCCCGCGCCAGACCAGCCGGCCCGCACTGTCGTTGTTGATGTGCTCGACCAGCTCATACCGCTCGGCAAGGACCTCACCGGCCGTGGGAGCACCGAAGGTCATGACCGGAGGGGCAGTCTCCTCCGCCTCCTGACCCTCGCCGACCTGGGTCACCCGTCCTCCCTCGGTGATCGTGTCGATCGATGGACCCGTGCTGCTGGGCATGTGGCTTCCTGCTCTGCCTTCGAAGGAACCGGCAGACCGGCGTCGACGTCCGCGTCGGCACCTGCCGTACCCGTCGAGACCGACCTTACCCGGGATGCCCGGTTCCTCGACATGTCATCTTCCCGCCGTAGCCGGTGGGACGCCAGACCGGAGCGGTCCGGCCGGGTCATTTCTGGCGCTGGCACACCCACCAGCCAATCTAGAGGTTGGCAACAACTCGTCGGTGCAGGGGCGCGCGGTGGCCGGCTCCGCGACGCCTCGGCGGATTCCCCTGGTCGGGAGGGTCACCCTCATCCTTACGGTTGGTTGTCCACAGGCTGACCGGCCTACTGGGCCGCGAAATTCCGAGTTATCCACAGCCGTATCCCCAGGCTGGTGATCCTCGTTCACCGTCCGTCATCGAGGGGGCCGGGTCAGCGGCCGAGGCGGCGGCGGACCATCCCGACCACCTCGGTGATCTCGCCGATCCGCAGGGCCATGGCCAGCCCGAGATACGTCGCGCCGATCACGGCGCCGCCGATCACCAGCCGGACCGCGGCAGCCAGCCAGCTCAGGTGCCCCGGGTCGCCGGGGAGCAGCCTGACCACCAGCAGGCCGACCAGGGCCGCGCCCAGCGCGGCGACGAGCACCCGGCCCATGGTCCGCATGATCTCGCCCAGCCCGATCCGGCCCACCCGGGGCCGCAGCAGCATCGCCGAGATCACTGCCGCCGCCACGTACGAGATCGCGTTGCCGAGCATCATGCCGGCCGCCGCGAAGGTCTTCGAGAAGCCGAGGAAGAGGCCGATCTGGAGGAGCACCCGCAGCGCCACCACCGGAATGTTGATCATGGCCGGGCTCTTGGTGTCCGGCAGTGCGTAGAAGGCGAAGGTGAAGAGCTGGCTGATCGCGAACGGCACCAGGCCGGCCGCCGCCACCAGCAGCACGGTCGAGGTGGCTACCGCGTTCTCGCCGGTGAAGGCGCCGTATCGGAAGATCACGACCGAGATTGGGCCGGCCAGCACCGCATAGCAGACCGCGACCGGGGCGAGGACGGCGGTGACCATCCGGGTGCCCCGGGACAGGTCGGCGGTGACGGCGCGGAACCGGCCCTCGGCGGCGGCGGCGCTCATCCGGGGCATCAGCGCGGTGATGATCGAGACGGCGATGATGCCGTGCGCCATCATCAGCAGCAGGAAGACGTTGTTGTAGATCAGCAGGCCGGCGTTCTCCTTGCCGGCGGCCCGGGTGAGCAGGTTGACCACCACGAAGAGGCCGAGCTGGTTGACCCCGACGTAACAGAACATCCAGGTCCCGAGGTGGGCCAGCTCGCGCAGGCCCAGCTCGCGGAAGTCGAACCGCCACTTCCACCGGAAACCGACCTTGCGCAGCGCCGGCAGCAGGCCGGCGGCCTGCACCGCCACGCCGAGCAGGGTGCCGCCGCCGACCAGCAGGATGCGGCCAGGGGTCATCTGCCCCGGCTGCAGCGGCTTGGCGCCGTACACGCCGATGTACAGGCCGAAGACGCCGATCACCACCAGGTTGTTCAGGATCGGCGCCCACATCGGTGCGGCGAAGTGCCCCCGGGTGTTCAACACGGCGGCGATCAGCGCGCTCACGCCGGTGAAGAACAGCATCGGCAGCATCAGGTAGGACAGGTCGTTGACCAGCCCCTTGTACGTGGGGTCCTTGCCGGCGGCGTAGATCGCGGTGAGCACCGGTGCCGAGACCACCGCCAGCAGCGCGGCGGCGGCCAGCGTGAGCACCGCGAGGGTGAGCAGCCGCTGCGCGTACGCCTCGCCCCGGTCAGGGTCGATCTTGCGCCGCCGGACCAGCACCGGGATCAGCACGCTGGTGAGCACGCCGCCGAGCAGGAACTCGTACACCTGGTTCGGCAGGAACTGGGCGGTGGTGTAGACGTTGCCGACCGCGTTGCCGAGGGCGGCGCCGATCATCAGGTTGCGGACGAAGCCCGTACCTCGGCTGACCAGGCTGCCGATCGCCATCACCGCGCTGTTGGCCGCGGCGCTGGTCTCCGCCACCACCTCCTGCGGTGGCGCAGTGGCCTCCACGCCCGGCTGGTTCAGCGGCTCGGCGGAGATGAAGATGGCGCCGTCGTCCGGCGGCTGGCCGCCGCCGTGCGCGTTCGCGCTGCGGTACAGCCCGCCGCTCATCTCCAGCCTCCAAGGGGTACGTCGGAGCCGGACCACCGGGCCCGCACGCCCATGACCTTAGTCAACCTCGACCGCTTACCCACGCCCGGCGCATTAGGTGCCGTCCCCGCCCGATAGGCTGGCGATCCCATGTCCGAAGCCTCCGCCTCCCACGCCGCTGACCGTCGCGAGCTGACCGCCGCGCAGCGTAACGCCGTCGCCGAACTGCTCCGCGTCTCACCGGTCGCCGACGAGCTCGGCCGACGGTTCGCCAGGGCCGGTCACGAACTGCACCTGGTGGGCGGCTCGGTCCGGGACGCGCTGCTCGGCCGCCTCGGCGAGGATCTCGACTTCTGCACCGACGCCCTCCCGGACCAGACGCTCGCCATCGTCCGCGGCTGGGCCGAGTCGATCTGGGAGACCGGGCGGGAGTTCGGCACCATCGGCTGCCAGCGCGCCGGGCTCCGCCTAGAGATCACCACCTTCCGCGCAGAGGCCTACGACCAGGTCAGCCGGAACCCGATCGTCGAGTACGGCACCAACCTGGTCGACGACCTCAAGCGCCGGGACTTCACGATCAACGCGATGGCGGTCAGCGTCCCCGACCATCGGTTCACCGACCCGTACGGCGGTTTGGCCGACCTGGCTGCGAAGATCATCCGTACCCCCGGCACGCCCCGGGAGTCATTCGGTGACGACCCGCTGCGGATGCTGCGCGCGGCCCGGTTCGCCGCCCAGCTCCGCTTCGCCGTCCACCCGGACGTCCGCGAGGCGATGACCCGGATGGCCGCCGACCTGGACCGGATCACCGCCGAGCGGATCCGCGACGAGTTCAGCAAGCTGCTCTGCGGCGCGGACCCGATCACCGGGCTGCGGCTGCTGGTCGACACCGGGCTGGCCGACCGGTTCATTCCCGAGCTCTCCAGCCTGAAGCTGGAGATCGACGAGCACGCCCAGCACAAGGACGTCTACGAGCACACCCTGACCGTGGTCAGCAACGCGATGGCGCTGGAAGAGGGCGGCTGCGACTTCGTACTCCGGATGGCCGCGCTGATGCACGACGTCGGCAAGCCGGCCACCAAGGCGGTCGGCCCGGACGGCCGGGTCAGCTTCCACCACCACGAGGTGGTCGGTGCCCGGCTGACCAAGGCCCGGATGAAGGCCCTGCGCTACCCCAAGGACGTCACCGCGCAGGTGGTCAAGCTGGTCGCGCTGCACCTGCGGTTCTACGGGTACGGCCGCGGCGAGTGGACCGACTCGGCGGTGCGCCGGTACGTCACCGACGCCGGTGACCTGCTGCCCCGCCTGCACAAGCTGACCCGGTCGGACGTCACCACCCGCAACCGGCGCAAGGCGGCCCAGCTCGCGGCCGACTACGACGCGCTGGAGGAGCGGATCGCCCGGATCGCCGCCGAGGAGGATCTGGCCCGGGTCCGCCCGGACCTGGACGGCAACGCGATCATGGAGCTGCTCGGCGTGCCGCCGGGGCCGCTGGTCGGAAAGGCGTGGCAGCACCTCAAGGAACTGCGCCTGGAGCGCGGCCCGCTGGACCGCGAGGAGGCCGAGGCGGAGCTGCTGCGGTGGGCCCGGGAGCAGGGCGTCCTCGACTGACAATGACGACAGCGCCCACCGGGTCCGGTGGGCGCCGTCGTTGCTGCGGTGTGGCGGCCGGGCCCGCCGAGGGCCCGGCCGCCATCGGTCAGTGCTCCACCGCGCTGCTGTCCACCGCGGTCCGGCCGTTGGCCTGCGTACCGCCGCCGAGCCGGGCGAGCAGCCCGGCCAGGTCGATGCCGGTGAGGTCGCTGCCGAGCTGGAGGCCCTGGGCCACGTTGCCAGCCACCGACTTGGTCAGCGAGGACGCGCCGTCGGTGGAGATCACCGTCATCTTGTCGATCGCGCCGATCGGCGCGCTGGCCGCCTCGACCACCTGCGGCAGCACCTTGACCAGCAGGTCGAGCACGGCGGCCTCGCCGTACGCGGCGAACGCCTCGGCCTTGCGGCCCATCGCCTCCGCCTCCGCCTGCCCCTTGGCCAGGATGGCCGCGGCCTCCGCCTGGCCCTCCCGCTCGATCGCCTCGGCGATCGCGGAACGCCGGCGCTGCTCCGCCTCACCTTCCTTGGCGCCCTCGATCGCGTTCGCCTCGGCCAGCGCGGCCCGGCGGGCCCGCTCGCCCTCACCGGTGAGCCGGGCCTGCTCGGCGGCGGCCTGCGCGGCGGCGATGGTGGCCTGCCGCTGCGCGTCCGCGTGCAGCACCGCCGCGTTGCGGGCCGCCTCGGCCTCCTGCTCGACCTTGTAGCGGGCCGCGTCGGCCGGCTTGCGCACCTCGGTGTCGAGCTGGCGCTGCTTCAGCTCCGCGTTCCGCTCGGCGACCTTCTGCTGCTCGGAGAGGATCGCCTGGTCCCGCTCGGCCTGGGCGAGCGGGCCGGCCGCCGCCGATTTCGCCTTGGCAGCGTCGATCTCGGCCTGGATGCCGGCCTGCTTGAGCGCCAGGTTCCGGTTCGCCTCGGCGATCGCCTCCTCGGCGAGCAGCCGCTCCTGCTCGGCCTGCTGCCGGGCCCGGGCCTCGGCGATGGCGGCGTCCTTGAGCACGCGGGCCGCCTCCGGCCGACCCAGGTCCTGCAGGTAGGACCCCTCGGCCAGGATGTCCTGGAGCTGGAAGGTGTCCAGCACCAGGCCCTGGTTGGTCATCGAGTGCTCGGCCTCCTCGGCCACCGCGCTGGCGAACGCCGCCCGGTCCCGGATGATCTCCTCGACGGTGAGCCGCCCGACGATCGAGCGGAGGGCACCGGCCAGCACCTCGCGGGTAAAGTTGTCGATCTCGTCCTGCTGGTGCAGGAAGCGCTGGGCGGCGGCGCGGATCGCGTCCTCGGTGCCGCCGACCTTGACGATGGCGACGCCGTGCAGGTCGGTCCGGATGCCCTGCTTGCTCACCGCGCCCTTGATGCCGACGTCGATCCGGCGGCTGGAGAGGTCGAGGGACTGGAGCTTCTGCACCACCGGCAGGACGAAGACCGAGGCGCCGAGCACGACCTTCTGCCCGGACATGTCGGTGGAGCGTCCGCCGTCGGCGGTCTGGGTGGTCCGACCCTTGCGGCCGGTGACGATGAACGCCTCGTTCGGGCCGGCCACCTTGATCCGGGAGAGCACGAAGAGGATGAGGAGGACGGCGAGGAGAACCGCGCCGCCGATGGCGACGAGCAGGAGCATGGGACTTCCCGTCTCTGCGATGGGGGTTTAGTAGGTCTCGACGTGCACGCTGGTCTCGCTCAGCGCCTCGACCACGAAGATCCGGGCGCCGACCGGGAGCGGCTGGTCGGCGCGGGCGTTGAGCTTGACCGGTTGGCCGGCGAGGCGTACCCGGACCTCGCCGTAGCCGCCGGCGGGGACCGGGGTCACCACCAGGCCGATCGCGCCGACCAGGTGGTCCCGGGTCGGCGTGGGGTCCGTGCGCATGTTCCGGGCCGCGCGGCTGAGCCGGGCCGCCAGCCACCCGGTGGGCACGGCGGCGAACACGCCGCCGGCCACCGCCGCCGCGATCATCCCGGGGGTACGCCCGCCGAGCAACTCGTTGACGATGGCGGCCCCGAAGCCGAACGCGCCGATGAACCCGGCGACCGCCTCCAGCGACACCGGACCGTCGACGTCCGGATGGCCGAAGGTGAACAGCTCGGTGCCGAGCAGGGCGAGCGCCAGCACGCCGACCCCGACTCCACCGATGATCAGGAAGATGAGCGTCCCCGTGGCCACGACCTGCACGGTATCGATGCCGCGCAAGGTCGTCGGCTGTCCGAACGCTCAGCTCGGCGCAACGGTCAGCTCAAGATCGACCAGCTGTTTCGGCAGTGGTTGACGGACCAGCTCCCGGCCGGTGGGCTCGGCGAGCACGAAGTCCCGCGACCCGTTCGGCCGCCGGTAGAGCAGCCGGTCGGCGGAGACCCAGGCCACCTCGGCGGTCGGCAGCGGGTTCACCACCCGGCCGGTCGCAGTTTCGACCAGCAGCGGCTCGTCCTGCCCTTGGACGACCACGAGCTTCCCGTCCGGTGACCAGGCATCCGGGCCGACCGGCGCGCCTGGCATGGTGACGAAGCGGGTGGGGCGGCCGTCGTCGGCCGAGAAGACCTGTACGCCCTTCGCGAGATCCCGCGGCGCGCTCTCCGGCGCCCGGCGGGCGGTCAGGGTCAGCCCCACCTCCCGGCCGTTCCGTAACCAGGTGAATTCGCAGAAGTTGGTACAGCCCAGCCAGCCAGTCACGTGGGCCTGTTTTGTGCCGTCCGTCTCCAGCACGATGAAACCGAAGTGGTCGACCTGCCTGGTGGTGAAGAGCAGTCGACGACCGTCCGGTGACCACTGCAGGCCGGCGAGGGCCCGGCCCACCTCGTACCAGCGGATCTTTCCGTTGCTGAGGTCGATCAGGCCGACGTCGCGGGGCCGGTTCTTGTCGGTGACGGCGACCAGGGAACCGGCCGGCGCGGGGAAGATCCCGTCGTAGCGGTCGGTCTGGAGGTACCGCCCGCGGCCCCGGTCGAGTAGGAAACCCTTGCCCGAACCAGCTCGGGTGCCCGCCCGGGTGACCACCCAGTCGCCGGGCAGCACCAGCGGCTTCGTCACCCAGTCCGGGCCGGGGGTGGGTCGGATCGGTGGTGACGGGGTGGCCGTCACGGGCGGCGTGGCGGGTGGCCCCGCGGGTCGCGCGGCCGGTTCCGGCCGGAGCAGCACGAACGGCAGCGCCACGGCGACGACCGCCAGCAGGGCCGCGCCGGCAGTGGTGGCCCGCCGGCGGCGACGCAGCCGGCGACCTCGGCGCAGCGCCGCGGCGGCCAGGTCGGGCGACGGCCGTACCCCGTCGGCGAGGTCCTGCACGACCGCCCGCAGCGTCGCGTCCAGGGCCGGGCTCATCGCGTCACCTCCGTACGGCTCGGCAGCTCGTCCAGCCCCGGCACCAGTTGGCGCAGCCGGGCCAGCGCCTTGGCGGACTGGCTGGCCACCGTGCCGGCCCGGCAGCCGAGGAGCGCCGCGGTCTGCTCAACGCTGAGGTCTTCCAGGTAGCGCAGGGTCAGCACGGCCCGCTGTCGGGGTGGCAGCGCCCGGAGCGCGTCCCGCAGCAGCAGCCGCAGGTCGGTGGCGTCGTCGCCGCTGTCGCCCACCGCTGCCCGCTCCGGCAGCTCCGCGACCGGGACCTCCGAGCGCCGCGAGCGGCGCCGCCAGCCGGAGACCTGGTCGTGGTAGAGGATCCGTTTCACGTACGGCTCGGCGTCGCCCCGGATCCGCGGCCAGCGCGCGTACGCCTTGGCCAGCGCGTTCTGCAGCAGGTCCTCCGCCGAGTGCTGGTCCCCGGCGAGCGCGTACGCGACGCGCAGCAGGGCGGCCCCCCGTTCGTTGACGAACGCGGTGAACTCCCCATCGGTCACCTCGGCCACCGCCCACCTCCGTACCTCAGACGCACGGGGTGCGGAGAACTTTGCCCGACCGGGCGACAGAATGGGGGGCATGCGTTGGACCGTGCTCGACTCACCGATCGGGGAGTTCTCCGTCGCCACCGACGGCGAGGCCGTCCGCGGGGCGCACTTCGGCCGGGTGGAGTCGGCGACCGACCGGCCCGGCGACGAGTTGGCCGCTCGCGCGCTCGCCGAGCTGCGCGCGTACTTCGCCGGTGAGCTGACCGAGTTCACCGTGCCGGTGGTGGCACCCCGGGGGTCGGAGTTCGAGCGCGCGGTGTGGCGGGAGATGACCCTCATCCCGTACGGGGAGACACGGACCTACGGCGAGGTGGCGAAGGCGGTCGGGGACCCGGGCGGGGCCCGCGCGGTCGGGGTGGCCTGCAACCGCAACCCGGTTCCGGTGATCGTGCCCTGTCACCGGATCGTCGGCGCGGGCGGCAAGCTGGTCGGCTTCGGCGGCGGCCTGCCGCGCAAGGTGACCCTGCTGGAGCTGGAGGCGGGCGTGGCGCTGCGACGCGCCTGGTCCTGACGTACCCCGGCCGGTGGGCCGGGACGCGCGAAGGGCCGGGTCCGCACGGACCCGGCCCTCGATAGTGCGGTGGTTCAGCGCGTCAGCGCTCGACCTCGCCCTTGATGAACGCCTCGACGGCGGCGTGCGCCTCGTGGTCGGCGTACTGCTTCGGCGGGGACTTCATGAAGTACGAGGAGGCGGAGAGGATCGGGCCACCGATCTTCCGGTCCAGCGCGATCTTCGCGGCCCGGACGGCGTCGATGATGACGCCGGCCGAGTTCGGCGAGTCCCACACCTCGAGCTTGAGCTCGGCGTTGAGCGGGGCGTCACCGAAGGAGCGGCCCTCCAGGCGGATGTACGCCCACTTGCGGTCGTCGAGCCACGGCACGTGGTCCGACGGGCCGATGTGCACGTCGCTCTTGGCCATCTCGTGCGGGATCTGGGAGGTCACCGACTGGGTCTTCGAGATCTTCTTCGAGACCAGGCGGTTGCGCTCCAGCATGTTCATGAAGTCCATGTTGCCGCCGAAGTTGAGCTGGTACGTGCGCAGCAGCTCGACCCCGCGGTCCTCGAAGAGCTTGGCCAGGGCGCGGTGCACGATGGTGGCACCCACCTGGCTCTTGATGTCGTCGCCGACGATCGGCAGGCCGGCGTCTTCGAACTTCTTCGCCCACACCGGGTCCGAGGCGATGAAGACCGGCAGGGCGTTCACGAACGCGCAGCCCGCGTCGATCGCGGCCTGGGCGTAGAACTTGTCGGCCTCCTCGGAGCCCACCGGCAGGTAGGAGACGACCACGTCGACCTGCGCGTCGCGCAGCGCCTGGGCCACGTCGACCGGCTCGGCGTCCGACTCCTCGATGATCTCCCGGTAGTACTGGCCGAGACCGTCGAAGGTCGGGCCACGCTGCACGGTCACGCCGGTCGGCGCCACGTCGCACAGCTTGATGGTGTTGTTCTCGCTGGCGACGATCGCCTCGGCGAGGTCCATGCCCACCTTCTTGGCGTCCACGTCGAACGCCGCGACGAACTTCACGTCGGATACGTGGTAGTCGCCGAAGGTGACGTGCATGAGACCCGGGACGCGGTCGGTCGGGTCGGCGTTGCGGTAGTACTCCACGCCCTGCACGAGGGACGAGGCGCAGTTACCCACGCCGACGATGGCGACGCGGACGGAGCCCATAGCGTCTGCCTCCTTCTTCTTTCATCACGGCCGCTCTTTCCTGGACTCTCCAGGCGGGGGCGGGCTGTCGTTTTCTCGTCGGCCGCCGGCCGTCCCGGGTTGCGGGACCGTCGGGGCTCGGCCGGAGCGCTCGTTGGCGATGAGCTCCTCCAGCCAGCGGACCTCGCGCTCACAGGCCTCCAGGCCGTGACGCTGCAGCTCCAGGGTGTAGGCGTCGAGTCGCTCGGCTGCCCGGCCGAGCACGTCACGAAGGCCTTCGCGACGCTCCTCGATCCTGCGACGACGACCTTCCAGGATCCGGAGCCGGGTGGCCTGGTCGGTCCGGGCGAAGAACGCGAAGTGCACGCCGAAGCCCGTGTCGTCGTACGTCTCGGGTCCAGCCTGCGCTATGAGCTGGGCAAAGCGTTCCTTGCCCTCCGCCGTAATGGTGTAGACCACCCGACCACGTCGGCTGGTCAGCGCGGGAACCTCCTCGGCGGTCGCGGGTGTCTCGGCGGCTTCGGTGATCCAGCCCGCCGCCTGCAGCCGGCGCAGGGTCGGGTAGAGCGAGCCGTAGCTGATCGCCGCCCGGATGGCGCCGAGCTTGGCGGCCAACTCCTTGCGCAGCTCATAGCCGTGCATCGGAGCCTCCTGCAGGAGGCCGAGGATGGCTAGCTCGAGCATGGGCCACCCCTTCTTACCCCCGGCGCGGAGTCGTAACCGCCGCGATGTATCGGACCGATACATCGCACGTTAGCGGAGACGCATGATCAGGGCAAACCTTCGTTTACGCGGTGCTACCGTCACGGATCGTGACGGTGGTCGCCTCGCCCGGCGGTGTCGCGTACCCTTTGCCGCATGCGTACGCAGCGCCAGGTCGTCGACTACTCGCTCCGGAAGCGAGCGGTGCTGCGTGACCTCCTCGCCAACCGGATCGGCACGTACGACGTCTGCGATGCCTCGCCGTACCTGAAAAACGCTGCCCGGTTCCATGGCGAGTCCACCGATGAGCGCTGCCCGATCTGCCGCCGCGAGAACCTCATTCACGTCCATTACATTTACGGAGACGAGCTCAAGCAGTCCGCCGGCCAGGCACGCAACCGGGCCGAGTTGTCGCTCCTGGCGATGACGCTGCGTGAGTTCCAGGTCTTCGTGGTAGAGGTCTGCCCCGGCTGCGACTGGAACCATCTCGTCGAGCAGTTCCTGCTCGGCCGGGACGGGCTGGCCGGCGGCACGGAGGACGGTTCGGAGCAGGAGGCGGTGCGCGGCTCGGCCGCGTCGACCGGCTCCACTCCTCGTCGAAGGCGAGAGGCGCAACGGTGAACCTGGCTGGTCAGGTCGCACCCGGCCCGATCCCCGGGCAGGGCGACCGACAGCTTTTAGGTCTAATTGGTCCGATTAGGTCGGATTCGACGACTGCGCCCCGGCACGCCCGGGGTGTAGCGTCTCGTGTTCCAGCTCACGGCAACCGGGTGGCGGCGCGTTCGTGCCCCACCGCGACCGGCAGGGTGTGAGGAATGAACTACGGCGATTCCAGTTCTTCGCGTGGGCGGGCCCAGATCCCGGGCCCGAGCGGTGACGCCGACTACGGCGGGAGCGCACACGGGAACGGCTGGTCATCCGGGTCGGAAGGCGGTGCCTCGGCCCGAGCCTCGGTGACGCCCCGGGGCTCCGCGTCCGGCGGGCGCGCCTCGGTCGGCGGCGTCGCCCCAACGCCGCGTGGCGCCGCGGGCTCGGCCTCGGTGGGCCGGGCCGGCGCGGGCCGCGCCTCGGTGCCGGTCTCGCCGGCCCCGGGTGGAGCCTCTGGCCGGGCCGGTGCCGGCCGCGCCTCCGTGCCGGTGTCCCCCGCCGGTCCGGCAGGACGCGCCTCTGTCGGCGCGGCCAGCGTGGGTACGGCCGGCCGGGCGAGCGTCGGCTCGGCGGCCGTCGGAGGCCGGGCCACGGTGGCCCGCGCCGGTGTGCCCGGCATGGCGGGCGGCGGCCCGGGAGGACCGGGCGGCCCGACCGGGCCCGGACGAGGCGGTCGGGGCGGCGACGACCCGGGCGCGCGGGCCCGGGCGAAGAAGCGCCGGCGGATCAACATGCTGATCGCCGGCTTCGCCGTCTTCATCATGCTCGCCGGCATCGGCGTCGTCGGCTTCACCTACTACTCGCAGAACGTGATCCTGCCCCAGGACACGCCCCCGCCGTTGTCCACCACGATCCTCTACAGCAACGGCAAGCAGATCGGCCGGGTCGGCGCGGAGAACCGCACCTTCGTCAACATCAAGGACGTCCCGGAGTACGTGCAGAACGCGGTGGCCGCGGCGGAGGACCGGAACTTCTACCGGCACTCCGGCGTGGACTACAAGGGCATCGCGCGGGCCGCCTGGAACAACCTCACCGGCGGCGACAAGCAGGGTGCCTCGACCATCACCCAGCAGTACGCCCGCAACGCGTTCGACAACCTGAACCAGGACACGTACGCGCGCAAGGTGAAGGAGGCGATCCTCGCCTCCAAGCTGAACGACCGGTACTCCAAGCCGGAGATCATGCAGCACTACCTCAACGTGATCTACTTCGGCCGGGGCGCGTACGGCATCCAGGCGGCGGCGCAGACGTACTTCAAGAAGGACGTGTCGAAGCTGACCGTGGCGGAGGGTGCGGTGCTCGCCGCGCTGATTAAGCAGCCCGAGCCGAGCGCCACCCACAAGGGCTACGACCCGGCGATCAACCCGCAGGCCGCGCTGGACCGGTGGAACTACGTCATCCAGGGCATGATCACCGAGGGGTGGCTCGACGCGCCCGGCAAGCAGCAGCACCCCACCGAGTACCCAACCAAGACACTGCAGCCCATGCCGAAGAACGCCAGTGGGCTGGATAACGTGGGCAAGACCCCGAACGGCAACATCGTCAACTACGTCAAGAGCGAGCTGCGGGACCTCAAGCTCTGCACTGACGACGAGGCCGCGGCCACCCCAAACAAGCCGCTCTGCAGCCAGGCGTTGCAGAAGGGCGGCTACCGGATCACGACGACCATCGACCAGAAGATGCAGGCGGCGGCGCTCGAGGCGGCCCAGCGCAAGTCGAAGGGGTCGGAGCTCGACGGCCAGCCGACGAATCTGATGGCGGCAGTGGTGTCCATCGACCCGCAGAGCGGCGAGGTGCGCGCCTACTACGGCGGTGACGACGGCACTGGCACCGACTACGCCGGCAAGAACTACGACAGCAACGGCGCGGTCAGCGGCGGCCACTCGCCGGGATCGAGCTTCAAGATCTACACCCTCGCGGCGGCCCTCAAGGAGGGCATCTCCATCAAGTCGCGGTGGAAGGGCACGGCGTTCACCCCGGAGGGGGTCGAGTTCAAGGTCAGTAACGCCGGCGCCGACAAGGTCTCCTGCGGCGACTCCTGCACGCTCGAACTCTCGACGCTGAAGTCGCTGAACGTGCCGTTCTACTACATCACCGAGAAGATCGGCGCGGACAAGGTCCTCGACATGGCCAAGCGGGCGGGCGTCACGACGATGTGGCGCACGGACACCAACCCGGCGAAGGGGTACGACCTGACCAAGGCGGACCCGAAGGAACTGGCCCCGAACCCGTTCTTCAACGTCATCGGCTACGGCCAGTACCCGATCACTGTGCTGGACCACGCCAACGGCGTCGCCACCTTCGCCAATCAGGGCGTCTATCACAAGGCGCACTTCATCAAGAAGGTGGAGCAGCAGGATCAGACCGGCAAGTGGCGTCCGCTTTCGGGCCCGAGCAAGAAGGGTGAGCAGCGGATCTCCAAGGACATCGTGGCCGACGTGACCTCGGTGCTGGAGCAGTACCCGGCCAAGTCGTCGCACCGTCCGCTCGCCAATGGTCGGAAGGTCGCCGAGAAGACCGGTACCTGGGAACTCAACGCGAAGACCACTGATAACGGTGACGCCTGGATGATCGGTTACACGCCGCAGCTCGCCACCGCCGTCTGGGTCGGCAACGTCAAGGACCGGAAGGCGATCAAGACCAAGGGCGGGGCCAACATCAGCGGCGCCGGCATGCCCGGTGCGATCTTCCAGCGGTTCATGAACGACGCGCTCAAGGGCATGGACAAGAAGGACTTCCCGCCCGCTGCGAACGTCGGCAAGGACGACACCGGCAACGGCGAGATGCCGCCACCCCCGGCGCCGACCCAGCCGGGCTGCGACAACCCGCTCGGCCTGTTCTGCCCGAACGGCGGCGGCAACAACGGCGGCGGCAACAACGGCGGTGGCAACAATGGCGGTGGGAACACCTGGCCGACCGACCCCCGCGGTCCGGGTGGCGGCGGCAACGGCGGCACCGGTGGTGGCCTTCTGCCGACCACACCCCCGAGACAGACGTACTGATCGCAGCACCCACGACGGCGGCTGGACCACTGGTCCGGCCGCCGTCGGCGTATCCGAGCACCGGAAATCTGCGGTCGAGGCGGGACGCGGAGCCCGACGTACGGCAGGATGCCTCTCCATGAGCACCCAGTCGACGGCAGGAATCGACGACACCGGGACTGTGGACCACCCGTCCCGCTCGGACGGCTTCGTCCGGGGCGCCTCGGAACTGATCGGCGGGCCGCTGGGCGACCACGCCGCCGCCCTGGACCGGCCAGCGGGCGGGGAGCGGCGGTTCTGGACCGCCGCCCGGATCGTGCTGGCCCTGGCCTGCCTGACGCTGGCCCTGCACTGGGTGCAGAAGTCGCCCTGCCAGGACGGCGCCTGGCAGAACAACACGCAGTACACCCGGATGTGCTACACGGACGTGCTCGCCCTCTACTACGCCGAGGGGCTCAACGAGGGCAAGGTGCCCTACGCCGACCATCCGGTGGAGTACCCGGTGCTGACCGGCTACTTCATGGGCGCGCTCGGGCTGCCGGTGCACGCCCTCGGCGTGGACAACCCGGGCATCAACCAGGGGCAGTGGTTCTACAACCTCAACGCCCTGGTGCTCAGCGTGCTCGCCGTCGCCACCGTCGCGGTCATCCTCAGTCTGCGCCGACGACGACCGTGGGACGCGGCGATGTTCGCGCTCGCGCCCGCCCTGCTGCTCACCGCCACCGTCAACTGGGACCTGCTCGCCGTCGGGCTGGCCGCGTTCGGGCTGCTGGCCTGGGCGCGCACCCGCCCTGGCCGGGCTGGTGCCCTGCTGGCCGTCCTGGCCGGGGTGCTGCTCGGGCTTGGCGGCGCGGCGAAGCTGTGGCCGCTGTTCATCCTCGGGCCAATCCTGGTGCTCGCGGTCCGCGTCGGCCGGTTCTGGGCCGTCCTCGCAGCCCTCCTGTCCGTCATCACGGCCGCGGTGACGGTGGTGTTGGTGAACCTGCCGGTGGCGATTCCCTACCGCGAGAGTTGGGGCCGGTTCTTCGAGCTGAACACCACCCGGCCGATCGACTGGGGCACCCTCTGGTACATCGGCCGGTATCTGGACGGCAAGGTGAGCCCGGCCGCACCCGGTGACCTCGGGCCCTTCGAGTGGCTGAACGCCCACGTCCCCACCCTCAACTGGGTGTCGTACCTGCTGTTCGGCCTGGCCTGCCTCGGGGTGGCCGCGCTGGCGTTGTTGGCCCCGCGCCGGCCCCGGCTCGCGCAGCTCGCCTTCCTGGTGGTCGCCGCCTTCCTGATCTTCAGCAAGGTCTGGTCGCAGCAGTTCGTGCTCTGGCTGCTGCCGCTCGCGGTGCTCGCCCGACCGCGCTGGGGAGCGTTCCTGGCCTGGCAGATCGCCGAGGTCTGCTACTTCGCCGCCTTCTACGGCGAACTGCTCGGCACGGCCACCAGCCGGCCGGTCTTCCCCGAGGGCGTCTTCGTGCTGGCCGCCAGCCTGCGCCTCATCACCGTCGCGGTGCTCTGCGGCCTGGTGATCCGCGACATCCTGCGCCCCGAGCGGGACGCGGTCCGGGCCACCTACGCCGACGACCCCGACGGCGGGGTCCTCAACGGTGCCGAAGATGCCCGCTGGTACCTCCGCTGGCGCCACCGCCCCGCCACCACGGACCATCCCGCCGAACCAATCACCGCCTGACCAGACAGAAGAGCACCAACCAAATCCGAGCCGCCCCGGAGACTCACCCGAAACCCGGGGAACTCAATCCATCCGAGCCGCCCTCATGCCCAGGTAAAGGGACGGCCAGCTGTTGTCAGGTTTGCGGGGAGCCCAGCTGGCGGAGGGATCAAGCCTGACCGCCCGGAGCCGGCTGGGCTCCCCGCAAACCCCACCCCGAGCAAGAAGCAGCTCAGAGACGGAAGACAACAGCGTCACCAACCTCCGAGCGAGTCACCCCCAGCCCGTCGGAAGGCCGGTCGAGAAGCCCCTCCCACGGCGTACCGGCGAGCTGCCCAGGCAGCACGACCACGGTCTTCACCCCCAGCTCGCGCAGGTAGGCGATGCTGGGCTGGTCGGGGAAGCCGACGACAGCGTCGCGGACCCGGGCCTGGCTGTCCGGGGTGAAGCCGCTGCCGCCGTTGACCATCTCCTGGAACCGGGTGGTCGACCAGAGCATCACCGGCTGGTCCAGGTTCTGGCTGCTGGGCAGGACCAGCAGCGGGCCATCGACCGTACGCATCACGGCCGGCTGCACCGGCACGACCGGATGCGGGGTGACGTTCAGCCCTTCCACGATCACCAGCACCAGGGGCAGCAGGGTGGCCAGGCGCAGCCACGGCCCGGGCCACGGGGGGACCCGCTCGGCGGCCAGTTCGCGTACCCGGGCGCAGAACGCGGTGACCGCGCCCGCCGCGAGCAGGCCGAGCAGGAGCGTGGCCCAGAGCATCATTCGGCCCGGGGTGCGCAGCCCGTTCCAGCCCGGCAGGTAGTCGAACAGCGGCACGTAGCTGAACCGGCCGCCGAAGAACCGGGTGCCCATGGCCAGCGCCATCGTCACCAGCACCCCGGCGAGCAGGAAGAGCCGGTGCCGGACTCGCCAGACGGAGAAGAAGAGCCCGCCAGCGGCCAGGGCGTACAGCACGAAGCCGGGCAGCAGCGTCATCTCGGGGTGCCAGGGCAGCACCGCCCGCGCCCCCTCGTGCAGCGGGCCCCAGATCCGCGACTCCGCCGGGGCGGTGAAGAAACCGCTCACCGGCGGCGAGTAGATCTCGATGTCGGCGATCGTCCGGGCCGCGTTCGGGTGCTGCTGGGCGACCGTGAAGTACGGCAAAGCCAGCAGCGCGCCCACCGCGGCGAAGAGCAACCCGCCGAGCGCGTCGGCGAGGATCAGTCGCCACCCGAACGGGCGCTTCACCGGTCGGACCACCCAGCGCCGGGCGAACCAGATCACGGCCGAGACCAGCACGATGCCGGCCAGCAGGTACGCGAACGGCAGCCCGATGCCGAAGCCCAGGCTGAGCTGCCACGCCGCCACCAGCCAGCCGGCGAACGCCCAACCGGCATGGCGGCGGTGCGGGCGGTAGCCGTACCGCAGGGACCAGCCGTGGCCGCGAGCGAGCATCGCCAGCGCCAGCGGGATGCCGCCGTTCGAGAGGATGTGCAGGTGCCCGGCCTGGGCGAGCAGCCACGGCGCGTATGTGTAGGCGGCGCCGGCCACCGCAGCCCCGATCCGGCCGGCACCCAACTGCCGGGCCAGCGCGTACGCCCCGAGCGTGGCGAGCGCGTGCGCCAGCACGAACATGATGTTGTAGCGCAGCACGGCGGCCTCGGGACCGTGACCGAGCATGCCGGCCGGGGCGTACCCGAGCAAGGTGTCGGAGAAGGCGAAGCTCCACGACTCGGGGAAGAAGGTGTTGGAGTGCCAGAGCTGCGCCGGGTTGGTCAGCAGGATGTGCCCGGACCAGGCCATCTGCCAGGCCTGGAGGCTCGGATCCCAGTAGTCCTGTGGCAGCGTGTAGCTCGGGTAGCGCAGCGTGGGCCAGGTCATCAGGACGGCCAGCACCAGCGAGGCGACGGTGGCCAGGGTCCACTCGTGGACCAGGAAGCGCCCCACCGCGCGGACCGCCCGGCGGGGCCGGGTGAGCACCGGGTCCGGTGCCGGGCCGAAGGCCGACCACGGATCCGCCGATGCGGTAGCCGACTTGTCCTCGCCCTTCTTCCCGGCTGCGTCGGCGGCGGTGTCGCCGCGATCGGCCTTCCCGGCCGGGTCCTCGGCGGACTTCGCGGTCTCCTTCGGGTCGGCCCCGCCGGCGGACTTCGCGGTGCCGGTCGCGTCGGTCTGCTGACTCTTCCCCGAAGTCGCGGCCGCCGCTGTCGCGTCGGTCTGCTGACCGTTTCCCGAAGTCCCGGCCGCGGCCGTCGTGCCGGCCCTGGACCCGGAGCGGCCCGGGCCGGCATCCGCGTCCGTGGCCGGCGGCGAGCCGGCGGTCGCTGTGATGTCCTTGGTGGCTGTGTCCTTCGTCGAGGTGGCGACCGTTCCGGTGGCCGGCTCCTTCGCCGCCGTAGCGGCTCTTCCGCCGGCCGCCTTCGCCGCCGTGGGGACGGTGTCCGCGCCGGGCTGCCGGACGACCGGCTCGGGGGCCGCCGCGGCGGGAGCGTCCGGGTCGCTGCTGTCGGCGGACGGCCGCGGGTCACTCCCGGCGGGGCGACCGCCGTCGGTGGTGTCGGACTGCTCCGTCGTCATGCCGCCTTGCCCAACTGCTCGCGCAGGAAGGCGATGTCCGCCGCCTGGCCTTCGGTGCCACCCGGGGTCTCCACGATGACCGGCGCGCCGGCCGCGCGGATGACCGCCACCACCAGTTCAGGGTCGATGGTGCCGCCGGTCAGGTTGTCGTGCCGGTCCTGCCCGGAATTGAAGGCGCCCTTGGAGTTGTTCGCGTGGATCAGGTCGATCCGGCCGGTGATCGCCTTGACCCGGTCCACCAGCCCGAGCAACTCCTCGCCCCCGGCGTACGCGTGGCAGGTGTCCAGGCAGAAGCCCACCTCGTAGTCGCCGAGCGCGTCCCAGAGCCGGGCCAGCGCGTCGAGGTGCCGGGCACAGGCGTTGTCGCCGCCGGCGGTGTTCTCGATCAGGACCGGGAGCGGGAAGCCGCCGGAGTCCGCGGCGTACGCGAAGGTCTTGCGCCAGTTGTCGAAGCCGACGGCGAGGTCGTCGCCGGCGTTGACGTGGCCGCCGTGCACGATGAGGCCCTTGGCGCCGACGGCCGCCGCGGCGGCCGCGTGGCCGAGGAGCAGCTTGCGGCTGGGGATGCGGATCCGGTTGTTCAGGGTGGCCACGTTGATGACGTACGGCGCGTGGACGTAGAGGTCGACGCCCGCGTCGCGCAGCCGGTCGGCGTCCTCCCGGGGCTTCGGGGCCTTCCATCCCTGCGGGTCGGCGAGGAAGAACTGGACGGCGTCGGCGTCCCGGGCGGTCGCCTCGGCCAACGGGTCGGTCGGATCGACGTGGGCTCCGATTCGCATGCAGGGCAGCCTACGTCGCGCCCCCGACGTGCGGGGCGACCGCGGCGTGCCCGCGTACGGGCGGCGCCGTGCGCGGGCGGCGCCGCGCCGGCCGTCACCCGGCGGCCGGGCACTCGTTTTCCAGGTGGGATCGACGGTCGACCCTGCACCCGGGCCCGAATCCACAGCGGGCACGGGTGCAGGGAAGACCCCCGGAAACGGGACGCCCCGCCGTGCGGCCCGGCACGACGGGGCGGGATCCGACTCGTCAGACCCGACGACCGGACATCAGGTCGGTGGGGCAAATTCCTCCATTTCCCCCAAGAGGTGACGAGAGCCGTTGTATGGTCAGACCAGATGACAACACGATAAAGCTCCGCGGGGCGTCCTCGATCCAACCTCATCGGTGTGGTCGTTCCTCCCCAGGTCCCACCCAAGGAATGCGGACGGGACGCCCCGCGGCCCTGTGGACAGGGGTCCACCACCGGTACGCGACGCCGGCGGTGGGCCCCTGTCGCCGCGTCCGGGCAGCGCGTACGACCGGCCCGGGCATGATCGTCCGGACCGGGTATCCTGGTCCGGTTGTCCGCGCCCGGCCGGGTCCCCCCGCTGCCGGTCACGGGCACGACGCACGACCTCCTGCCACGGAAGGACCGTGGCCGCTTAGCCCACAGGAGGTGAGCACGTCTTGCGTCATTACGAAGTCATGGTGATCCTCGACCCCAGCCTCGAGGAGCGCACCGTCGCCCCGTCGCTCGACACGTACCTGAACGTGATCCGGACCGCGGGTGGCTCGGTGGAGAAGACCGACGTGTGGGGCCGCCGGCGCCTCGCGTACGAGATCAACAAGAAGGCCGAGGGCATCTACGCCGTCATCGACCTCCAGGCGTCGCCGGAGGCCGTGGCTGAGCTGGACCGTCAGCTCCGACTCAACGAGTCGGTGCTGCGCACCAAGGTCATCCGCCCGGAGATGCGCTGAGCATCTAGACCCGGCACGTCCGGATCAAGCCTCATCGACGCTGTCGGAGGGCTCTGAGAGCCTGTAGGGCACAGAGATGAGTGCGCGAGGAGATGGTCATGGCAGGAGACACCACCATCACGGTCATCGGCAACCTGACCGATGACCCCGAGTTGCGGTTCACCCCCTCCGGGGCGGCGGTCGCCAAGTTCCGGGTCGCCTCGACGCCCCGCTTCATGGACAAGGCGTCCGGCGAGTGGAAGGACGGCGAGCCGCTGTTCCTCTCGTGCACGGTCTGGCGGCAGGCCGCCGAGAACGTCGCCGAGTCGCTGCAGCGCGGCGCCCGGGTGATCGTGTCCGGCCGGCTGCGTCAGCGGTCGTACGAGACCCGCGAGGGTGAGAAGCGCACCGTCATCGAGCTGGAGGTCGACGAGATCGGCCCATCCCTGCGCTACGCCACGGCGAAGGTGCAGAAGATGTCCCGCTCGGGCGGCGGAGGCGGCTTCGGTGGTGGTGGTGGTGGCCAGGGCGGCGGAGGCAACTTCGACGACCCCTGGGCCTCGGCTGCCCCGGCTCCCTCGCGCGGTGGTTCGGGCGGCGGAAACTTCGACGAGGAGCCCCCGTTCTAATGGCGCCGAGCGCCCGCGATCGCAAACCAGGAGCAAGAGCAATGGCCAAGGCTGCGGCACTGCGCAAGCCGAAGAAAAAGGTGAACCCGCTCGACAAGGACGGGATCACCTACATCGATTACAAGGACACCGCGCTGCTGCGCAAGTTCATCTCCGACCGCGGCAAGATCCGCGCTCGGCGGGTGACCGGCGTGACCTCGCAGCAGCAGCGGCAGATCGCCCGTGCGGTCAAGAACGCCCGCGAGATGGCGCTCCTGCCGTACACGGCCACGACCCGCTGAGAGGAGGCGCGGACATGAAGATCATCCTGACTCAGGAGGTGTCCGGCCTCGGCACTCCGGGCGACATCGTCGAGGTGAAGAACGGCTACGGCCGTAACTACCTGCTGCCGCAGGGCTTCGCGATCGCCTGGACCAAGGGCGCGGAGAAGCAGGTCACGGTCATCAAGCGGGCCCGCGCGGCCCGGGAGATCCGCGACCTCGACCACGCCAACGAGGTCAAGGCCCAGATCGAAGGCCTGAAGGTCAACCTGAAGGCCCGCGCCGGCGACGGTGGCCGGCTCTTCGGCTCGGTCACCCCGGCCGAGGTCGTCGATGCCGTCAAGGCGGCCGGCGGTCCGAGCCTGGACCGCCGCCGGCTGGAGCTGCCCGGTCACATCAAGTCGACCGGCTCCTACCCGGTGAGCATCAAGCTGCACCCCGAGGTGACCGCCAAGTTCAACCTGAACGTCACCCCGAGCTGACGCAGACAGCACGACGGAAGGGCCCGTACCGGGAGACCGGTGCGGGCCCTTCCGCATGTCCCTTCCGACGGCTCCGGTTCGGCGCGTCTACGCGCCGCGACCTGAAGCCATCGTCCGATGACCCCAGCTCGGCTGGCGGCCATGATTCGGCCTCCGCGCCGCCCAGGCGGCGCTCCGGACCGAATGAAGGCCCGTCCTACGCTGCGCCGTGACCTGGAGCCGTCGTCCGATCAGCCGATCGGCTGGCCGGTCGCCGCGCTGATCATCACCGTCGACGGGGCTGGCGCTCGCTCGGGCTGCCCTCCCCGCCTCCCCGGTCCCGGTATCTAACGGCCGGAGCGTGGCCCTTCTCAACCGAAGGTGCAATCCGTTGTCCAGGTGTAGCCGTTCGCAGAGATGCTACGAGACGAACAGCGCGCAGGCTCGACCGGAAATCTGTCGTCCACAGGGTGTGGATTACATAACCGCAGGTCAGAGGCGTTCGGGCTGGAATTCCCCATCACTTGTCCACACCCTACGCACACGCTGCGCACATGTCCTTCCCCAAACATCCACAGGTTGTCCCGAGGCTCGTCCACCGGCATGGTTGAGGGCCTGACCTCGGGTTCCGTATCGTGGTCCCCCGACCGTCCGGGCGGTGGCCCCCGATCGACCGGAGGGTCGTCGGAGATGTCAGAGCCTGGCGGCAGAGCTGGACTCGACCCGACGCAGCGAGGGGGGACCCGTGTCGGTCAGCGACGACACGCGGACGGAGCGGACCGGGGGGCCGCCGCCCGCGCCCGCGCAGCGGGACGCACAGTTCGAGAAGACACCGCCCCAGGACGTGGCCGCCGAGCAGTGTGTCCTCGGCGGCATGCTGCTCTCCAAGGACGCCATCGCGGACGTCGTGGAGATCCTGAAGTCCAACGACTTCTACCGCCCGGTGCACGCCACGATCTTCGACGCCATCCTCGACATCTACGGCCGCGGCGAGCCCGCAGATCCGATCACCGTCGCCGCCGCCCTCGCCGACTCCGGCGACCTGGCCCGGATCGGCGGCGCGCCCTACCTGCACACGCTGATCGCCAGCGTGCCCACCGCCGCCAACGCCGCCTACTACGCGCGCATCGTCGGCGAGCGGGCCGTGCTGCGCCGGCTGGTCGAGGCCGGCACCAAGATTGTCCAGCTCGGCTACGGCACCGGCCAGGGCGGCAGCCGGGACGTCGACGACATCGTCGACCTCGCGCAGCAGGCCGTCTACGAGGTGACCGAGAAGCGGGTCAGCGAGGACTTCGCCGTCCTGGCCGACATGCTCCAGCCGACCCTCGACGAGATCGAGGCGGTGGGCGCCCAGGGCGGCGTGATGACCGGGGTACCGACCGGCTTCAGCGACCTCGACCGGCTGTTGAACGGCCTGCACCCGGGCCAACTCATCATCGTGGCCGGCCGGCCTGGTTTGGGCAAGGCGCTTGCGCTCGACACCCCGCTTCCCACCCCCGAGGGCTGGACCACCATGGGTGAGGTGGCAGTCGGAGACAAGTTGCTTGCCGCGGACGGCACCCCCACCACCATCACGGCAGTCTTCGACGTCATGTACGACCGACCGTGTTACGAGGTCGAGTTCTCCGATGGTTCGGTCATCGTGGCGGACGCCGAGCACCTCTGGAAGACGACCACCCGGGCCAGCCGGCGGCAGCCGGAGGCGCGCCTGCGCCACTACTGGTCGGAGGAGTCGCTGGCCAAGGTGTGGGCGGCTGCGGCGACGGCCGGAGCGGAGCCGCACCGCCTGGTCACGCTCGCGCAGACCATCGAGCAGGTCGGCCCCGAGTTCCGCAACGTGCTGCACACCGTGGCGCCGCAGTTGGGGGCCAACGGCCGGGTCAGTCGGCCGGTTACCCGTGCCGGCAAGGTGCGGAACTGGACCGCGCCCGGCTATCCGGTCGGCGCGCTTCTGGCCGGCCTCCGTGAGCGGGCCGAGCGGCACGTCAACGACGGCGCCCGGGCGCGCCACGACGGTGTGGTGACGACCGCGCAGATTGCTGCAACCCTGCGTACGGACACGGCTGATCGTCGACTGAACCACGCGGTGGAGAACTGCGCGCCGCTCCAGCTCCCCGAGCGGGGCCTGGTGGTTCCGCCGTACACCCTCGGGGTGTGGCTCGGCGACGGGCACACCGGAGCGAGCCGCTTCACCAGCGCCGACCCGGAGATGGTCGACCTGGTCACGCAGGACGGCTTCGTGGTACGCCCCAGCGGGCCGATGGTCTACACCGTCGTGCTGCCCGCTCCCACCGCCAACCCCGATCGGACCTGTGTCGACTGCGGCTGCTCCACCCGGGCGCTTCGGGAGAACCCTGCGACGCGTCGATGCGCTGAGTGCCACGATCGGAACGGGTCCTTCCTGGCGCTGCTTCGGCAGGCCGGCGTGGCGCAGGAGAAGCACATCCCGCAGGAGTACCTCCGAGCCTCGGAGGCGCAGCGTCGAGCGTTGCTCGCCGGCCTGATGGACACCGACGGCACGGTCGCCCCGGCGGGGAACCTCCAATACACGTCCACCTCCAAGCGCCTCATCGAGGGCGTCAGGGAACTGGTGGTCAGCCTCGGCTACCGGTGCACGATCAACGAGAAGCGGGTGCGGGGACGGACGGAGGATTCGTCGACCGCGTACACCCTCAACTTCTCCACGCCCGACGCGGTCTTCCGTCTGCCGCGCAAGAGCACGGCGCACACGGCGCGGCGGAGGACATCCTCGGACATCCGGACCACTGCCCGGTTCATCGTGGACGTCCGGCCGGTGACGAGCGTCCCGGTGCGCTGCGTCACGGTGGACAACCCGGACCATCTCTACCTGGCCGGCCGGTCCATGATCCCGACGCACAACAGCACGGCGAGCATGGACTTTGCCCGAAATGCTGCTATTCGCTCCAACCAAGCCTCGGCGATCTTCTCGCTGGAAATGAGCAAGGTCGAGATCGTCATGCGACTCCTCTCGGCCGAGGCGCGCGTACCGCTGCACGTGCTGCGCAGCGGCCAACTCTCCGACGACGACTGGACCAAGCTGGCCCGCTGCATGGGCGAGATCAGCGAGGCACCGCTCTTCGTCGACGACACGCCGAGCATGAACCTGATGGAGATCCGGGCGAAGGCGCGGCGGCTCAAGCAGAAGCACGACCTCAAGCTGATCGTGGTCGACTACCTCCAGCTGATGACCTCCCCGAAGCGCACCGAGAGCCGGCAGCAGGAGGTGGCCGACCTCTCCCGTGGCCTCAAGCTGCTGGCCAAGGAGGTCGAGTGCCCGGTGATCGCGGTGAGCCAGCTGAACCGTGGCCCCGAGCAGCGCACCGACAAGCGGCCCCAGTTGTCCGACCTGCGCGAATCGGGATCAATTGAGCAGGATGCCGACGTGGTCATCCTCCTGCATCGCGACGACTACTACGACAAGGAGTCGCCGCGGGCCGGGGAAGCGGACTTCATCGTGGCCAAGCACCGAAATGGCCCCACCGACACGGTGACCGTCGCGGCCCAGCTGCACCTGTCCCGCTTCGTCGACATGGCCATCGTCTGACCCTCCCGCCGCGATGACTTCCCGCCCCGAACGCCGTTACCAGGAAGACGACAGGACCGGGGACGAACCGGCCCGCGGGTGGCCTGTCGGCGGCGTTCTGACTCCCCTGGGAGATCAGCCGAGGAGCGGGAACCAGCCGGCGACCTCACCCAGTTCCCGCCGGTCGCGGTCGGTGAGCGGGATTCGGCCAGCGGCCTTGAGCAGGTACTCCCGGTCGTCCCAGCCGGTCGGCCGGACCGCGTCGTCGCTGAGCAGGCCGTCCACGGTGGCCACCGCGACGTCGACGGCGACGGCACCGGGTGGGGGCGCGTCCGGCAGCTCGACCACCAGGTCGAGGTGGTGGATGACCGCCTCCGTGGTCAGGGTGGCGAGGAAATCCGGTACGCGCAGCACGTGCCCCTGCGTGGTGACGTACCCGTCGGGGTCGGCGGCGGCCGCGCGGACGGCGGCGGGGGCGGTGTCGCGCCAGAGCCGCACCACCCCGCTGGGCCGGTCGAACGCGGCGGCCGAGCGGCGGACCCACTGGGCGTGCCGCACACTGGCCCCGTCGTCGCCGCCCGGGGTGAACGCGCGCCAGTAGCTGACATCGTCCACGTCGGCCGGGCCGTCGACGGGGCTGGCGAGCGTGACCAGGGCCCGCTGGGCGTCGCAGAGGACGTGGAAGAGCAGGTCGGCGACGAGCCAGCCCCGGCAGCGGGTGGGTCGTTGCAGGTCGACGTCGTCGAGTCCGGTGACGACGGCGCTGATCCCGTCATACGCCTGCGCCAGCGCCTCGTGCGCGCGGATCGCGGTCATGGGATGCAGCCTGCCACGGCTGCCGGCGACCGGCAGCACGGGACGGCCGGGCCGGTCGGTCGCCGGCCCGGCCGCACGCCGGTCAGTCGAAGAGCTCGCCGAGGAAGCCGTGGTGCTTCTTGCGCCGGTAGTGGCCGTGGTAGCCGTAATGCTGGCCGTGGCCGTACGCGGGCTGCGCGTAGCCGTGGCCGGGAGGCGGCGGAGGGGGCGGCGGGACGGCGCCGTAGCCGGGCTGGTGCGGCGCGGCGGTGGGCGGCGGTGGCGGCGGCGGGGTGTAGCCGCCGGCGGCGGGGGCGGCCGGCTGCGGGGCGTGCTGCTTGTTCCAGTTCGCCTCGGCCTCGAACAGCTTCTCGAGTTCGCCGCGATCGAGGAAGATGCCCCGGCACTCGCCGCACTGGTCGATGATCACTCCGCTGCGCTCGTACTGGCGCATGTCGCCATGACACTTGGGACAGGTCAGCTGCATGGGACCGACGGTACCCGGTCGATTCACGCGGTGGCCTTCAGCGTTTCCGTCACCTCGTCGTCGGAGACCTCGTGGAAATCGTCGTAGTACGCGCCGACCGCCATGAAGTCGGGCGGCGTCTCCCGGATGACCACCTGGTCGGCCTCGGCGGCCAGCATCTCGTACGCGTCGCGGGAGCCGACCGGCACGGCCACGACGACCCGGGCCGCACCCAGGTGGCGGGCGACCTGCACGGCCGCGCGGGCGGTGGCGCCGGTGGCCAGCCCGTCGTCGACGATGACCGCGGTCCGCCCGGTGAGGTCGAGCGGTGGCCGGCCGGCCCGGTAGAGGCGCTCGCGGCGCTCCAGTTCGGCCTGCTCCCGCTGCCGTACCTCGGCCTTGTCGACCTCGCTGAGCCGGTTGGCGACCATCTCGTTGAGCACCTGCACCCCGCCGGGGCCGAGCGCGCCGTACGCCACCTCGGGTGCGTACGGCACGCCGAGCTTGCGGACCACCAGCACATCCAGGGGCACGCCGAGCCGTTCGGCGATCACCCGGGCGACCTCCACGCCACCGCGTACCAGCCCGAGGGCGATGACGTCCCGCCGCCCGGCGAGGTCGGTGAGCCTGTCGGCGAGCATGCGGCCCGCGTCTGCCCGGTCGCGATAGGTGGTCATATCCTCAGGTTTACGCCCTGCCGACCGGCCGCGTCCACGAGTTGCCGGAAGCGGCGCGGGTGGCGGCGTCGGGGGCCATCCCGGGTTTCGCAGCTGCCAGCGCCGGGGCCCAGACCAGCAGGGCGACCGGGTAGAGCAGGTAACCGAAGCGGGTCGAGGGCATCAGCAGGATCGCCGCGAGCAGCCCGTACCCGCAGATCAGCGCGGTGGTGGCGGCGGTGCGCGGCGGGCGGCGGAGGAGCCGGACGGCGATCGCCGCCCCGGCCGCGACCAACAGCGTGGCGGCGACGATCCGGCCGGCGGGCAGCGCGGTGGCGATCAGGTGACCGGGGAACGGGGACTGCGCGGGGCTGGTCACCAGCCCGTGTCCGAGCGGGAACCGCAGCACGTTCTCCACCAGCGCGTCGCGGTCGACCAGGAGGGCGGGGACCAGCGCGAGCGCCGGCAGCCCGAGGGCGCCGAGGGCGGTGCGGAGGGCGCCCCGGCGGGTGGCGGCCCAGCAGATCAGCACGACCGCGACCGGCCAGGCGAAGAGCTTCAGGGCACCCGCCGCGCCGACCGCCAGGCCGGCCCGTCCGGGCCGGCCGGCGGCGGCGAAGGCCAGCCCGAGCAGGCAGAGCGCGAGTACGGGCAGGTCGTCGCCGCCGGTCGCCAGGGTGAGCGCGCAGATCGGCAGCACGGTGGCCGCCTGTACGGCTCGGAGCAGCGCGGCGTCGCGACGGGGCGTGGCCGGGGCGGGCCGGTTGCGCAGCGTGACCACCGCGAGGGCCAGCACCCCGGCGGTGACCAGGGCGAACCAGACCCGCGCGTCGGTCCACCAGGCGTCGACGGCGGCCCGGGGCAGCCCGAACAACGCCATTCCCGGCTGGTACGGGGTGTAGCCGAGCAGATGCTCGGCCGGGGGCAGCGCGGCGATCGCGTCGTGCCCCAGATAGGGGGTGCCGTGTTCGGCGAGCCGGCTGCCGGCGTGCTCGACCACGACCACCTCCTCCTGCGCCCGGTCGGTACGCCCGGCCGCCCGCTGGATGCTCTGCACCACGACCGGCAGCAGCGCGGTGGCGGCCCAAGCGAAGCCGGTGACCGCCCAGCGGGCGCGGTGCCCGGCGAGCGGCGCGTCGGCGCGGCGGCGCCGGGCGAGGAACTGGCCGGTCACGGCGAGCGCGGCCACCAGGTAGCCGACGGCGGCGAGCGTGCCCCAGGCCCGGTGCGGGAGCAGGGTGGAGGTCGCGGCGGTGACCCCGGCGAAGACCGCCGAGACGGCGTAGAGGCCCAGGTCGAGGGCGAGCCCGCCGGCGGCGGTGTCGATGGCCGTCCAGCGTCGGGTGGCGGGGGCGGGCCGGTCGGGGTCGGCGGTCACGCCGGCCAGTCTGGCAGACGGCCGCCGCCACGCCGGTCCGCCCACCGTGCGCCGGCTCCGCTCGGCTTGCGGATCTTGGAAAGTCTCCGTTCGCAGCTGACGGCAACGGTCCAAGATCTCGCGGGGAGCGGCCCTCGGGGTGCGGGATCAGTGGCGGCTGGGCTCGTCGGCGGTCTGGCCGGCCACGGACGTCGAGGTGGCCCCGCGACCCCGGCCGGCGGAGCGGCGACCCGGCAGGCGGATCACCGCGCCCGCGTCGTGCAGCGGCGCCACGAGGCTGCCCGGTCGGCCGCCCGCCCCCCGCTGGAGGGCGGCGAGCAGCGCGCCGGCCGGCAGCGGCCGGGCGAAAAGGTGACCCTGGCCGGCGGCGCAACCCAGCTCCCAGAGCGCCCGCCGCTGCGGTTCGCTCTCCACGCCCTCGGCCACCACGGTCAGGTCGAGGCTGCGGCCCAGGTCCAGCGTGGAGCGGATCACGGCGGCGGCCTCGGCCGCGCTCTCCATCGCCGTGACGAAGCTGCGGTCGATCTTCAACTCGTGCACCGGGATGCGGGACAGCAGCGACAGCGAGGAGTAGCCGGTGCCGAAGTCGTCCAGAGCCAGCCGTACGCCGGAGTCGCGCAGCCGGCTGAGCACCCGGTCCACCACGTCGAGCTGGCTGAGCGTCAGGGTCTCGGTCAGCTCCAGCACCAGCCGGTCCGGGGGCAGGTCGTGCGCCCGCAGCCGGGCCAGCACCGCCCCGGGGAAGCGGGCGTCGAGGAGGCTGCGGGGCGACACGTTCACCGAGACGGGCAGGTCGAAGCCGGCGGCCCGCCAGCTGCCAGCCGCGATCAGCGCCTGGTCGAGGATCGCCTCGGCGAACGCGGGCAGCAGCCCGGAGCGTTCCACCGCCTCGATGAAGCGCAGCGGATCGATCATGCCGTGCGTCGGGTGGTGCCAGCGGGCCAGCGCCTCCGCACCGATCACCTCGCCGCTGCCCAGGTCGACGATCGGCTGGAAGTTGACGGTGAACTCGTGATCGGCCACCGCGCGGGAGAGTTCGCCGCCGAGGGTGAGCCGGCCCAGGTCCGCGGTGTCCCGGGTCGGGGCGTACGTGGAGATCCGCTGGCCGGCCCGCTTCGCCTGGTACATCGCCACGTCGGCGCGGCGCAGCAGCTCCGGCATCCCGCCGCTGGCCGGGGCGGCCGCGATGCCGCCGCTGGCCTCCACGCTGATCCGCATGCCGTCCAGGTCGAGCGGCTCGTGCAGGGCGGCCAACAGCGCCTCGGCCCGGTGCGCGGCCACCGCCGGGGCGGGCAGCCCACGCAGCAGTACGGCGAACTCGTCGCCGCCGAGCCGAGCCACCAGGTCACCCGGGCGGGCAGCGGCGCGTAGCCGGTCGGCGACCTGCATCAGCACCCGGTCACCGGCACCGTGCCCGAGCGTGTCGTTGACCTCCTTGAAGTGGTTGAGGTCGATCAGCACCAGCGCGGTGACGCCGTCGGCATGCCGGGCGGTCAGCTGCTCGGTGCCCTCGTCGAGCAGGTGACGCCGGTTGGAGAGCCCGGTCAGAGCGTCGTGGGTGGCGGCGTACGCGTGCTCCTCGGCGATCCGGGCCAACTCGGCGTACGCCTGGGCGTTGCGGACCGCCGTGCAGAGCGCGGAGGCGAAGGTACGCAGCGTGTACTGCTCCCGCTCGGAGAGCTCGACGGGGCCGGCGAACCGGAGACGCAGCACCCCGAGATCGGCCACGCGGTCGTGCCCCTCCAGCGCGACCGGGATGACCGTGCCGTCCACCACGCTGGGCTCGGGGGTCTCACCGTCGTACGCGATGCCGCCGGTGCCGCCGCGAACCGTGCGTCGCTCCTCGTGCAGCTCGATCTCGACCTCGTCGGCGGAGAAGAGCTCGGCGGCCTGGGTGACCGCGGTGGTCAGCACCTGGTCGAGGTCGACCACGTTGAGCGCGTCGGTGGTCCGGGCGAGTCGCTGCCAGGCCTGCTGCTCGGTGCGCGCACGGATCCGGGTGGAGTAGGCCAGGTGCAGGCTGAGCACCAGCGGCGGCACGGCGAGCAGCAGCCTCGGGTCGGCCTGGAGGATGAGCAGGGTGCAGACCGCCACCACGAACCGGACCGCGAAGCCGGCGATCCGCAGATCGAGGTCGCTGCGGAACTGCTGCGAGATCCGGGTGCCGGATGCCAGGGCGATGACCGGCATGGCGAGCAGGTCGTCGAGGAGCGCCGCGACCAGGTAGACGATACCGAGTGTGCCGATCAGATCGCTGATCGACGGGGACGCCCAGGGCCAGTCGAGGAACCGGGCCACCGTCACGGCCCCCGCCGCGATGAGCACGTTCTTGCCAATGCCAAAGGCAGTCTTGATCGCCGGTAGGCGCAGTATGGCCGAGGACGCGGCCACACCCACGGCGGTGCCGAGAATGACCCAGGGAGCCGGCGCGATCGCGACCCCGATGACGATGGCCGTCTCGACCCAGGCGATGGCGAGCGTCGTCGACCGTATCCGGACCGAGGTCTTGACGATCCCCCCGACGGCGATCATGAAGATCAGCGTGACGAGCGTCGCGACATCCCTGACCGAGTGGGGAGGCTGCCGCACCAGGAAGATCAGAGCGGTGGCTGCCGCGGCTGAGGCGAAAGCGACGATGAGACCGACGAGCGCCACAAGGTGCCGATCGGTCTCAACAACACGTCGTCCGTCGGTGTGGCTCATCCAGCTCCGTTGGCTGAATGGCTGAAGCCCGTAGCGGCATCAACCAACACGTCTGATGCCCGGAGCCTACAGTGCGAGATTTCCTGCGTGAAGTCTCGAGTTTCAGTGCCACTCGCTGCCGCGCATCGCCCGACTCCTTCCGACTGTCTTTCACAACGTTCGATGGGTCTTAAACCCTGGGAAAGCAGCTTAGGAGTGAGATGCGTCGGTTCAGAAGCCATAAATGTCGGTATGCGCAATATTAGCCAAGACTGTGGCGCTATATGACGTTCTGTCCATCAGTGCTGTGCGGAGCGAAGTGACCTCGATCCCGCACGTGCCCGGCCGGTCGCCCAACGCAATCGCTTGCTGGAAGTGGCATCCTGACTGCAAGCGTCCTCAGTGTCTGCACACTTTTCAACCTCACTTCGGATGGCGTTTCCGGGACCACGATCGGTGAGGTCCCCGGTTGCCGCCGCCGTCTCACGAATGTGCGTCACGGGCCATCGGCCTTCGGCATTCGTCGCTAAAATCCCGGTGCGATCAGTTGAAGCGCAATCAAACCGGAGTCGACCCTCGTGGAAATTCGAGTCCTGGGTGGTCTCGCAGTACGACTCGAGGGACAGCGCCTCCAACTCGGGACACCGAAGCAGCGACTGGTCCTCGCGATGCTCGCCCTGCGTGCCGGCCGGCTGGTGACCATGGACGAGTTGGTGGACGAACTCTGGCCCGAGGAGCCGCCACGTTCCGCCGTTCCCAATGTGCGCACCTACGCGGCCAATCTTCGACGCGCCCTCGGATCCGCTCCGGGCGGGCACGCGACCGTCGTCCGCGAACAGGGCGGATACCGCCTCCGGACGGACGAGCGCAGGGTCGATCTGATCCGCCTGTCGGCGCAGTGGCTCCACGCCCGAGAGGTGGCCGACGCCGGTGATCTGGTGTCGGCGGCGGCTCTGCTCACTGCCGTGCTCAAAGCGTGGCAGGGTCCGCTCTTCGCCGGGCTGCCACTCGGCCCGTCCCTGCTCGCGGCCCGAGAGGTCGTCGAGCGCGAACGGCAGTCCGCCGTCGAGCTCCTGGCCGACCTCCACCTGCGGACCGGTCGCGCCGACCTCGCGGTCCCTCTCCTCCGCTCCCATACGTCCCAGCAGCCCGTACGGGAGCCGGCACAGGCCCTGCTCATGCGAGCCCTCATCCAGACCGACGATCTCAGCGGTGCCCTCTCCGTCTATCAGGCCACCCGTGACGCTCTCGCCGACCAGTTGGGCGTCCGGCCCGGTGCCGAGCTGGAACAGCTCCGGCGACAGGTGGTCGACACCCGGCGGACGGTTCACAAGGCAGGCTGGTTTCCCGGATCGGAGGCGGCCGGGCGTTCCGACGACCAGGGCCGGCACACCAACTGGCTGCCCCGGGTCGTGCCAGACTTCGTCGGCCGCTCGGAGATCGTCGAGCGGATGCTCGCCGAGATCGCCGCCGGGGACGAGGCCGCCCCGGTGATTCGGTTGGTCGACGGGATGGCTGGCTGCGGGAAGACGACCCTCGCTGTACATCTGGCCGCCCGCCTCGCCGACCGCTATCCGGACGGGCAGTTGTTCATCGACCTGCGGGGGCACTCAGAGGGTGCGTCGGTTCAACCCGCCGCGGCGCTGGTCGTCCTGCTCCGGCAGTTGGGCGTGCCGGCCGGCCGGATACCCGGCGAGCTGTCGGACCGGATGGAGATGTGGCGGCGGGAACTTGCGCTCCGCAGAGTCGTGGTGATCCTGGACAACGCGGCTGACAGCGCTCAGGTCGAGGCGCTGCTACCCACCTCCGGCGGTTGTGTGGTCTTCGTGACCAGCCGGCGCCGCCTGCTGGCTCTCACGGCACGGCCTCCGGTGTCCCTTCCGGTGCTCGCCGAGCCCGAAGCGCTGACTCTGCTCAGAGCACTGGTCGGTGAGCATCGAGTGAGAGCCGACGTCGAGGGCGCGATGGACCTGGTGCGCATCTGCGGTCGCCTGCCGCTGGCCATCAGGTTGGCCGGTACGCGACTCGCGCACCGGCCGGCCTGGAGCATGTCCGACATGGTTCGCCGGCTCGTCGGCAAGCCGGCCTTCCTGCCGCAGTTGCAGGCCGAGGACCGGACCGTGGTCGAAGCCTTCGCCGAGTCGTACGAGCCGCTCAGCGACCCGGCGAAGAGAGTCTTCAGATCGTTTGGACTGGCTGCCGGGAGCCATCTCGATGTTGCGATGATCGGCGCCCTCACGGACGTTCCGCTGGACGAGGCGGCCGAACTGGTGGACGAACTCGTCGACCGCCACCTGATGGAGGAGATCGCCGACGGACGCTACCGCCTCCATGACCTGATGAGGCAGTACGCCTTCGAGTTGAGCCTGCAGGCGGATCCCGAAACGACTCGAAGAACGACGATGGAGAGTCTTCTGGACCACCTCGTGCATTCGGTGGTGAAGGTCTCCGCGTCGATCGACGAGCAGCGCCTGGTCAGTCAGCACCTTCGCCTGACCAGCCCCCTACGCCCCGACCTTCTCTCCGTCCGACTGCCCGGCGACCTGGAATGGTTGGAGGAGCAGCGACTCAACCTGGGCGCCCTGGTCCGGCAGGCCGGGCAGGAGGGCCACGACGGGCTGGCGTGGCGGCTGGCCCGGGCAGCCTGGAGGTTCTTCTACACGCGGGGCTATTACGACGACATCACCGCGACCCATCGGGAAGGGCTGGTCGCAGCGCGTAGGTCCGGCGACCGGCATGCGGTCGCTCTCATGCACAACTACCTCGCCTCGGCCTGTGTGCGCACCGGCGCGTACCAGGAGGCGTTGGCGCACTTGAACGAGGCCGTGTCAATCCGAGCCGAACTCGGCGATATCGAGGGCACGAACCGGGCGCGGGTGAACCTGGGGGTCGTCCACTGGCTCACTGGCCGGCTTCAGGAGTCCCTGGAGATCACCAGGTCGGCGCTGCGGGCAGGTGTCCTGGACAACCTTCCGGTGCTGCCGAACCTTGGCCTGACGCTGAGATTCCTCGGCAGGTACGAGGAGTCCATGGCGCTGAACCGGCTGCACCTCTACCTCGCCGGGACCCGACGGGACTACTTCCATGTGGCGAACGCGCTCGGCCATCTGGGCGGGGTGCGCTACCGCCTGGGTGAGAGTGTGCAGGCGGAGCGCCTGCTCCGCGCCTCCCTGGCGCTCCGGGACCGCAAGGGGAACGGGTTCGGCAGGGCCGAGGTGCTCAGCGACCTCGCCGGCACGTACCGGCAGCTCGGTCGCTACGACGAAGCCATGCGGGGCCACCAGGCGGCTATCGAATCCGCCGCCAACTCGGGCGAACGCCACGTGCAAGCCGAGGCGCGCAACGAACTGGCCATGACGCTCCGGGCGATGGGGCGCCTCGAGGAATCGGCGGCGATGTACCGGGAGGCGCTCGACATCGCGACCCGCATCGCTCATCCCTACGAGCAGGGTCGAGCGCTCAACGGACTGGCCGAGCACCTGGTCGCCGGCGATCCGGCCGAGGCACGCAGGTTCTGGCGACGCGCGCTGGCCATTTTTGAGCGAATGGGTGTCCCCGAGCGCCACGAGATTCGTCGGCGGCTGTCCGAAGCGGCTCCCTGACAGGCCGCTATCCGGCTTATCGATTTCTTATCGCGCCGCCCGCTACCGTCCCCCGCGTGTCGACCGAACGGGGGGTCCCGCCACCGGCGGACCCGGTCGACGGGACGCCCGCTGTCAGGTTCCCCCCAGCGACTTCGACGGCGGGTGGCTGAGGGAGGAGCGCCGTGCGGCACGATCGGCACGTTCCGACACCGGCGCTCCTCCCCACCGACGGGTCCGGCGGCCGGTCGTACCCGGGGGTTAGGCTCGCGGCCGTGACCGATCACGCGCAGCTCACCCACGTCGATCAGGCCGGCGCGGCCCGGATGGTCGACGTCTCCGCCAAGCCGGTCTCCGGCCGGCTCGCAGTCGCCGCCGGCCGGCTCCGCACCACGGCCGAGGTGGTGGAGTTGCTGCGCCGCGACGGCCTGCCCAAGGGGGACGCGCTGGCGGTAGGTCGGCTCGCCGGGATCATGGGGGCGAAGCGAACCCCCGACCTGATCCCCCTCTGCCACCCGATCGCCCTGCACGGCGTCACCGTCGACCTGCGGCTCACCACCGACACCGTCGAGATCACCGCGACCGCGAAGACCGCCGACCGGACGGGCGTGGAGATGGAGGCGCTCACCGCGGTGGCGGTGGCCGGCCTCGCCCTGGTCGACATGGTCAAGGCCGTCGACCCGGCGGCCTCCGTGGACGCGGTACGCGTCCTGCGCAAGGAGGGCGGCAAGACCGGCGAGTGGGTCCGGCCGGAGGACCGGCCGTGATCCGGGCCCGAGTGATCGTCGCCTCCAACCGGGCCGCCGCCGGGGTGTACGCGGACACCAGCGGCCCGCTGCTCGTCGCTGGCCTGCGCGAGCTGGGCTGCGAGGTCGACGAGCCGGTGGTGGTGCCGGACGGCGAGCCGGTGGGGGCCGCGCTGCGCGCCGCCCGCGACGAGGGCGTCGACGTGGTGCTGACCAGCGGCGGCACCGGCATCACCTCGACCGACCGGACGCCTGAGGTGACCCGGGCCCTGCTCGACTACGAGGTTCCCGGCATCGCCGAGGCGATCCGGGCCTACAGCCGTGACACCGTGCCCACCGCCGCCCTCTCCCGGGGGCTGGCCGGCGTGGCCGGCCGGATGCTGGTGGTGAACCTGCCCGGCTCCCGGGGTGGGGCGAAGGACGGGCTGGCCGTGCTCGGCCCGATCCTCCGGCATGCCGTCGACCAACTGAGCAACGGCGACCACTGACGAGGCACCCGGCCGGCGATAGGCTCGCCGAATGAGCACGAAAACCGCAGCTACGGCGGCCGAGGTGAGCGCACCGCCGGCCGGGTGGGAGGAGGCCCGAGCCCGGGTGTACGCGGTGGGTCTGGCCGCCGCGCTCCCCGCGGTCGACCGGCCGCTCGCCGACGCCGACGGCCACACCCTCGCCGAGCCGTTGACCACCCGCACCGACCTGCCGGCGTTCCCCACCTCCAGCGTGGACGGCTGGGCGGTGCGCGGGGACGGCCCGTGGCAGGTGGTCGGACGGGTGCTCGCCGGGCACACCCCGCCCCCGCTGACCACCGACGGCACCACCGTCGAGATCGCCACCGGCGCGATGGTGCCGGCGGGGACCACCGCGATTCTGCGGATCGAGGAGTCGACCCGGACCGCCGACGGGCGGGTGGCTGGCACGCCGCGTCCGGCGCCGGAGTGGCGGGAGCCCGGCGAGGAGGCGTACGCCGGGGAGGAGCTGCTGCCCGCCGGCACCCCGGTCGACCCGGCGCTGATCGGGCTGGCCGCCTCCTGCGGTCACGACACCCTGCGGGTCCGTCGCCCGCCCCACGCGGCGCTGCTGGTCTTCGGCGACGAGTTGCTGACCGCCGGCCCGCCGGGCGCCGGCCGGGTCCGCGATGCCCTCGGCCCGGCCGTGCCCGCCTGGCTCCGCCGGTACGGCTGCGCGGTGCGCGCGGCCGATGTGGTCGGCCCGGTGGCCGACACCCTGCCCGCGCATGTGGCGGCCCTGCGCGGCGCGCTCGCGAGCGCCGACGTGGTGTGCACGACCGGCGGGACCATGCACGGTCCGGTCGACCACCTGCATCCGGCGTTGGCGGAGCTCGGCGCGGACTACGTGGTCAACACGGTGGCGGTGCGCCCGGGTTTTCCGATGCTGCTGGCCCGGCTGGTGGACGCCGACGGCCGAGTCCGGTTCGTGGCCGGTCTGCCGGGCAATCCGCAGTCGGCCGTGGTGGCGCTGGTCTCGCTGGTGGCGCCGCTGCTCGCCGGCCTGCAGGGTCGGCCGATGCCGGTGCTGCCGCAGGTCGCCCTCGCCGAACCGATCAGTGGCCGGGGCGACTACACCCACCTCGCCCTGGTCCGGTGGGACCGGGTTGCCGGCACCGCCCATCCGGTGCGCCACGTCGGCTCGGCGATGCTGCGCGGCCTGGCCGGGGCGGACGGCTTCGCGGTGATCCGCCCGGGCACCAGCGGCGTGGCCGGCGACCGGGTGCCGCTCGTACCGCTGCCGCTGACCCCCGGGGAGCGGTCGTGGTGAGCGCGAGGACACGCGTTCCGGGGCGGCTCGCGGGGGATGCGGCCGTGCCGGAACGCGCGCTTGAGCCGGGGTGGCGAGCCCCGCGGTCGCGAACGAAGGAGGAGCAGTGAGCCCGGTCGTGGAGGTTGTCATCGGCGTGGTGACCGACCAGCCGCTCGACCTGGCCGCCCACGAGGCGGCGGTGGCCGACCGACGGGCCGGCGCGGTGGTCTCGTTCCAGGGCGTCGTCCGTGACCACGACCACGGCCGGGCGGTCACCCTGCTCGAATACGAGGGGCACCCGACCGCCGAGGCGGTGCTGCGCGAGGTGGCCGCCGAGATCGCCGCCGACCCGGAGGTGTACGCGGTGGCCGTGTCGCACCGGATCGGTCGGCTGGAGATCGGCGACCCCGCCCTGGTCGCGGCGGTCAGCACCGCCCACCGGGCGGCGGCCTTCGCGGCCTGTGCCCGGCTGGTGGACGAGGTGAAGGCGCGGCTGCCGATCTGGAAGCGGCAGGTGTTCGCCGACGGCACCGAGGAGTGGGTGAACTGCCCCTGACCGGGTGACCCCCGGCGGCGCCGGGTGGGAACGGCGGGCGACGGTCAGCGGCGGCCGGTGAGCTGGGCGGCGCGGACCAGCCGGTCGTGGTAGAACGCGGGTTCCGCGCCGGGTCGCCAGGGCAGCGCCGCGACGAGCACGATCAGGGCGACCGCCAGGGAGTTCTCCATCAGCGCGCCGAACAGGCCGTCCTGGTAGTGCGACACCTCGGGAAGCTGGTGCTCGTACGGCCAGATCGGCGAGATCAGGAAGAGCAGGTAGAGGGCGAGCGCGCCGACCCCGTGCCGCAGCCCGGTGAGCGTCGGATACCAGATCGGCGGGCGCAGCGAGGGCACCCCGCCGGTGGGCGGTATCCCGGTGATCCGCACGGACAGGCCGCGGCTCGCCTCGTGGCGGCGTACCGCGGCGTCGGCCAGCACGATGACCGCCGGGATCACCCAGACCAGGTGGTGCGACCAGGAGATCGGGCTGATGACATTGGCGGTCAGCCCGACCAGGGTGAACGCGGTCAGCTCGTCGCCGTCGGCCCGGGCGCTGGCCGCCCGGGACAGCCCCAGCGCCAGAAGCAGCACTGAGAACGCCAGCCAGAGCAGTCCGGGCGTCTCGATCGAGTCGTAGAGCCGGGCCAGCAGCCCGGCCAGGGACTGGTTGGCGGTCATGTCCGCCGCACCGACCCGCTCGGTCTGCCAGAGCACGCTGCCGAAGTACGTCCGCGACTCCGGCCCGACCACCGCGAACGTCCCGAGGGTCACCCCGATGGCGGTGCCGATCGCGGTCGTCGCCGCCCGCCACTGTCGCGTGATCATCAGGTACGCGATGAACAGCGCCGGGGTGAGCTTGACCGCCGTGGCCAGCCCGATGCCGACGCCGGCCCAGGTGCCGCTGTAGACGAACCGGGCCAGCGCCGAGTCGGCGGTGTCGTGGTGGGTGCCGCGCTTCGCCCGCCAGCGCAGGCCGACCAGGTCCCCCATGACCAGGGCGAACAGCAGCAGGTTGACCTGGCCGTACCCGAGGGTCTCCCGGGACGGCTCGATGGCGACGGCCATCGGCGTGGCGATGCCGACGGTGAACCAGAGCGACCAGCCGAGCCGGTCGACGATCGGGCGCAGCAGCGCGGCCAGTACGACGGCGAGCGCGGCGATGCTGGCCAGGGCGTTGAGCCAGCCGGCGGCCGCGACCGGCAGCCAGGACATCGGCAGCATGACCAGACCGGCGAACGGCGGGTAGGTGAAGCCGAGGGTCGTCGAGGGGGCGATGAAGTCGTAGAGCCCGTTGCCGTTGGCCCACCACACCACGGCACCGTGGTAGATCCGCATGTCGAAGAAGTTGTACGGCCGCCCGAACGCGCCGATGGCGAGCCAGGCGGCGTAGGCGACGGCGACTACGATGCCGATGCGTACGGCTGTCCTGCGATCGACCCGACGCGTGCCGCCCTGGACTGGAGTGAGGCGGTCGATCCGTCTACCGACAGTCGCCGGCATGGCGGTGCCACCCCCGTACCAAGATCGTACTTCCCGTCCAGGTCCCGCACGGAGCCTAGAACGGCGCCTCACGTTGCTGCCTCCCGCGTTATGCGACCGTGTCCGATCCCACACGTGTTTTTGACATTTCCACCGCGTTAACGGGTGTCGGACGGTTCAGGTGATTAGTGGCCTTGCGGGGGGTGGAGGCCGTATTGGTGCAGGTCAGCCCGGTAGTCGCCGGGCGGAGGCCGCCGAGCGTACGGCGATCTTGGCCTCTCGGCGGGCGGTCCGGACGGCGCGCTGCACCGAGCGGCGCGAGTGGCCGATCCGGTGACCGGCCCGCCAGCGCAGTCCGGGCTTGCCCTCGGTGTCCGCGGCGGCGAGGAGCAGCCCGCCGAACAGGCCGAGGTTCTTCAGGAAGTGGATCTGGTTGTTGTTGCGCGCCATCGGGTCGTCGTTGCTCCAGAAGGGATGGCCGGCGATGGTGGTCGGCACCAGGGTGCCGGCGAGGACGAGCGCGACGGGCCGGGTGAACCTGCCGGTCGCCAGCATCAGCCCGCCGACGAGTTGGGTGGCCGAGTTGGCCCGGATCAGCGTCTCGGTGTCGGTCGGGATGCGCGGGTGCAGGTTCTGGATCAGCGGGGCGACCCGGTCGGTGACCGGTTTCGCGGCGGTGGCCAGCCGGCCCGGGTTCTGCAGGTTGCGAGCGCCGCTGACCACGAAGATGCCGCTCAACATGACACGGGCGAGGGAGCGCACGGGCTTCATGAATCAGTCATACCCCGTCGAGCTGGTCGCCACCCCTGCAACACTCGAAAGGGATCGGCCGACATGGACGTCCGGCCGGGCCGGTCGCCGGGCCGATTTCAGCGACCGTCGCTGATGGACCGCGATCGGACGGTAAGGTCGCGCGGGTGACGACCCTGCGACTCCGACCCGAGAATCCGGCGGACGAGGCACCGGTCGCCCGGGTGCTGGCGACCGCCTTCGCCCGCCCCGACGTGACCACCCCGCCCGAGGTGGGGCTGGTCGACGAGCTCCGGCACAGCGACGCCTGGATCCCGGAGCTGGCCATGGTCGCCGAGTACGGCGGCGAGGTCGTCGGCTACGCGCTGCTCACCCGGGTGCGGGTGTGCACCGACGACCACACGTACCCGGCCCTGGCGCTCGGACCGGTGGCGGTCGCGCCCAACCGGCAGCGGATCGGACACGGTACGGCGGTGGTGCAGGCGGCCCTGGACGCCGCGACCGAGCTGGGCGAACGGCTGGTGGTGGTGCTGGGCGATCCGGCGTTCTACCGCCGTTTCGGGTTCGGTCGGGCGGACCGGATGGGCCTGACCAGCCCCTGGTCCGGCCTCGGTGAGCCGTGGCAGGCGTTGCTGCTGCCCCCGTCCACCACCGACGAGCCACCGCCACCAGGGGGTGAGGTGCTCTTCCCGCCGCCCTGGGCGAAGGTGTGAGCCGGGCGGTCAGGCCGGCTGGGTGCGCAGGTAGCGGCCGAAGTGGGGAACGGTGAAGGCGACCGTGCCGCGCTCGCCGGAGTAGATCAGCCCCTTCTTGATCAGGGCGTCCCGGGCGGGCGACAGGCTGGCCGGCTTGCGGCCGAGCGCCCGGGCGATCTCCGCGGTGGGCACCGCCGCGTCCATGTCGTCCCGGCCGTTGTCCTCCCCTTCCACCAGGGAGAGCGTCGCCATCGCCCGCATGTACTCGCGCTCGGCGGGGGTGGCCCGCTCGAACCGGGAACCGAAGAAGCCGACGGCCAGCTCGGCCTCCGCCTCGGGCGCGGCGACCCGGACGTCGGCGGCGGTGATCGGCGAGCGGGGCGCGTGGTCCCAGGTGGCCTTCCCGTACGCCTGGACGAAGTAGGGGTAGCCGCCGGACTTCTCGTAGAGCAGGTCGAGGGCCTTCGGCTCGTACTCGACCTCCTCCCGCTCGGCCGGCGCGCAGAGCGCCTGGTCGGCGGCGATCCGGTCCAGCCGGTCGATGCGCTGATAGCGGAAGAGCCGCTCGGAGTAGGATTTCGCCGCGCTCAGCACGGCCGGCAGGTGCGGCAGCCCGGCGCCGACGACGATCAGCGGCGCGCCGAGCTGGGAGAGCTCGTGGCAGGCGGCGCAGAGCGCGGAGACGTCCTCCGCACCGAGGTCCTGCATCTCGTCGATGAAGATCGCGACGCCGGTGCCCACGTCGGTGGCGACCGCCGCGGCGTCGCTGAGCAGCTCGACCAGGTCGATCTCGATGTCCCCGGAGTCGGCCCGGCCACTGGTGGCCGGCACGTCGATGCCCGGCTGCCAGCGGTCGCGCAGCTTCGGCGCGGCACCGCCGCGTCCGGTGGGCGCGGCGCGCTGGGCGAACGCCTTGAGTACGCCGAGGAAGGCGTCGATCCGGTCCGGGGCGCGGTGCCGGGGCGCCAGCTCGCGGACCGCCATGTGCAGCGCGGCGGCGATCGGCCGGCGCAGCGACTGGTCGGGCCGGGCCTCGATCTTTCCGGTGCCCCAGAGGTGGTTGATCGCCTGCGAGCGGAGGGTGTTCAGCAGGACCGTCTTGCCGACCCCGCGCAGCCCGGTGAGCATCAGGCTGCGTTCCGGCCGGCCCCGGGCGATCCGTTCCAGCACCACGTCGAAGACGTCCAGCTCGCGCCCCCGACCGGCGAGTTCGGGCGGGCGCTGGCCGGCGCCGGGGGCGTACGGGTTGCGGACCGGATCCACGAATCGCACAGTATCGGGCCGTCTAGCTGCGAGGCTAGACATCCGTAGATGGGGCTACCGGCGTGTCGGGCTCCTCGACAGAAAACTAGGGCTGTCTAGCATCCACGCTAGACAGCCCTAGTTTTGGCTACCGTCGCCGGGCCGCCGCTCCCCGCCGGCGCGGTGGCCGGCGGTGATGGTCAGCGGCGCTTGAGGCAGAGCACGAAGTCGAGCGTGTCCAACTCGCTGTCGAAGAAGTACCAGTCGGTGTAGCCCTCCACCTTGGCGCACTTCGCCTCGGCGTCCTTCTTGCCGGTGGTCTCACCGTCGAAGCGGCGCAACACCTGATAGGTGTTCGCGCCGCACTCGCTGATCACCAGCTTCGGCTGCCGCCCGTTCCCACCCTCGTTGCTGACGCACTGGCCCGCCTTGACGAAGCGCGAGTCGGTCGAGGAGGCCGGGGCCGGTGCGGTGGTCGGCGGGTCGGCGGGGCCGCCCCCCGCCGTGGGGTCGGCTGCCGCCGAGGCGGACGTGCCGGAGTGGTTCACCGGCTCGTCCCGGCCGAGGACCCAGTACGCCCCGGCCCCGCCGAGCACCAGCACCGCCAGCACGACCAGCACCGCGAGCAGCCGCCCCTTGCCGCGCTTCGGCGGGGTCGGCTCGGCGTACGGCGGCTGCCCGGCGTACGTCGGCCGCTCGGCGTGCGGCGGCTGCCCGGCGTAGGGGGTCGGCTCGATGTACGGCGGCTGCCCGGCGTACGTCGGCTGGTGGGCGTAGGGGGTCGGCTCGGCGTACCGCGGCTCGGCGTCGGGCGGCCGGCCGGCGTACCGCGGCTCGGCGTAGCCGGGCTCGGCGGGCGGGTGTCCCTGGTACCCCGGCGCGCCGGCCGGCTGCCCGGTGTCCCAGCCCGTGGTCGGCTCGTACCGCTGGGCGGGCGGCTCGCCCCACCCGGCGGGCTGAGGGGCATAGCCGGGGTCGTAGCGCGGGTCGGCCGCCGGGGCGTAGCCGTCGTCCGGTCGGCGTCGGTCCCACGGATCGGGGGAGCCGCCACCCGGTGGTCCGAAGTTCGACATGCCACGTCCTCCTGGTTACGCCAGTGGTGAGAGGCCGGCCACCAACGGGGGACGCCGACGCCGTGGTCACCGTAGCGTGGTCCACCGATGAGCTCACGCCCCACAGGTGCGAAGTCGACCGTCGACCACGCCACCACCACCACCACCGCCACCCGTCCCGCCCTGGTCTGGACCGCGCTGGTCCTCGTCTACGTGCTCTGGGGCTCGACCTACCTGGGCATCCGGGTCGCGGTCGAGTCGCTGCCGCCACTCGCTTCCGCCGCGATGCGGTTCGCCGCCGCCGCGGCGGTGCTCGCCCTGGTGCTCCGACTCCGCCGCGGGCCGGGCGCGCTCCGCGTCGACCGGCGGCAGCTCGGGTCCGCCGCCCTGGTCGGGGTGCTGCTGCTCGCCTGCGGCAACGGCCTCGTGGGCCTCGCCGAGTCCGGCCCAGCCGGAGTGGCACCGCTGCCCTCCGGCATCGCCGCGCTGCTGGTGGCCACCGTCCCGCTGCTGGTCGTGCTGCTGCGTACGCTCGGCGGCGACCGGCCCCGGCCGTGGACCTTCGTCGGGGTGGGCGTCGGCTTCGTCGGTCTCGTCCTGCTCGTCCTCCCCACCGGTGGGCCGGGAGGCGTACCGGTGGTCGGAGCGCTCATCATCGTCGCCGGGGCCATCTGCTGGTCGGTCGGCTCCTACCTCTCCGGGCGCATCCGGATGCCCGCCGACCCGTTCGTCGCCACCGTCTACGAGATGGTCGCCGGCGCGGCGGCGCTCACCGTGCTCGCCACCCTCCGGGGCGAGCTGCACGGCTTCTCCCCCGCCCAGGTGACCGGCCGCTCCTGGGCGGCGCTGGCGTACCTGATGGTGGCCGGCTCGCTGGTCGCCTTCACCGCGTACGTCTGGCTGCTGCACCACGCCCCGATCTCCCTCGTCGCCACCTACGCGTACGTGAACCCGGTGGTCGCGGTGGCGCTCGGCGCGCTGTTCGCCGCCGAACCGGTCACCACCCAGGTGTTGCTCGGCGGCGCGGTGATCGTCGTCGGGGTGGCCGTGGTGGTGAGCACCGAGCGTCCCCGCCGGCGGGTCGACGGGGCAGCCCCGGAGCCGGTCCGCCGGTAACATCCCGGCGCGTGTCCGCCGGGTTGGTGACGGGTGTCGCGCTCCTCGGCGCGCTCGCCGGCTGGGCGGCCGTCCCGCTCGCCCGCCGCTTCACCGCCCCCGACGTCAGCGTCGCCGCCGTGGGCCGCGCACACCAGGTGGCCGCCGCCGGCCCGCGGGCGCCGGCCCGGTCCGATGCCGCCCACCGCGCCGGAGCGGACGGTGACCGGGACATCCGCCCTCGATCGGTCGGGCGGCTCGGGATGGCTCTGACGGGCACGGCGGTGTTCGGCGGGTTGGCCGTCGCGCAGGGCGGCGAGCCGGCGCTGCCCGCGTTCCTGCTGGTCGCGGCGCTCGGGCTGGTGCTGGCCCGGGTGGATTTGGCCTGCCTGCGGCTGCCCGATCCGCTGGTCGGCGCGGCGGCGCTCGGCGGCGGGCTCGGCCTGGTCGGGGCGGCGCTGGCGGCCGACGCCCCGGGTCGCCTGCTGGCGGCGCTGGTCGGCGCGGCCGTCTCGTTCGCCGGCTACGTGCTGCTGGCGCTGCTGCCCGGAGCGCGGCTCGGGTTCGGCGACGTCAAGCTCGCCGCCGCGCTCGGCCTGCCGCTCGGCTGCCTGGGCTGGCCGACCCTGGGCCTCGGGCTGCTCCTGCCGCACCTGCTCAACGGCGTGGTGGTGCTCGCCCTGCTGGCCGCCCGCCGGGTACGCCGGGACACCGCCCTCCCGTTCGGCCCGGCGATCCTGGCCGGCGCCTGGCTCGCGGTGCTGCTCGCCTGAGCGCTGCACGGGCGGACCCGCGCCGCGCTGCTCGCCTGAGCGCTGCACAGGCGCGGGCCCGCGCCGTCGGCTGTCGAGCAGGGGCCCCTGCTGAGCCTCAGGCGGTTGAGCACGGGCCCCTGCCCTCAGATCAGGCGGAGCTGGCGGTCCTTGGGGCGGCGGGGTTCCGCCTCGCCGAACCGTTCGAAGAGCCCCGGGTCGATCACGTCGAGGAACGGCGACGGTCGGCAGTCGCGTTCCGATCCGTGCCGGGTACGCCGGGCGGCGTGGCTGACGTACAGCCGGTCCTGCGCCCGGGTGAGCCCGACGAAGAAGAGCCGGCGCTCCTCGGCGATCGCGTCGTCCTCCGGCTCCGACCCCGGCCAGCGCAGCGGCAGCAGCCCGTCCTCCGCGCCGACCAGGAAGACCACCGGGAACTCCAGGCCCTTGGCCGCGTGCAGGGTGAGCAGGGTGACCGCCTCGGCGCGCGGATCCAAGGCGTCCACCTCCGCCCCGGTGGCGAGCTGGGAGAGGAAGAGCCCGAGGTCGTCGCCGCACCGCCGGGCCAGCGGGGTGAGCAGGTCCACCGCGGTGCGGACGTCCTCGGGGCGTACCGAGCCGGCACCGTCGAGCGTCGGCACGGCGAAGCGCTCCGCGAGGATCTGCCCGGCCAGCCGGACCCGGGCGGTCAACGAGCCGTCCAGCCCGGCGTGCCGCAGCTCGCGGGCGATCGCCGTCACCCCGGGCCGGTCGCGGAGCCGGTCGTGCGAGCGCTTCTGCACCGGGATGTTGGCCCGGGCCAGGGCGTCCACGATCGGCGCGGCCTGCGCGTCGGTGCGGTAGAGCACGGCGATGTCGGAGAACGACAGCGAGGTGGACCGGCCGTCGATCCGGCCCGAGTCGAGCGAGCGGTGGGACAGGCCGCCGACCAGTTCGTCGATGGTGCGTACCACGAAATCGGCCTCGTCGGCGACGGAGGCCGCGGCGTAGCGGCCGACCAGGGGGGCTTCCGGGTCGAGCCGGGCCGGGTCGAGCCGGCGGCCGCGGACCAGCGACGACGGCGCGATGGCCTGCACCGCGGCGGCCAGGATCGGTGCCGACGAGCGGTAGTTGCGGTTCAGCCGGACCAGCCGGGCATCGGTGAAGTCCTGGGAGAAGCGCAGGAAGTAGCCGACGTCCGCGCCCCGGAACGAGTAGATCGCCTGATCGGGGTCGCCGATCGCGCAGAGGTTGCCGTCGGCGGGGCTGAGCAGCCGCAGCAGCTCGTACTGGACGGCGTCGACGTCCTGGTACTCGTCGACGAAGATCCACTTCCAGCGCTCGCGGTACTCGCGCACCAGCTTCTTGTCCGCCTTCAGCAGCGCCACCGGCAGGGTGAGCAGCTCGTCCAGGTCGACCAGGTCCCGCTTGCGCAGCAGCGCGGTGTACCGGCCGTCGTCGTCACCCGCCTCGGCCCGGGCCGCCGCGCGGTCCGCGTCGTCGGCGATGCGGAAGTCCGCCGGCAGCCGGGCGGCCGCGGCGTTCTCCCGCAGGATGGTCAGCCCCAGCGAGTGGAACGTGCCGACCGTGATGTCCTCGGCCACCGGGCCGAGCAGCCCGTCCAGCCGGTGTCGCAACTCCTCGGCCGCCCGCCGGGTGAAGGTGATCGCCAGGCACTGCTCCGGGAAGACGTTCAGCTCCGCGCAGAGGTACGCGATCCGGTGGGTCAGCGTCCGGGTCTTGCCGGTGCCCGGACCGGCCACGATGAGCAGCGGGCCACCCGGTGCCGAGGCCGCCACCCGCTGCATCGCGTCGAGCCGGTCCAGCAGGCCGGTGCCCACCTCCTCCATGCCGGCGAGCATCGGCTCGAACGGCTCGTGCGGGGAGGGCGCCGGCGCGATCGGCGGCGGCGGTGGCGGGCCGGGCTTCCGCTTCGGCTCCGTCCGGGCCGCCGCCGGGCGCTTCGCCTTCGACTTCGGCGCCGGCTCCACGGGCTTCCGCGGCGCGGGCACGGGTACGGGTACGGGTACGTCGAAGAGGGTGTCCTGGCCGCTCGCCCCGCTCGTGGTGCCCAGTTCGGCCGGGTCGAACAGGGTGATCACCCCGTACTCGCCGTCGTAGCCCGGGACCCGGCGCACCTCGCCGCGGCGGAGCCGGCCGATGCCCTCGGCGAGCAGTTCGCCGCCGACCCGGCCGATCTCGTCCAGCGGGCTGGTGGTCAGGATCTCCAGCTCCGGGCCGAGCGCGGCGACCAGTTCGTTGAGCTTCCCCTCGACCTTCTTCGAGCGGGCACCCACCTTGTTGATCTCGCCGAGGATCTCGGCCAGCGGCACCAGGTGCGTCACCTCGCGGGCGTGCGCCGGCCGGTGCCCCTCGGGCCGGTCGGCCAGCTCCTCCACCCGACTGAGTACGCCCACCGTCAGCGGCTTGCCGCACTCCGGGCACCGCCCGCCGGCCTCGCGGGTCCGCTCGGGCGACCAGTTCACTCCGCAGAGCCGGTGCCCGTCGGCGTGGTACTTGCCCTCCTCGGGGAAGAACTCGATGGTGCCGGCGAGCCCGTCCCCGGTGCGCAGCGCCTCCCTGATCGCGAAGTAGTCGCGGGCGGAGTTGAAGACGGTGGCCTCGCGGGCCAGCGCCGGCGGCGAGTGCGCGTCCGAGTTGGACACGAGCCGGTAGCGGTCCAGGCTGCCGACCCGCCAGTTCATCTCCGGGTCGGAGGAGAGGCCGGTCTCCACGGCGAAGACGTGCTCGGCCAGGTCGGCGTAGCAGTCGGCGATCGCGTCGAAGCCGGACTTCGAGCCGAGCGCGGAGAACCAGGGCGTCCAGATGTGCGCCGGCACCAGGTAGCCGTCCGGGCTGGCCTCCAGCGTGATCTCCAGCAGGTCCCGGGAGTCCAGGCCGAGGATCGGCCGGCCGTCCGACCCGAGGTTGCCGATCCGCCCCAGCGCGGCGTTGAACCGGGCCACCGCGTCCAGGTCCGGCAGGTAGATCAGGTGGTGCACCTTCCGGGTCCGGTCGTCCCGCTTGTAGATCGTGGAGATCTCCACGCTGAGCATGAACCGGACCGGGTCCGCCTCCGCCGCGCTGGCCAGCCGCGGCGGCAGCCGCCGGGCGATGTCCCGCTCCGCCTCCGGGCTGAGCCGGTACAGGCCGGGCTCGGCCGGATGCAGCGTCTCGCGCAGATGGTCGTACCAGGCGGGATGGGTGAAGTCGCCGGTGCCGAGTACGCCGATGCCCTTGCGTCGGGCCCACCAGCCCAGGTTCGGCAGGGTCAGGTCCCGGCTGCACGCGCGCGAGTACTTCGAGTGGATGTGCAGATCCGCGACGAACGGCGGGAGGCCACCGGGGGGTGCGGCGCTGAACGGAGGCACGCCGCATCCTGCCACGAGCGGTCCGCGGCCCGCCCGCCGCCACGCGTACGGGTGACCTGAGCAATCCGATGCGGGACCCGGCGGCCCGGTCGCGCTATTGGGCGCGGAGCTCCACGAGGGTCACCTGCGGCGGCGCGCCGACCCGGACCGGCGGGCCCCAGAAACCGGCCCCGTTGGTCACGTAGACCTTGGTGCCGTCCACCTCGCCGAGGCCGGAGACCACCGGCTGCTGGAGCTTCACCAGCAGGTTGAACGGCGCCATCTGCCCCCCGTGAGTGTGCCCGGAGAGCTGGAGGTCGACGCCGTACTTCGCCGCCTCGTAGGCGGCCACCGGCTGGTGGGCCAGCAGCACCACCGGGCGGCTCGGGTCCCGGTCGCCGAGTGCGGCGGCGTAGTCGGCAGGGGCGGCCAGCCCGGTGCCGGCGGCGGTGACGTCGTTCACCCCGGCCAGGTCGAGTACGCCACCCCGGGCCCGGATCTCCTGCCGCGCGTTCTGGAGCACCCGCAGGCCCAGCCGGTCCACCTCCTGGACCCACTCCTCGACGCCGGAGTAGTACTCGTGGTTGCCGGTGACGAAGAAGCTGCCGTGCCGGGACCGCAGGTCGCGCAACGGTTCCGCCGCCGCGCCCAACTCGGCCACCGAACCGTCGACCAGGTCACCGACGACCGCCACCAGGTCGGCGTCGAGCCGATTGATCATGGCGACGATCCGCTCGGTGTGCGACCGGCCGCGCAGCGGGCCCAGGTGGATGTCGGAGACGGTGGCGATCCGCAGCCCGTCCATGCTCCGGGGGAGCTTGGCCAGCGCGATCTGCACCCGGTCCAGGCGGGGCGGTCCCATCGCGGTGCGGACGCCGTACCCGGTGATGCCGGCGGCGGTGAGCCCGGCGAAGATCGCGGCGCCCCGGGCGAGCAGCAGCCGCCGGGACGGGTCGTGATCCGGCTGCCCGACCGCCACGGCGGCCGGCGGGGCGACGGCCGGCCCGGCCGGGTCCGGGACCGGCGGCTCGGCGGTGCCAAGGTCGGCGGCCCCGACGAGGGCCGGCTCCGGCGCGGCCGTGGTGGGCTCGGCGAGCGCCGCCCGGCGGCGCAGCACGAGCTTCGCCACCGCCATCGGCACTTCCAGCACCAGCAGCAGCACCAGCAGGTAGAACATCAGGGCGACCCAGACGAAGCCGGGCCAGGAGAGGAAGCGGATGGCGGCCCGGTTGGTGCCCATCGTGGCCGGGATCAGCAGCCCGAGCGCCAGAACCGCCCACCCGCCGATCCTCCGCCAGCGCCCCGGGACGGTGGTGTCCAGCACCAGCCGCTTCCACAGGTAGAGATGGATCAGGACGATGACGACCAGCGCGAAGCCGATGAGCGTCACCAACGCCAACAACTGAGCCTCCCTCAGCCGCCGGCGAACGGCGGCAGCACGTCGACCGTCACCCCGGCCGGCAGCGGTGCCTGACGATCATGGCAGGCCACGCCGTCGACCAGAAAGCTGGCCGCCTTCAGCACGTCGGCCAGCCGTTCGCCGTGCCGCGCCGTCAGCTCGTCCACGAGCTCGTCCAGGGACCGGCCGGCGAGGGCGGTCTCCTCGGACCGGCCGGCGGCGGCGCGCGCGCCGGCGAAGTAGCGGACGGTGAGCTCCAAGGTCAGCCTCCGATCGCCGACATCGGACGGGCGGGCTGCAGGAAGGTCGGGTCGTCGATGCCGTGCCCGGCCCGCTTGCCCCACATCGCGGTACGCCAGCGGTGGGCCAGCTCGGCGTCGTCCGCCCCGGCGCGCAGCGCGCCGCGCAGGTCGGACTCCTCGGTGGCGAAGAGGCAGGCGCGGACCTGGCCGTCGGCGGTGAGCCGGGTCCGGTCGCAGGCGCCGCAGAACGGCCGCGTCACGCTGGCGATCACCCCGACCCGGGCCGGTCCGCCGTCCACCAGCCAGGTCTCGGCCGGAGCCGCGCCCCGCTCGTCCGGATCGGCGGTCAGCGCGAACTCGGCGCGCAGGGCGGCCAGGATCTCGTCGGCGGTGACCATGCGGCTGCGGTCCCAGCCGTGCTGGGCGTCCAACGGCATCTGCTCGATGAACCGCAGCTCGTAGCCGTGGGCCAGGGCGAACCGGAGCAGCGCAGGGGCCTCGTCGTCGTTGATTCCGCGCATCAGCACCGCGTTGACCTTCACCGGGGTCAGCCCGGCGGCCGCCGCGCCGGCCAGCCCGGCCAGCACGTCACCGAGCCGGTCCCGCCGGGTCAGCTCGGCGAACCGGGCCCGGTCCACCGTGTCCAGCGAGACGTTGACCCGGTCCAGGCCGGCGGCGCGCAGGGTGGACGCGAGGCGGTCCAGGCCGATGCCGTTGGTGGTGAGCGAGATCCGGGGCCGGGGCTGCAACGCGGCCACCGCCGACACGATGCCGACCAGGCCCGGCCGGATCAGTGGCTCGCCGCCGGTGAAGCGCACCTCGGTGACGCCGAGCCGGTGCACCGCGACGCGGATCAGCCGGACGATCTCGTCGTCGGTGAGCAGCTGCGGCCCGGACAGCCAGGGCAGGCCCTCGGCCGGCATGCAGTACGTGCAGCGCAGATTGCACTTGTCGGTCAGCGAGACGCGCAGGTCCCGGGCGACCCGGCCGTACCGGTCGACGAGGACGCCGTCAGTCGTCGGGGCGGCGGTCACCTGTCGACCGTAGCGCGCCCGGCGCCCCCCAGCGCGGAGTGGGCGGCGGAGACCACCGCATCCTGATACGCCGCGCCGAACAGGGCGGTGTGCACCAGCAGCAGGTGGAGCTGGTGCAGTGGCCTCCGTTCCTGCCAGCCGTCGGCCAGTGGCCACGCCTCCTGGTAGGCCGCCACGATCCGGTGCAGGTGCGGCGGGCCGCCGAAGAGCGCCAGCTGCGCCAGGTCGGTCTCCCGGTGGCCGCCGTGGGCCGCCGGGTCGACCAGCCAGACCCGGTCGTCCGCCCCCCAGAGCAGGTTGCCGGGCCAGAGGTCGCCGTGGATCCGGGCCGGCGGCTCGTCGCCGCCGAACTCGCCGATCCGCCCGATCAGTTCCTCGACCAGGCTGGCGTCCCCGCCGGTGAGCGCGCCCCCGTCGACCGACATCTTCAGGTACGGCAGCAACCGGCGGCGGGCGAACCACCCCGACCACGGGCCGGGGTCCGGGGTGTTGTCCTGCGGCAGCGTGCCGATGAAGCCGGGCCACTCGGCGCCGAACTCGGGTGCCCCGGCCCGGTGCAGCCCGGCCAACTCGCGGCCGAACCGCTCGGCCGCCTCCGGCGTCGGCTCGCCGGGCTCGACCCAGTCGAGCGCCAGCAGCTCCGGCAGCGCCACCACCACCTCGGGTACGGCGACCGTGCCCGGCTCGTGCAGCCAGCGCAACCCGGCCGCCTCGGTGGCGAAGAAGTCCTCCGGCACCGGGCGGGTCGCCTGTTCCGGCCAGGTCTTCGCGAAGACCGAGTGCCCGTCGTCGAGGGTGAGTCGGGACGCGGCGCAGCTGTCCCCGCCGGAGACCGGCGTCTCCCGGATCCGCTGGTGGGTCAGGAAGGTCGGCAGGTGCTCCGGGTGTGCCCGCAGGTACGCCAGGTCCATGAGCGCAAGGTAGCCGGTCCGGCCGCTCGCCGTGGGGTGGTAGCCCGTCTGGGCGCATGCCTATCGGTGCCTACCTGCACCGATACTCTGCGTGTCTGTGGATAACCCGCGTGTCGTCCACAGGGGCTGTCGCGCCGGCACCCGGCCGCCGCACGCTCCCGGCATGACTCCCACCCAGCCCCCGCGACTCGCCGTCCGCTCACCTGCCGACCTGATCGCCGCCGTGCCGTACCTGCTCGGCTTCCATCCCGCCGACAGCACCGTGGTGGTGGCCCTGCGGGGCCGGCAGGTGATCTTCGCCGCCCGAGGCGACCTGCCCGAGCCGGGTTCCGACCCGCGTCCGGCCGCCCGACATCTCGCAGAGGTCATCGCCCGGCAGGGTGCCGAGGCCGCCACGGTGATCGGTTACGGTCCGGCCAGCCAGGTGACCGGGGCGGTCGACGCGGTGGGCGAGGCGCTGGACGACGCCGGGCTCGTCGTCCTCGACGCGCTGCGGGTGACCGGCGGGCGCTGGTGGTCCTACCTGTGCACCGAGCCGGAGTGCTGCCCGCCCGACGGCACCCCGTACGACCCGGCGGCCAGCGAGGTCAGCGCGGCCGCCGTCTTCGCCGGTCAGGTCGCCCTGCCCGACCGGGCCGCACTGACCGCGCAGGTGTCCGCGCTCGACGGTCCGGTCCGGGTGGCTATGCGCCGGGCCACCGACCGGGCGCGTCGACGGCTGGGTGAGCTGACTGAGGAGGCGGCCGAGACCGGGCTGGTCGGCGGCGCTCCGTACGTTCGGCGGGCGTGGCGGCGGTGCGTGACGCGTTCCGCCGGCAGCGGCGCGGCGAGCGGTTGGGCGACGACCAGGTGGCCTGGCTGACCGTGCTCCTCACCCAGCTCCCGGTACGCGACCATGCCTGGGAACGGACCGACGGCCGGGACGCCGACATCAGCCTCTGGACGGACGTGCTGCGCCGGGCGGAGCCGGAGCTGATCGCCGCCCCCGGTAGCCTGCTCGCCTTCGCGGCCTGGCGGGCGGGGCACGGTGCCCTGGCGGCGGTGGCGCTGGAGCGGGTGCTCGCCGACCGCCCCGACTACTCGCTCGCCCTCCTCCTGGACGACATGCTCCGCCGCGGGCTGCCTCCGTCCGAGCTGGACGGCTGGCCGGCGGTCGGCTTCCCCGGAGTGCTACGCCGCCGGGCCCGCCGCCGCGTCCCCCGCCGGCGGATCTGACGCGCCCGCCGGCCTTGGCGTGGCGGGCCGGATCAGCGGGCCGGCTCGGCGAGGCGGTGGGCACCGGTGTAGACGTTCATGGTCCGGCCGCGGAGGAAGCCGACCAAGGTCATCCCGGCCTCCTCGGCCAACTCGACGGCGAGGGTGCTGGGTGCGGAGACCGCCGCCAGCAGAGGCACCCCGGCCATCCACGCCTTCTGGGTCAGCTCGAAGCTGGCCCGGCCGGAGACCAGCAGCACGTGCCCGGCCAGCGGCAGTCGGCGTTCCCGGACCGCCCAGCCGACCACCTTGTCCACCGCGTTGTGCCGGCCGACGTCCTCGCGCAGCACCACCAGGTCGCCGCCAGCGGTGAAAAGGCCGGCCGCGTGCAGCCCGCCGGTCCGGTCGAAGGCGCGCTGCGCCGCGCGCAGCCGGTCCGGCAGGGCGACCAGCGCCTCGGCGGGCACGCGGAGCGGATCGTCCCGCACCGCGAAGCGCGACCGGGTGCGGACCGAGTCGATGCTCGCCTTGCCGCACACCCCGCACGAGCTGGTCGTGTAGAAGTTGCGGGCCGGGTCGGTGGCGGGCTCGGGCACCCCGGGCGCCAGCACCACATCGACAACGTTGTACGTGTTCGGCGTCTCCGCCCCGGCGCAGAGCTGGGCGGTGTGCACGTCGTCGGCGGACCTGATCAGGCCCTCGGTGAGCAGGAAGCCGATCGCCAGATCCAGGTCGTCGCCGGGGGTGCGCATGGTCACGGCGAGCGGCTTCCGCCGGCCGGGGCCGGCCGGGCCGACCCGGATCTCCAGGGGCTCCTCCACCGCCAGGGTGTCCGGTCGTCGTACCCGCGCGCGCCCGTCGGCCGCCGCGTCGAGATCGATCCGGAGCACCCCGCGCCGATCAGTCGCCCGTCCCATCCCGCCATCCTGCCTCGCGGGGTCCGCCACCCGCACGGCGACGCCGCCCATGTCCGCCCGGCCCGTCAACCGGCAGCAGGCTGGTGGAGGCCGCCCCCAGGCTCGTCGGCCGGCCCACAGGAAGATCTCGGGTTGCGGCGAGTTGGTCTGTCGGCGGGCTGGGAAGGGCCGGCTACCGCACCGAGGTGTGGATCTTGCGGCCGAGGGGAGAGCGGAGCGGCTCCGCGCGGTTTACCGTGGGCCGGTGACGGCGTACGCGGCGGTGGTGCTGTCGGGCGGCTCGGCCCGCCGGATGGGCGGGGTGGACAAGCCGGCGCGCCCGGTCGGGGGGCGGCCCATGCTGCACCGGGTGCTGGCCGCGGTCGCCGACGCCGCGCCACGGATCGTGGTCGGCCCGGCCGGCCCGCTGCCCGAGGGCGTACGGGTGACCCGCGAGCAGCCGCCCGGCGGTGGCCCGGTGGCCGCCACCGTTGCCGGGTTGGCTCTGCTCGACCCCGGTACGGCCACGGTCGCCCTGCTCGCCGCGGACCTTCCGCTGCTCACCCCGCGGGCGGTGGCGGACCTGCGGCGCGCGCTCGACGGGTCGACCGCCGACGGGGCCTGCTACGTCGACGGTGACGGCCGCCGGCAGCAGCTCTGCGGGGTGTGGCGGGTGGACGCGCTGCGGGCCGCGGTCGGCCGCCTCGCCGCCGAGCGGGGTGGCACGGTCGACGGGGCCCCGGTACGCGGGCTGCTGGCCGGCATGGTGGTCCGGGAGGTGTCCTGGTCCGGCTCCGGGCCGCCGCCCTGGTTCGACTGCGACACTGACGAGGACGTACGCCGGGCCGAGGAGTGGGCGACATGACGGTGATGGACGACTGGGTCACGGCGGCCTGCGCCGAGCTGGGGCTCGACCCGGGGGAGGTGTCGGTGCCGGTCGTGCTGGACCTGGCCAAGGACGTGGCCCACCAGGTGCTGCGTCCGGGTGCGCCGGTCAGCGCGTACCTGTTGGGGGTGGCCGTGGGGCGCGGCGGCGACCTCGCCGAGATGGCCACCCGGCTCAGTGAGCTGGCCAAGTCCTGGCCGCTCGACCTGGACGGCACCACTCCGGCCGAGTAGCCCTCCGGCCGAGCACCCCTCGGGGCGTGCGGCCCGCGCCCGGCCCGGGAGGCGGGCACCAGCGGGGCGACTGGGGCGCTTGTCCGATCACGGTCCGCCGTGATTCGACCCCCACTGTCCCTGGGTAGGGTGGCCGTGACGGACGGAGGCGATCATGACGGCTGACCACCCCTCGGCGCCGACCGGTGAGCCCGCCGGCGGTGCGCCGGAGCAGCCCACCGGCGGTGCGCCGGAGCAGTACGAGTCGATCCTGCTGGACGAGCCGACCACGGCCGACCTCCGGGCCAAGGTGACCGAGGCCTGGCGGGAGTTCGCTCGCGCGCTGGCCGACCGGCTGCGCGCCCTGCCGGCCGGTACGCACCTGGAGTTGACCCTGGACCCCACCGCCTCCGGTACGGGGGACGCCGTCTACTCGATCAGCGTGGACGTCGGCGAGGAGGGCCGGCTGTCGGCGCGGGCGGTGGGCAACGCCATGCTGCCGCAGGGCTACCGCCTGGACCGCGCGGCCGTGGCCGACATGATCGCGCTCGGCTGGTCCCCGCCCGGGGTGGTGGAGGGCTCCGGCGAGCAGTTCGGCCTGGACTGCGCCGTCGACGAGGCCGCCCGGCTGGCGGCCGTGCTCTCCCGCACCCTCCGCGACGTCTACGGGGCGCCGCACCCGGCCTTCCTGGTCTATCTGGTGCACGACGCCGAGGGGGAGCCGCTGCCGGCGGAGCCGCTGGGCACCGCGCGCAGCGAGTTCGGCCCGGCCCGCGACGTGGAGGCGGACCTCGACGAGGCGCTGGCCGCGGCCGCGACCGCGCAGGCCGCCGGGAACGACGTGCTCGCGCTGGAGGAGCGCGTCCGCACCGTCGTCTCCACCATGCTCAAGTCGCAGGCCGACCAGTTGCAGATCGACTCGGACGGCGACATCAACATCCGCGCCGGCTCGGCCATGGTCTTCGTCCGGGTACGCGACAACCCGCCCCTGGTCGACGTCTTCTCCCCGGTGCTCACCGAGGTCGAACCGACCGAGCGCCTCTACGTGAAGCTCTCCGAACTGACCAACCGGATGCCGATCGGCCGCCTCTACTGCGCCGACGACACGGTGTGGGCCTCGATCCCGGTCTTCGGCCGCAACTTCCAGCCCACCCACCTGATGCTCGCGGTCCAGGTGATGACCGGCCTGGCCGATGAGCTGGACGACCGGCTGCACGGCGAGTTCGGCGGCCGGCGCTTCTTCGGCGAGGCCGACAAGCCCTCCCGCGCGCAGCCGGAACACCGCACTGGCATGTACCTCTGATCACCCCGCCCTCCCGCCAGGGTGGGGCCGTAGCTTTACCGGAAATGGTGGCCATCCCGCACCACACGGCCACCATTTCCGGGAATCTGGGCGGATCTTAGGGTGACCCCCGGCGACCCTCCCCGCGCGGGGCACGCCCCGGCGACCCTCCTCCGCGCGGGGGTGGCTCCGGCGACCCTTCCCCGCGCCGGGCGCGCGGCGAAGGGGTTACAGGTCGAGGAGGGTCTTGCCGGTGGTGGTGCGGGCTTCGATGGCGGCGTGTGCGTCGGCGGCCTGTTCCAGCGGGAAGCGCTGCCCGATCAGCGGGCGCAGCCGCCCGGCTGCCGCCTCGGCGAGCACCTGTTCGGTGAACGCGCGCAGCTCGGCCGGCGCGGCGGACGGCCGGAGCAGGCTCACCCCGCGGGCGGCCGCGAGGTCGGCGGGCAGGTCCGCCCAGGCGCCGCTGGCCAGCCCGAAGCTGAGCATCCGCCCGCCCGGGCCGAGCAGGTCGAACGCCTCCCGGGCGAGCTGGCCACCCACCCCGTCGAAGACCACGTCGACCCCGCCGGTGGCCGCGCGTACCCGGTCGGTCCAGTCCGGCTGGCGGTAGTCCACCACCGCGTCGAGGCCGCGTTCGCGGAGCAGGGCCACCTTCCGGGCGCCCCCGGCGGCGGCGACGACCCGCGCCCCGGCGGCCGCGGCGAGCTGGGTCAGCAGGATGCCGACGCCGCCCGCCGCCGCCTCGACCAGCACCCGCTCGCCGTCGCGTAGCCCTGCCGCGTGCACCAGCATGGCGGCCGTCCGACCGTCGGCGAGCAGGGCCACCGCCTGGTCCAGCGGCAGCCCGTCCGGCACCGCGAACGGCGCGTCCCGGTCGACCACCACGCGCTCGGCGTACCCGCCGGAGCCGCCGGTGCTGCTCACCACCCGCCGCCCCACCAGCGCCGGGTCCACGCCGGGGCCCACCTCGGTGATCACTCCGCCGACCCCGTTGCCCGGAATCAGCGGGGGCGACCCGGTGAACGGCCCGAACCCGGTCGACCGGAACATGGTCTCCACGAAGGTGATGTTGGCGTGCGCGACCTCGATCAGCACCTGGTCCGGCCCGGGCGTCGGGTCCGGTGCCGGCCCCGGCACCAGCACCTCCGGGCCGCCGAACTTCCGTAGCCACACCGCGCGCACGCCGTCTCCTCCGGTCGGGGACCCGCGCCCCGTCGGCGTCCAGTGGACAACCTCAAGCGGGGATGAGGTCAAGAACGGCGGGTGGGGTCCGGACCGACGGATGCCCGGATCCCACCCACCGGGGGAGGGAGGAGAGGGTCCAGGGGGTACACCGCTTGGACGAGGCCGCACCCGCACGGGTTCCCGGCCGGCGTCAGGCGGCGGACGGGCCGACGCCGGGCGACTCGACCAGCCGGGAGAGCACGATGGTGCTGCGGGACGAGGTCACGAAGGACTCGGCCCGCAGCCGCTCCAGCGCCTCCTCGAGGTGGGCGATGTCGGCGGCCCGCAGGTGCACCAGGGCGTCCGCCTCCCCGGAGACGGTGTAGGCGCCGACCACCTCGGGGTGCCGGCGTGCGGCGGCTCCGATCTGTGCCGGAGTGGTCCGCCCGGCGCAGAAGAGCTCGACGAACGCCTCGGTGGTCCAGCCGACGGCGGCCGGGTCGACGACGGCCGTGAAGCCGCGGATGACGCCCGCAGATCGGAGCCGATCGACCCGACGCTTGACCGCGGGGGCGGAGAGTGACACCCGGGTACCGATGTCCGCGTACGAGGCGCGGGCATCTGCCACGAGCAACGCAATGATTCGCTGGTCGACCGCGTCTATCTGCAACGTTCCGCCTCTGGGAAGCAATGGTTGTGGCTGTTACCAAAGTTGTACCGTACCTACTCTTGGTGACCGTGAACCAGCAGCGAGTCCCGCGAAAGCGGACATATCTCATGTGCTCGCCCGAGCACTTCGCGGTCGAGTACGCGATCAACCCGTGGATGGATGTGACCGCCCCGGTCGACGCGGAGCTGGCGGTCAAGCAGTGGGACCGCCTGCGGGAGACGCTCGTCGCCCTCGGCCACGAGGTGCACCTGCTCAGCCCCGAGCGTGGGCTGCCGGACATGGTCTTCGCGGCCAACGGCGCCTTCGTGGTGGACGGCACGGTCTACGGCGCCCAGTTCAAGCACGAGCAGCGGACCGCCGAGGCCGCCGCGCACCGGGCGTTCTACGAGGCGAACGGCTGGCGGTTCATCGCGCCGAGCGAGACCAACGAGGGTGAGGGCGACTTCGCGTACCTGCCGGACGCGCACGGCGGGCTGATCCTCGCCGGCCACGGCTTCCGTACCGAGCTGGCGGCGCACGCCGAGGCGCAGGAGGCGCTCGGCCGGCCGGTGGTCTCGCTGCGCCTGATCGACCCGCGCTTCTACCACCTCGACGTGGCGCTCGCGTCGATCGACGACGAGAACATCGTCTACTACCCGGGCGCCTTCTCCGCGGCCAGCCAGCAGGTGCTCGCCCAGCTCTTCCCGGACGCGGTGCTCGCCGACGACGCCGACGCCCTGGCCTTCGGCCTGAACCTGGTCAGCGACGGGCTGAACGTGGTGCTGAACAGCGAGGCGACCCGGCTGGCCGGCAAGCTCAAGGCCGCCGGCTACCACCCGGTCCCGGTCGAGCTGGCTGAGCTGAAGAAGGGCGGCGGCAGCGTGAAGTGCTGCATCGCCGAGCTGCGCCACTGACGCGCGCCCGACGCTGGGCACGAAAACGGGCGGCCTCCCCGCGGGGAGACCGCCCGTTCGGCGTACGGGTCAGCCGAGGGTCGCCAGCTCGTTGATCACCATGTTCGACAGGAGCCGGCCGTCGAGCTGGACCTTGCGCAGGTACCACTTCTGCTGGGGGGTACGCGACTGGTTGAACTGCCAGGACCCGCGCGGGCTGTCGATCTGGCCGATCTTGCCGAGCGCCAGGTTGACCTGCTGCGGGGTCGGGTCACCACCGACCAGCCGGACCGCCTTGTCCAGCACCTGCGCGGCATCGTACGAGGCCATCGCGTAGGTGGTCGGCGAGCTGTTGTGCGTCTTCCGGTACGCCGAGGCGAACACCCGGTTGGCGGTGTTGTTGAGGTCGGCCGAGTAGTTCAGTGCGGTCTCGATGCCGCCCCTGTTCTTCAGAATCCGCGCCCGCAGCTCGCCGTTCTCCCCGTCGTCCAGCTGGCTGAGCACCGTGCCCTCGGTGAGGAAGCCCGGGGCGTAGATCGGGCCCTGGTAGTCCTCGACGTAGAGCTCCTTGATGAACTGCACCGCCTGCGTACCGGCGTAGTGGCAGAAGATCGCGTCGGGCCGCTTGCCCAGCGCCTTGTGGATCGTCCCGGCGAAGATCCCCTTGCCCAGGTCGGCCCGGTCCGGCGTGTAGATCGGCGGATCGGTGAGCCGGCGGCCCTGTTCGTAGCCGCGCCGGAAGCCGTCGATGACGTCCCTCGTGCTCTGGTTGTCCGGGCCGAAGACCGCGATCCGGCTGGACTTGTCCAGCTGTTCCCGCAGGTACCGGCCGAGCGCCTCGCCGGGCTCGTCGAGCACGTACGAGGTACGCCAGATGTAGACCACGCTCTGCAGGCTGGCCGGGGACGCGTTGGAGCCGATCAGCGGGACCCGGGCCTGCTCGACGGCGTCCCGGATGCCGGACATGACCGCGGAGCTGACCACGCCGGTGAGCGCGACCACACCCTCCTTGAGCAGGCGGTCGACGGCGGCCTGGCCGCTCTTGGCGTTCTCACCCTCCTCCGCCTGCACCACGGTGACCGGGTGTCCGCCGAGCTGCTGGTCGTTGAGGCTGAGGTAGAGCTGGAAGCCGTTGGCGATCTCGTCACCGATGGCCTTGTTCGGGCCGCTTCCCGGCACGATGAGCCCGATCTTGATGGGGCTGCCCGGACTGCTCGTACCTTCGGTGTCGGAGCCGCAGCCCGCCGCCAGCCCGGTGGTACCCAGCGCGGCCAGCAGTTGAAGGGCCCGCCTGCGGTTCATCTGCGACACCGATTTCCTTCCCGAAGGGCTGCCGGGGGCGCACTTCCCCCCGGGCGTTCTACCTGCTTGGCGACTCTGCGTCAATGGCCGGAAGATCATCGTGCAGGGACCGCAACCTGCCGATCACCTGCGGCCACGCCGCCGAGTCCGGGTCGATGAGCCCGTAGTGCTCGCAGTCGGCCAGCTCAACCAGAGTGGCGTCGGTGCCGGCGGCCCGCGCCGCGGTCACCCAGGAGCGGCTCATCCCGACCGGGACCTGGCGGTCCAGCGTGCCGTGCATCACTACGGTCCGTGCGCGGATCGGCACCAATGCTGACGGATCGGCGCTCGCGTACCGGTCGGGTACGTCGGCCGGGCCGCCGCCGAGCAGCGCGGCCACCGCGCCGCCGTCCAGGTCCAGCCGGTACGCCTCGGCGAGGTCCGCCACCGGCGCCAGCGCGAGCACGCCGGCGACCGTCTCCGGGGCGTGCGCCGCCACGTACAGCGCGAGGTGCCCGCCCGCCGAGTGGCCGACCAGGATCGGTGGGGCGGGCGCCACCAGCCCGGGCAGCGCGGTGGCGGCCAGCGCGGGCAGCGCGGCCACCCCGGCCCGCACGTCGGTGAGGGTGTGCGGCCAGCCGCCGTCCGGCTGGCCGGTGCGCCGGTACTCGACCTGGGCGACCGGGTGGCCGAGCGCGGCTAGCGCGGCCGCCATCGGGCCGGTGTGGGTGCGGTCGTACTCGGCCCGCCAGAAGCCGCCGTGCACCACGACGACCAGCCGCCGGGCCGGGCCGTCGCCGACCGGCCGGCGCAGGTCGGCGAGCTGATCCGGGTGGTCGCCGTAGGCGATCGTGACGTCCGGCGGCGGGGCCGGCCGGGTCAGCACGGCGCGGGGATCTGCGGGCATGACGGCGACGGTAGCGCGTTCCCGGCCGGGTGGCTCCGGCCCGGTAGCCGAGCCCGGCGCGCGCCGACGGGCGCGGCTGGGTAAAGATGGGTTCCATGACCGAAGCGCGTTCCGCCGGAGACAACGACGAACAGGGCAACGACGGCATCCCCGGCACCGTGGTGGTGGTCGGGCCGGACGGTAGGCCGGTCGGCACCGTGCAGACCGACGAGGGGCAGGGCGAGGACCCGACCCGCCTGGTCGAGCAGCCGGCCAAGGTGATGCGGATCGGCAGCATGATCAAGCAGCTGCTGGAGGAGGTCAAGGCGGCCCCCCTCGACGACGCCAGCCGGCACCGGATGCGTGAGATCCACGAGCGGTCGATCGTCGAGCTGAAGGAGGGCCTCGCCCCCGAGCTGCGCGAGGAACTCGAGCGGATCTCCCTGCCCTTCACCGAGGACAAGGCGCCCAGCGAGAGCGAGCTGCGGATCGCCCACGCCCAGCTGGTCGGCTGGCTGGAAGGGCTGTTCCACGGCATCCAGGCGGCCCTGGTCGCCCAGCAGATGGCCGCCCGGGTGCAGCTGGAGCAGATGCGCTCCGGCCGGGCCGCGCTGCCCAGCGGCCCCGGCGGGGTGGCGCCCGGGATGCCGGGCATGCCGCCGACCAACGAGGGACACGCTCCCGGCCAGTACCTCTGACAGCCGGGGCGCGTCGCTCCCCGCGCCGCTACGACGGCTTCAGTTCGCCGCGTCTGACGCCGCGATCTGAAGCCGTCGCGCTCAGCCCACTCCGAAAACCTGCTCCAGATACGCGGCCACGCCGTCCGCCGAGTTCGGGCCGGTCACCTCGTCGGCGATCTCCAGCACGGCGGGGTGCGCGTTGGCGACCGCCACGGCCCGGCCGGCCCAGGTCAGCATCGGTACGTCGTTCGGCATGTCCCCGAAGGCCAGCACGTCCCGCTCGTCGATGCCGAGCCGGCTGGCGTACCAGGCCAGGCCCGCCGCCTTGGTCACCCCGGCGGCGGAGATCTCGACCAGCCCGCTGTACGAGGAGTGGGTCGCCTCGGCCAGCCCCTCCAGGGCCGCGGCCACCACCCGTACGAACACGTCCGGGTCCTGCTCTCCGGCTCGGGCGAGCAGCTTCACCGCCGGGGCGGCCAGCAGCTCCTCCGGCGACTCGACCGCCCGGATCGCCTCGACGTCGGCGTCCCAGCGCAACGGATAGTGCGCCTCGTGCCGCATCTGCCGGCTGTTCACGATCTCCACCGCGAGGCTCACCTCGGGCACCGCGGCACGCAGCCGACGGGCCACCTCGGCGAGCAGCTCGGGGGCGAGCGGGTCGGCCCGGAGCACCTCGTCGGCGACCGGGTCGTAGACCACCGCGCCGTTCGCGCAGATCGCCGGCAGCGGTTCGGCGAGCTGGTCGTACACGAGTTGGAGCCAGCGGATCGGACGACCGGTGACCAGCACGACCGGCGTGCCCGCCGCGGCGATCCGGGCCAGCACGGCCGCGGTGCGCGCGCTGAGCGTCCGGTCGTCGCGGAGCAGTGTGCCGTCGATGTCCGACGCGACCAGCCGAGGTAGCTCTCCCATCACCGGGAGAGTAGCCGGTCCAGGTAGACCGCGACGCCGTCGTCGTTGTTGCGCAGGGTGATCTCGTCGGCCGCCGCGCGGACCTCCGGGTGGGCGTTGGCGACCGCCACCCGTCCCCAGCCGGCCCACGCGAACATCGGCAGGTCGTTCGGCTGGTCCCCGAAGACCAGCACCTCGGCCGGATCGACGCCGAGCCGCTCGGCGACCACGCTCAGCCCGGTCGACTTGTCCACCCCGGGCGGGCAGATCTCGATGAAGCCGAGGCCGGCCTGGGTGAGCGTGGCCAGCTCCGGCGGGACGATCCGGCGGGCCGCCGCCAGCAACTCGTCCACGTGGTGGTCGGCGGTCCGGGCGAACGCCTTGATCACGTCGCAGGAGAGGCACTCCTCGCGGCTGCGCGCCTCGAACCGGTCCGGGTAGGGCCAGCTCGGGTGGTAGTCGCCCCAGAGCGGCGCGTCGTGCTCGTCGGACGCCTCCACCATGACGGTCAGCGGTCCGACCGCGCCCTCCAGGTCGGCGAGGATCCGGGCGAGCATGGCGCCGGAGAGCCGCTCGTCCCGCAGCACCAGCGGCCCCTCCGGGTCGCTCTGGTCGACCACCCGGCCGCCGCCGGCCATCACCAGGAAGTCGGCGGCGCGGATGTCGTTGCGGGTCAGCTCGGTCAGCCGCGGTCCGCGGCCGGTGGCGCCGACCACTGGGATCCCCGCGGCCCGCACCCGGTCGAGCACCCCGTGGGTGTACGCCGAGACGGTGTCGTCGCTCCGGACGAGCGTGCCGTCGAGGTCGGTGGCGATCAGCTTGGGCAGTCCCGGGCGGGTCATCGTTCCTCCTTCGCCCGCCGCCGTCGCGCCGGCCGTCCTGGTCCTCGGTGCCGCGGCCGCTGGACGGCGGGCAGCAACCGTATCTCGCGGAACGGGGCCCAACCAGGGCTTTTCGGCGAATCGGGCACCAACCCGCGACGGACGTCAGGTGTCCGGGCCCGGGCGCGCCCGGCCCGCCGGTCCCGTCGATCCGGCGGGGCGGTTCGGGACGACCGTGCCGGTTCCGGACGGGATCAGCGCGGCGGTTCGGGGCGGGCGAACGGGGTGGTGGGCTGGACCGTCAGGTCGGCCGGCGCGGGCAGTTCGTCGTCGCCCGACCGGCGCCGGCCCCATCCCGGGCGGTCGTGGTCCGCCGGTGGCGACCCGGTACCGGGGTCGGCCTCCCGGTCCGGCGCCGCGCCGACCGCCCGGGCGGACAGATACAGGGCGCCGGCGAACAGCACGGTGGCGATGAAGGCGGTGACCAGGCCGCGCCCGTAGTCGACCCGGACCCCGTCCTCGGGCGAGTAGAAGAAGGTGCGTTGGCCCGAGTCGTCGAGAGTCACGGCGGCGGCGGTCAACAGGGCGAGCACGGCCGCCGCGAGGCCCAGACCGGCGACCCGGGCGTTCTGCCGCACCGCACCGGTGCCGCGCAGCGCGAGCGCCGCCGCGGCGGCCAGGCCGAGCAGGCCGACCAGGTAGCCCACCCCGAGGCCGCCCACGTCGCCCACCCCGCCCGCCACCCGGATCGTGGTGTTCCCCTCGGGTCCGCCGTTCGGGATGGTCATCACCAGCCACTCGCCGATCAGCGAGGCGACCGCGGCCACCGCGCCGAGCCCGGCGAGCACCGGCGGCAGGCGGTGGTCCCGCGCCAGTCCGCTCAGGGACCGGCCGACCCGGGTGGGCGACTCGCTCTCGTCGCCGCCCCACTCCACGATGGTCGTGCCGTCGGACCGGTGGTCCTGCCTGGGGATGGGGAGATCCTGGGACATCGGCCACCCTTCCGCGCGCGGGCCTGCGTCGAATCATGACACAGCCGACACGCGCCGACGGGGTCCGCGAGTCGGGGTCCGGCTCGCCACTGGTCGGTGCGGGGCCGCCCGGTTTCGGTTAGCGTCGGTGGCATGCCTATCCGTACCGCTTCCGCACGTTGGCAGGGCAACCTCACCGAGGGCGCCGGCACGGTCCGCACCGGCAAGGGCGGCCTGACCGGCAACTACTCCTTCAAGTCGCGTTTCGAGGAGGGCGAGGGGACCAACCCCGAGGAGTTGATCGGCGCCGCGCACGCCGGCTGCTTCTCGATGGCCCTCTCCAAGCAGCTCGCCGACGCGGGCGCGACCGACACCTCGGTGGAGACCACCGCCAAGGTGCACTTCGACAAGACCGACGCGGGGATGACCGTGACCCGGATCGACCTGGAGACCGTCGGCCAGGTCCCGGGCATGGACGAGGCCCAGTTCACCAAGCTGGCCGAGGCGGCCAAGGAGAACTGCCCGATCTCCCGGCTGCTCTCCCCGGGCGCGCAGATCACCCTGAACGCCCGTCTGGCCTGACCGGTCGCGCCACACCGTCACGGAAGGAGTGCTGGCTAGCCACTCCTTCCGTGACCTCGTGCCGATCTTGGTTGGTCGAGGGGGCACCGGGGCGGGAAGAATGGGCGCGTGGCCGTGGAGATGAGCCGTGAGCGGTTCGAGGAGCTGGTCGGCGAGGCCCTCGACGAGGTGCCCGAGGAACTGCTCGGGCTGATGAGCAACGTCGTCATCCTGGTGGAGGACGAGCCACCTCCCGGCGAGGACCTGCTCGGACTCTACGAGGGGCACGCGCTGACCGAACGCGGCTGGGACTACTCGGGCGTCCTGCCGGACCGCATCCTCATCTACCGGAACCCGATCCTGCGCATCTGCGACACCGAGGACGACGTGGTGGACGAGGTCGCGGTGACCGTGGTGCACGAGATCGCCCACCACTTCGGCATCGACGACGAGCGGCTGCACGCCCTCGGCTGGGCCTGACCGGGCGCGCCGTCCGCCCCGCTCGGCCGATCCCCGACGTTGCGCGGTTCCCCTAACCTGCGGGAGCAGGCACATCCCGATGCAGGAGGAAACCCATGCGCAGCGCGCTGTTCTCCGCGGAGAACCTTGAGAAGGAGTCCCAGCAGCCGGGCATGCGGCTGCAGAACTCCAAGATGCTGAAGATCGAGCTGAACGGCGAGGCGATGGCCCGGGTCGGGTCCATGGTCGCGTACCAGGGGCAGGTGCAGTTCCAGGCGCTCGGCTCCGGCGGGATCGGCAAGTTCATCAAGCAGCGGCTCACCGGTGAGGGTGTGCCGCTGATGAAGCTCACCGGCCGGGGCGACGTCTTCCTCGCCGACCTCGCCAAGGACGTGCACATCATCGACCTGGAGCCCGGCGACGCCCTGTCGATCAACGGCTCCAGCGTGCTCGCCTTCGACTCCACGCTCAACTACGACATCAAGATGGTCGGCGGCATGGGCTTCGCCGCCGGCGGGCTGTTCAACTGCGTCTTCACCGGCCACGGCCGGATCGCCGTCACCACCGAGGGCACCCCGGTGGTGCTCAACGTGGACGCCCCGACCTACGTCGACCCGCAGGCCGCGGTCTGCTGGTCGGCCAACCTGCAGACCGGCTACCACCGGGCCGAGCAGCTCGGCCTCGGCACGCTGATCGGCCGGCGCACCGGTGAGGCGTTCACCATGAGCTTCGCCGGTCAGGGCTTCGTCGTGGTCCAGCCGTCCGAGGAGCGGCCGGTGCCGGGCAGCGGTGCCCAGCAGGAGCAGGGCGGCCTGCTCGGCGGGCTGCTGCAGTGACCGTCGGGTGTGCGGGACGCCCGTCCGGGCGTCCCGCGCCCCGTCAGCTCAGCTCGCCCGCGCGCAGCCGCGACAGCCAGGCCGCCGCGTCGGCGTAGTCGGCGTCGGAGAGACCGGCGGGAGCGGGGACCGGCCGGTCGGTCGCCGCCGGGCTCCAGCGGTGCCGGGGGTACGACCCGAGGAAGCGTACGCCCGCGCAGACCCGGCGCAGCCCCTGCAACGCCTCACCGAGCCGGACGTCGGCGACGTGCCCGGTGCAGTCGAGGAAGAAGACGTACCGGCCGAGCGCCTCGCCCGTCGGGCGGGATTCGATCCGGGTCAGGTTCACCCCGCGGACGGCCAACTCCATGAGCACCGAGAGCAGCGCACCGACCCGGTCGTGGGCGATGTAGACCGCCAGTGACGTGACGTCGTCGCCGGTGGGCGGCGGGGGCGGGCCCGGGCGGGACACCAGCGCGAACCGGGTCACCGCGTCCGGGTGGTCGGCGATCTTGTCGGCGAGCACGGTGAGCCGGTGCCGGGCCGCGCCGATCGGCGCGCAGATGGCCGCGTCGTACTCGCCGGCGGCCGCGCCCGCGGCGGCGGCACCGTTGGAGAGCACGTCGACCACGGTCGCGTCGGGCAGGTGGTCGCGCAGCCAGCCCCGGCACTGGGTGGACGCCTGCGGATGGGCCGCCACGCCGCGTACCTCGGCCAGCGAGGCACCCGGTCGGGCCGCGAGCACGAACTCCACCGGCAGGATCACCTCGCGGGTGATCACCAGCGGCTCGCCCTCGGCCAACTCGTCCAGCGTCACCCCGACCGCGCCGCCGATCGAGTTCTCCAGCGGCACCAGCGCCGCGTCCGCCTCCCCGGCCCGTACGGCGTCCAGCGCCTCGCCGACGCTGCGGGCCGGCGTGCGGCTGCCGCGCTCGGCGGCGGGCAGGGTACGCAGCGCCTGTTCGGCGAAGGTGCCCTCGGGACCCAGGTAGACGAAGCGGGTCGGCGGTGTTCCCGGCATGCCGACCAGCCTACGCACCCGAGGTGCCGTCGCAGGCCAGGGTGCGGATGCCGGGTGGTGCGACGGTGCGTACCTCGACGCCGCAGACGTCCGTCCCCGCGGTCACCAGCTCGAGGTCGGTGGGTTTGCCCCGGGTCACCACCTGCAGCTCCTCGTGTCCGGTCACCCGCAGCACCGTGTACTGCCAGTCCTCGGCGCAGAGCGGCCCGGTCCGGACCGTGACCCGGACGTCCCGGGGCAGCACCCGGGCCGGACCGCGCAGCAGCGACACCACCTGGTCGGCGGAGGGGCCGGACCGGCAGGGCGCGGCGGCCTGCTCGGTGGGGGTGGGGGCGAGGGTGGCCGGGGCGCTCGGCGTCCCGGTCGGCGGGGTCGGGGTGGGTACGCCGGTGGCGGTCGGGACGGGGCTGGTCGGGGCGGTCGACTGCCGCAGCTCCGGCGGGGTGCCGCAGGCACCGAGCAGCAGCGCGACCAGGACGGCCGGGATCGCCGGCAGGGCGAGCCGCGCCGCCGGGGCGGTCGGTCGGCGGCGGGCGACGGGGCGGGGTGGCAGGGTGGGCACGGTCCGATCCTCGGCACGACGGACGTCATTGCGGCCGGCTGGCCGAGCCCATCGTAGGAGCATCCCCCGTTCGGGTGAAGGTCACTCGTGGATCCGGTGCCCCGCCCGCTCCAGCGCGCCGGTCGCCTCGGCCAGCCGCACCGCGGGCACCAGCACGTGGTCGGTGTCGTAGGTGGAGAAGGCCACGACGCTCACCCGGGCCCGGGCGAGCGGGTCGACCAGCGCGGCGAGGGTGCCGGTGACCGGCGGCTCCTGCGGGCAGACCAGGCGTAGGCAGCGCCAGTCCGTCTCGACGTCCGCGTGATCGGGCACCCGCCCCGTCGGGCAGATCAGCGAGATCCCGTCGGCCGTCCAGCTCACCGTCACCACGTCGCCGGCACCCAGCTCGCCCCAGACCTGCGGCGGCAGGGTGGTGCCGGCCGGCAGGCGGCACACGGCGTACTCGCCCGGCAGGAGAGCGACATCGAGCATGTTGGCACCTTACGGCCTCGGCGGGGCCGGTCCCAGCATCGCCCGGTGCGGCGAAGGCCACACGTTTTCGCAGGTCAGACCGGAGAGAAGAAGGTCAACGAGCCGGCGACGGTGCCCTCGGCGAGCACCGGCGTGGAGATGGCGTCCACCGTGGTGCCGGCGTCGGCACCGGGGCCCTGGACCCGGAGCAGTCCCCGGGCGAGCCGACCGGAGTGCAAGGCGAGCAGCGGTGGGATCTTGTCGGTCTCCTGCTCGGTCAGCTCGCTCGGCTGGGCGCTGAAGTCGACCAGGCGCACGCCCTCCAGCAGCGGCCGTCCGATCACGTCCTCGGGCGCGCCCAGGCAGAGCAGGTCGCAGCCGGCCGACGAGATCGCCACCACGGTGGTGTCGGCGTCGACCAGCAGACACGGCTCGGCGGCCCCGGAGACCGTGGCGGACCACTGGCCGAAGTTGTCGAACTCCTGCTCGTTCGGTGTCCCCGCCGCGGGTACGAGCACTTCCGAGAGCGAGAGTTCGACGTGGGCCACCGCGCCTCCTATGTACACCGACGGTCTGTCCACGCTAGCCGGTCGTCACGACGACCGCCCGACCGCGCTGGATCCTCCGGCCGCCGGGGCCGCTCGCCGCGGCGGAGCCGTGGGACAGGTGCCGGTGGGAGAGGGCCCGGTGTCGGGCGGCCGGCGACGGCGCGGGCCGACGGAACCACCGGGGCAGGTCCGTGGGCCGCGTGGCGTCGCCGGAGACGTTACCGGCGGGCGGCCCGCTTGTCAGCGGCCGTTTGGCCCTCGTCGTACCACCGGTAGTCGGCAGCTGGACGGTACGTGCCGTTGAGCCAGGTGGACGGGTGCTGGGCGACCTGGGACAGCTTCTCGGCGGTGGCCGGGCTGATCCGGTTGCCGGCCGCCACGAGCAGCCGGTCCAACTCCCGGTGGGTGGCCATGAGGCAGTCCTTGGGCAGGCCGTAGACGCTGATCACCCCGGAACCGACGAAGGTCAGCACCGGGGTGACCGGGATGGGCAGGCCGACCGCCTCGGAGAGGGCCTTGCTGGCCCGCTTGGCGTCCCGGCGCGTCTCGGCCACATAGGGCGGACGCTTGCCGTTGATCTGCACCACGTCGCCGGCGACGAGCACCCGCGCCCGGCCGTGGTCTGCGATGGTGACCGCGAAGAGGCCGCTCGGCCCGATGGCGAGGAACCCGGCCCGCTCGTCCTGACCGCGGTCGAGCAGGACGTCCGCGACGTCCGTCCGGGGCCACTCGATGACGTGCCAGGCCGGGCCGAGGTGGTTGAGCTGGCCGAGGGCGCGGGCCCCGGCCGCTTCCAGCCGGCGGGCCCCCCGCTCGGCCCGGCGCCGGCGCGCCCACTCGAGCGGTGTCGGGCGGGCCGGCTCGAGCACCGGGGTGGCCTCGACCCGGGGTGGCGGCACCGCCACGGGTGGCAATGCCCGGGTGGGTACGGCTCGTCGAGCGGGAAAGACAGTCATCGCGACCTCCGGCAAAAGGTCCCTCGAAGTTACGTGCCCACTACCCTACGTTGCGGACCCGGGTGGTCGGCAAGTTGGAGCACCGGAATGAGTGCGGATGAATGCCATATTCATTCACAGTTCTTTTCCCGGATGGTGCGCAAGACCTGCCCTACGCTGCGAAGGTGACCCACTACGTGGACAGCGAGGTCGGTCGGCTCGGCACCCTGCTGCTGCACCGCCCCGGGCCGGAACTCGCCCGGCTCACGCCGCGCAACAACGACTCGTTGCTCTTCGACGCTATCCCATGGGTCGGCCGGGCGCAGGAGGAGCACGACGCCTTCGCGGCCGCCCTGCGCGCCCGGGGTGTGGAGGTGCTCTACCTGGCGACGCTGCTGGCCGAGACGCTCGCCCTGCCGGACGCCCGGGCGGAACTCACCGAACTGGTGCTGCGCTCACCCCGGCTGGGGGACACCCTGCGCGCGCGGGTCGCCGAGCATCTCGCGTACCTCGACCCGGCCGCCCTGGCCGACGTGTTCATCGCCGGGCTCGCCCACGAGGAGCTGCGGATCGGCCGGGATCGGCCCGGCGGTCTGGTCTGGACACTGATGGACCGGCACGACTTCGTCATCGACCCGTTGCCCAACCTGCTCTTCACCCGGGACTCCTCGGTCTGGATCGGGGACCGGGTCGGGGTGACCAGTCTGGCCATGCCGGCGCGGCGGCGGGAGAGCGGGCTGACCGACGCCATCTACCGGCACCATCCGCGCTTCGCCGGTACGCAGTTCGTCTACCACTCCGATCTGGAGCACCTGGAGGGCGGCGACGTACTGCTCCTCGCGCCGGGCGTGCTCGCCGTGGGGGTGGGCGAGCGGACCACCCCGGCCGGGGCGGAACGCCTGGCCCGGCAGGTCTTCGCCGCTGGGCTGGCGCACACCATCCTGGTGGTCCCGATCGCCCAGGAGCGGGCCACCATGCACCTGGACACCGTCTGCACGATGGTCGACGTGGACGCCGTGCTGATGTACCCGAACATCGCCAACTCGCTGTCGGCGTACACGGTCATCGCCGGGGCGGACGGCGACGAGCCGCGGGTCGACGGCCCGGCACCGTTCCTGCGCGCCGCCGCCGACGCGATGGACCTCGACCAGCTCCGGGTTATCGACACCGGCCTCGACCCGGTCACCGCCGAGCGGGAACAGTGGGACGACGGCAACAACACCCTCGCCCTCGCGCCCCGGCTCTGCGTGGGCTACGAGCGGAACGTGGAGACCAACGCCCAACTGGAACGGGCCGGCATCGAGGTGATCGCCATCGCCGGCTCCGAGCTGGGCTCCGGCCGGGGTGGGCCGCGCTGCATGTCCTGCCCGCTGGTCCGCGAGCCGCTGCGCCGCTGACGACGCGGGCCCCGGTCGACACCGGGCCCGGCTCGAAGGGTCAGGTCAGCGCAGGGTGAGCTGGCGGCCGAGGAGGCCCTGCCGGGCCCGGCGCCCGGCGGCGTCCAGCGGCTCCCGCTCCTCCAGCGCCTCGGCGTACCGCTTGGCGAGCTCGGTCACCGGCTCCTCCCACTCGGCGGCCGGCACGTCCTCGGGCAGGTCCCAGACCGGCACCAGGCGGCCGTGCGCCCGGAACATGCCGGCGAACCGGGTGCGCTCGCCGAGGGCCAGCGTGCCGGCCACGCTGAGCCGGGACAGCGCGTCCAGCGCGGCGTCCTCGTCGTCCGGCAGGACCCAGCGCACGTGCGCCTTCTCCGGCACCTGGCACCAGTACGCGGCCCGCGCCGCCGCCAGCTTCACCGTCGGGTAGACCGCCGCGTTGGCCCGTTCCAGGGACGCCTGCACGTTCGGGTCGTCGGCCGCCCCCGGGTCGAGCCAGAACTCGAACCCGTCGTGCATGGTGATCTCCAGCGGGCCGTCGACCAGGATGTCCTGGAGGCGGGGGCCCGGGCCGGGCAGCGGCGGCACCGTCACCTGGCCGCCCGGTTCGGTACGCAGCGCGCAGAGCAACGCGTCCGCTAGGTCCCGGGAGACGTCGCCGGACTGCTGGTGCCGCTGGAGACCGATGAAGACCCGCCCGTCCGGCTTGGTCATCGCCGGGGCGGCCATCGGCAGCACGGTGGCCAGGGTGACCGGCCGCTCGCCGAACTCCTCGACCAGCTCGGGGGTCAGCCGCAGCGGCGCGGAGGCGGCCGGAACCAGCTCGCGCAGGGCGATCCACTCCGGCTCGTCGACCAGCCCCTCGAACGGTCGGGGCACGAAGACGTCGCGCACCTTCTCCCGCTTCGGACTGGCTTCGACTGCCCGCTGGCTCTTTCGACGCTTGCTCACGCTGCCGCCTCGCTGCGCTCGGCGGCCGCGTGAGCCTCCACAGCGCTGTGCCCGATGATTCGCTCGCTGCGCTCGCTCATGGCGACACAGCCTAGATGCCGGACCGGAGCGGTGGGGCAGGACCCGCCCTGCCGGCCGCTCAACCGGCGGCGACCAGGTCGGACCGGGCCGACCGGATGGGGTCGAATTCGGCCCAGACGCACTGCCCGAGGCCGTCCCGCTCGACGCCCCAGCGGCTCGCCAGGCCGGTGACGATCTGCAGGCCACGCCCGTCGATCGCGTCCGGGGTGGCCGCCCGCATCAGCGGGCCGGAGGCGGAGCCGCCGTCGGTGACCCGGAGCTGCACGCGGTGACCGTCGACTGCCGGGCTCAGCCGCCAGGCCACCCGGACCACGCCGCCGGGCAGCGGGTCGGCGTGTCGGACGGCGTTGCCGACCAGTTCGGCGAGGACCGCGACCAGGTCCGCGAGCAGGACCGGCGACACCACGTCCGTCAGCTCGTCGGCCAGCCGGTGCCGGGCCAGGCGCGCGCCGGTGGCGTGATGGGGCACCACCACGCACCACGATCGTTCGGCCGAACCCCTCGACACCGTCGTTCCTTCCGCCCCCCGGCTGCGCCCAGGTCACCCCCGGGGCAGCCGCACCTCTGCGACCGTACCCCCACCGGCTCTCGGTCGGAGGGATACCCATCCATTCTGCTGTTCAACGATCTGGCGGACGAGATACAGCCCCAGTCCGGCTCCCGGGTAGCGCCGGCGGTCGCCGGACTCCCCCTGCCAGAACCGGTCGAACGCCCGCTCCACGTGCTCCGGCCGGATGCCGATGCCCCGGTCGGCGACCCGGAAGGCGACCATCCGCCCGCTCGCCTCGGCGGAGACCTCGATCGGGGTGTTCGGCAGCGAGTACTTCCCGGCGTTGGTGCTCAGCTCGGTGAGCACGGTGGCCAGGCTGTGCCGGTCACCGAGCGCCTTGGGCAGGTCGACCGGCAGATCGAGGACGACCCGGTGCCGGACGTCCGCCGGCAGGTCGGGCACCGCGGCCCGGAGCGCGTCGGCGAGGTCGAACGGCGCGGCCGGCTCCCCGCCGGGCCGGTTCTCGGTGGCGGCCGTGAGCAGCCGGTCGACCAGCCGGGCCAGCTCGTTGGCCCGCTGCCCGATGATCCGCGCGGCATGCCGCCGGTCGTCGTCGCCGAGCGACTCCCAGTGGTCGGTGAGGGTGTCCGCGTACCCCTTGATCACGGTGACCGGGGTGCGCAGCTCGTGGCTGGTCACCGCGACGAAGAGGTCCCGGTCGTGGTCGCGGCGCTGCTGGTCGGTGATGTCGCGGAAGGTGACCACCCGCAGCGTGCCCGGGCCGGGCAGTTCCCCGGAGGTGATCCGCAGCCAGCGGCCGTCCGGCATTCGGTGGTCGAGCACCTGCCCGGGCGGGGGCAGCGGGAACGGGAGCGGGCGGTTCAGCGCCTCGGCGGGCGGGCGGCCCGTCACCTGGGCGGCGGCCGGGTTCCAGAGCCGTACGTGCTGTTCGCGATCCACCACCGCCAGGCCGTCCGCGAGCGCCGCCACCACCGGGCCGTCGCCGTGCACCGGCAGGCCGGTCTGGTCGCCGTACATATGGGCGATGCAGGCGGCGATGTAGCCCAGGACGGCGTGGTGGGAGTCGTCGAGCGCGGCCTCCGCCGGGTAGAGGGCGTGCAGGCTGCCCACGGTGAGGCCGCCGATCTCGACCCGCGCCACGATCATCCGGTGCAGTCCCCGCCCGGCCACCTCGTCGGCGAGCGCGCTCGGGATGCGGTTGACGCGGACCTCGCGTACCGGGGGGCCGGAGAGGAGGCACACGGTGGCCGGGTCGGCGGCCGGCAACGGGCGGCCGATGAGCGACTCGGCGCTGCCGGTCGCGGCGATCACCCGGCCGCCGGCGGGGGCGAACTCCACGAACGCCAGGCTGGCCGCGCCGACGGCGGGCTGGACCACCCCGAGCAGCCGGGTGAGCACCGGCAGCCCGGACTGTCCCGAGTTGATCATCTTGAGCACGCTGTCGTGGCCGGCGATGAGGGCGGCGTAGTCAATTCGCTCCGGCATGTCCCGAGTGTGCCGCGCCGACCGGTCCCGGGGACACCCCTCGCCCGGGCGGGCGGGTCCGGCGGTGGGACGGCTCGACCCGGCTCAACGGCCCAGCCGGGCCAGCGCCCGGGCGGGCCGGTCGGTGATCACCCCGTCCACCCCGGCGGCCAGCACCAGGTCCAGGTCCTCCGGCTGGTTCACCGTCCAGACGTAGACCTGGTTGCCTGCGGCCCGCAGCGCGGGGACGAGCTGCGGCCGGGCCCGGACCAGGGCGATCCCCGGCCCGGCGATCCGGGTGCCGAACGGCAGCCGACCCAGCCGCATCCAGCGTGGCAGCACCTCCAGCAGCAGCACCGTGGGCAGGCCGGGCACGAGGTCACGGATCCGGCGTACGGCGAGCGGGGAGAAGGACATCACGGTGACCCGGACGGGGTCGTCCGGTCCCGGTTCGGTGAGGCCGTACCGGCGCAGCAGGGCGACCAGCCGGCGTTCCACGTCCCCGCCGTACCGGGAGGGGTGCTTGGTCTCGATCAGCAGCCGGACCGGCCGGCCGGCGGCCAGCACGGCGTCGAGCAGCCGTTCCAGGGTGAGCAGCCGGGTGTGCGACTCGTCGAGCGGTTCGTCCCCTTCGGCCGCCGTCGCGCCCGGATGCCAGGAACCGAAGTCCAGCAGCTCCAGCTCGGCGAGCGTACGCGCGCTGACCAGCCCGTGACCGTTGCTGGTCCGGTCCAGCCGGCGATCGTGTACGCAGACCAGGTGCCCGTCCCGGGTCAGCCGGACGTCGCACTCCAGCCCGTCGGCGCCCTCGTCGAGGGCGCGTAGATACGCGGCGAGGGTGTGCTCGGGCAGGTCGTATGAGGAGCCGCGGTGCGCGAAGATCAGGGGCGAGGTCATGCCGCCCGGCTCCTCAGACGACCTGGCCCGGCTGCCCGTCGTCGGTGACCACGGGGCGGCCCGCGGCGGCCCAGTCACCCATCCCGCCCTCGACGTTGCGCACCTGGTCCCAGCCGTTGCGCAGGAGGTACGCGACGACCTGCGCGGACCGCCCGCCGGAGCGGCAGATCACGGCCACCTCGCGGTCGTCCGGGACCTCGGCCAGCCGGCCGGGCAGCTCGGTCATCGGCAGGTGGTGGGCGGCGGGCGCATGGCCGGCGGCCCACTCGTCGTCCTCCCGGACGTCGAGCAGGTAGGTGTCGTCGGGCACGGCCGACGCGGGCACGCTGGGAACCTGAGGTCCGAACACGGCTACCTAGCCTAGACGGCTGTCCGGCTCAGAGCCGGTTGACCCAGCGGGGATTCGCCCCGGCCCATTCCGGCATGCGGGTGGCCCGCACCGCGTCGAAGAGGCCGTTGCCGCCGTTGTCCAGCACCACGTAGGAGACCTCGCCGATGGTCTGCGGGTACGACGGCACCTGCACCCCGTGCAACGCGTCCGGGGGGAGCGAGCGGAGCGCGAAGAGCAGATCCTCCAGCGCCACGCCGTTCGTGTCCACGGTCAGCGCGCCGCCGACCGCCCGGAGCACCCGGTCGAGCTTCACCGGGTCGTTGCGCAGGTGCGTCTCGCCGGCCTTGTCCAGCACCGCGCGGAGCATCTGCTGCTGGTGCCGCTGCCGGTCGTAGTCGCCGTCGGGCAGGTCGTAGCGCTGGCGGATGTAGTCCAGGGTCCGGGCGCCGTCCATCTGCTGGCAGCCGGGGGTGAACAGGGTGTGGGTGTGGACCGACCGGACCTCGGTGTCGACGCACATCCGGATGCCGCCGAGCAGGTCGATGACCTGCTTGAAGCCGGAGAAGTCGATCAGCGCGGCACCGTCGAAGCGCAGGCCGGTGAGCTGGGTCAGGGTGGCGGAGAGCAGTCGGGCCCCCGCCTCGCCGCCGCCACCGTGCTCGTACGCCGCGTTGACCTTGTCCTGGCCGCCGCCGTAGCCGGGCGCCGCCGGAATGGCGACCAGCAGGTCGCGCGGGATCGAGATCAGGTACGCCTGCCGCATCCCGGCCGGGACGTGCACGATCAGGATGCTGTCCGAGCGCTGGTCCTCGGGCTTGGCGCCGGGCCGGTGGTCGGAGCCGACCAGCAGGTAGTTGAGCCCGCGGGACAGGTCGGTACGCGGTTGCCGGGCCGCCGGGGCGAGCAGTTGCTCCTTTTCCACCGTACGGTCGTACCGGTTGGTGAGCCAGTGCAGCCCGGCCACGCCGAGCGTGGCGAGCAGGACCAGGGCGAGGCCGGCGCCGAGGAAGAACCGGGGCCAGCGGGCGGGTCGACCCCGCCCGCGCCTGGTCCGTGCTGGCCTGAACGTGACAGCCCCTCCCCGCAGCCCTGACGTGAGACCTGCTCATGTCAGGCTACGGGGCCGGGCACCCGGCGGTGGCCGCTTTCGCCGCAGCTACCGCCGGGTCACCCTCACTTCCGGGTGGAGAGGACCTCCGGGTTCATCGCCACGAAGTCGGCGAGCTTGTCCTCCTTGACCGCGGTGAACATCTGCCTGCTCGTTTCGTTGAGCATCTCCCGGCCGCTGGCCGCGGTAGCGAAGTTTCCGCCGTTGGTCCGCAGCGTGACCAGGTCGTTACCGCTGAGGCCCTTGAGGGTGAAGATGAAGTCCTCGATCTTCACGCCGCCGGTGTCCAGCATGAGCGACTCGCCGGCCGCCTTGATCAGCTGGTTCAGCTTGATCGGGTTGGTCAGCATGCCGCTCTCGCTGGCCTTCTTCGCCATCGCCTTGATCAGCTGCTGCTGGTTCTGCTGGCGGTCGTAGTCCCCGCGGGGCAGGCCGTAGCGCTGCCGGGCGAAGTCGAGGGCCTCCCAGCCCTTCATCTCCCGGCAGCCCTTCTTGTGCACCACCGGCGTCATCGGCTTGCCCAGCTTCTCGGCGTCGGAGTTCCACATCGGCTTGCCGTTGACGTACGACATGTGCTTGGAGGTGACCTCGTGGCTGACGCAGATCTTGACGGTGCCGAGCGCGTCGATGACCTTCTTGAAGCCGCCGAAGTTGATGATCGCCGCGCCGTCGAAGCTGATCCCGGTCATCTTCTTGATGGTCTTGGCCATCATCTGTGCGCCGCCCTCCCAGCCGCCGCCCTTCTGCGCGCCGAACTGGAAAGCTGCGTTGATCTTGTCGGTGCCATGCCCGGGGATCTCCGCCTCGGTGTCTCGGGGGATGGAGATCAGGTACGCCTGGTCGTGGCTGGCCGGGATGTGCAGGATGATGATGCTGTCCGACCGGACGTCGTCGGCCGCCCAGCTCGCCCGGGCGTCGACGCCGAGCAGCAGCATGTCGATCGGGCCGTCCAGGTTCTTGCCGCCCTCGGCCTTGGACTTGCCCGCCTCGCCGAGCAGGCTGCCCTGCTGGATGCTGCTAGTGGCCTGGCCGATCACCGCCTTGCTGCCGACGATCGCGACACCGCTGGTCATCATCAGCACGGCACCGAAGATCAGCGTGAGTCGGGCCCAGAGCGGGTCCTTGCGCTTGGTCCGCTTCTTCGAGTTGCGGGGACCGCGACCGCCCGGGCCGGGCTGGGTGGGGATGGTCGGCGGCACCCGGCCGGGTGCGCCGGGAGCCAGTGACGGAGGGCGACGGCTGGTCTGGACCGGCATGCGTGCTCCAGCTCGATGATCGGGGGCGGGACCACTGTACGTATCCGTACCCGTTCTCGCGACCTCCTCGGCGATCTCCGCCGGCACATCTCGGCGCTTGTCCAGGCCAGATGCCCGAACGGCTAATTGAGTGCAGCCGATCGGCGGTTGGCCCGCAGTGGGCGATTCCTCAACCGCCGATCGGCGTGGTGTGCCCGAGCGGGATCAGTTGCCGTTGGCGCCTGGCTTGTTGGCCTTCACCCACTCGGCCATGGTGTCCGAGGCGATGGCTTGGTACATCGCCAGCGCCTTCTCCCGGTCGGAGACCACCACCGACTGGCCGTCGATGGTCTGCCCGCCGCGGTTGGGGCTGGTGATGAAGGTCAGGTTCTCGCCCCGCAGGTTGCGGAACTCCATCGCCATGTCGGTCAACGAGAAGTCCTGGTCGACGGTGACTGCGGCGGTCACCGCCTTGAGGAAGTCGTTCAGCTTCTTCGGGTTGGTCAGGGTGCCGGTACTGGCTGCCTTGTCCATCAGCGCCTTGAGGAACTCCTGCTGGTGGCGCATCCGGGCGAAGTCGCCCTCGGGGAACTGCTTGCGCTGCCGCACCCAGTCGAGAGCCTCGGCGCCGTTCATGTGGTTCACGCCCTTGGTGAACTTCCGGTGCGGCTTGTGGATCGAGGTGATGGTCCGGTCCACCGTGAGGTCGACCCCGCCCAGGGCGTCGGTGACGTCCTTGAACCCGGCGAAGTCGATCGCCATGACGTGGTCGATCCGGACGTCGGTGAAGCACTCGACGGTCTTCACCGCGAGCGGCAGCCCGCCGAACGCGAACGCCGCGTTCACCTTGTTGCGCTGGCCCGAGTCGCAGGACGCCCCCGCGTTCTGCGGGATCGGCACGTAAAGGTCGCGGGGGATGGAGACCAGGTAGGCCGATTTGTGGTCGGCCGGGATGTGCATGAGGATCATGGTGTCCGCGCGCCACTCGCCGGCCTTGTCCATCGGGGCGTCCGGGTCCCGGGAGTCGGTGCCGACCATCAGGATGTTGAGCGCGCCGTCGACCTTCTTGGCCGGCCGCTCGCCGGTGATCGCCGAGAACGGATCGGTCCGGGCCAGGTCCTTGTCGAGGTTTCGGGCGTAGAGCCAGGCACCGGCGCCGCCGAGCAGCGCGAGCACCAGCACCGCGACGCCGGCCACCAGGCCGATGCGTCCCCAGCGCGGGCGGGGACCGGGCCGGCGCGGAGCACCAGGACCGCCCGGGCCGCCCGGCCCGGTGGGTCCACCGGGGCTGCCGGGCCCGCCGGAGCGTGGCTCCTCGTCGTACGACGGGTACCAGCGGGCGTCGGTCGCGCGGGCGCGCCCGGTGGCGCTCCGGCCGGGGCCGGGCACCTGGGCGCGGCCCGCGCTCCGACTGACGTACGGGAACGGGGCGTCGGCAGACGTGGTCGCTGACATGCCACCGAGGGTAGGCCCGTGGGACCAGTGCCACCCTCAGGCGCAGCCGGGTGTCAGCGTCCTCCCAGCCGGGGTCAGTACCCTAGCCGACCGCGAAAGTAGTCGATGGTGCGTCGAAGGCCGTCTTCGGGCGCCACGGTCGGTTCGTATCCCAACAGCTCACGGGCGAGGGTGAGATCGGGGCGCCGCATCTCCGGGTCGTCGGCGGCCCGAGTGATGTAGCTCACTTCAGAGCTGCTTCCGGTCAGCGACACGATCGTCTCCGCCAGCTGCCGCATCGACATCTCGTGCTCGGTGCCGCAGTTGATCGGGCCGGTCTCGGTCGAGTCGAGCAGCAGCAGGATGCCGCGCACCAGATCGTCCACGTAGCAGATCGACCGGGTCTGGTTGCCAGTGCCGTGCACGGTGATCGGCTCGCCCCGCAGCGCCTGGGAGATGAAGGTGGGGATGGCCCGCCCGTCGTCCGGCCGCATCCGCGGCCCGTACGTGTTGAAGATCCGGACGATCGCGGTGTCGGTGCCCCGGCTCCGGTGGTATGCCATGGTGGCCGCCTCCGAGAAGCGCTTCGCCTCGTCGTAGACGCTCCGAATGCCGATCGGGTTGACATTGCCCCAGTACGTCTCGCGCTGCGGGTGTTCCTTCGGGTCCCCGTACGCCTCGGACGTGGAGGCCATCAGGAACCGGGCGCCGTCGGCGGTGGCCCGCTCCAGCAGCTCCAGGGTGGCGACCGAGCCGACCCGCAGGATCTCCACCGGCAGCTTCTCGAAGTCGGTGGGGCTCGCCGGGGAGGCCATGTGCAGGATCGCGTCGAACCGCTCCGCCATGGCCGGGTGGTGGGTCGGCAGCCCCTCGGAGACGTCCGCCTCGATCAGCGTGAAGGTCGGCTTCTCCAGCAGGTGGCCGATGTTGTCCTTCGAGCCGGTGACGAAGTTGTCCAGCACCACGACCGTGCAACCGCGCTCGATGAGCCGGTCGACCAGGTGCGACGGCACGAAGCCGGCGCCGCCGGTGACGAGGATGCGGTGTCCGGGGCCGAAACGGGGAGCAACCTTCATACCGGCCAGCCTACTCAAGCGGATGGGCCGGAGCCGCCGACGGCTCCGGCCCATCCCGATGGCGTCGTCAGTGCGCGCCCGCTCCGGTGAGGGAACGCACCTCCAGCTCCGCGTACTTCTCCTCGTCGTGCTCTCGGGACACCAGGGTGCCGATCCAGCCGCAGAGGAAGCCGAACGGGATCGAGATGATGCCCGGGTTGGACAGCGGGAACCAGTGCCAGTCGTGATCCGGGAACATGGCCGTCGGCGCCCCGGACACCACCGGGGAGAAGAAGACCAGCACCACGGCGGCGAGCAGGCCGCCGTAGATCGCCCAGACCGCGCCGGAGGTGTTGAACCGCCGCCAGAACAGGCTGTAGAGGATCGCCGGCAGGTTGCCCGAGGCGGCCACCGCGAAGGCCAGCGCCACCAGGAAGGCCACGTTCAGGCTCTGCGCGAAGATCGACAGGACGATCGAGATCGCGCCGATCACCAGCGCGGAGATCCGGGCGACGTTCACCTCCTGCCGCTCGGACGCCTGGCCGTCCTTGATCACGTTGGCGTAGAAGTCGTGCGCCAGGCTGGACGACGAGGCCAGGGTGAGCCCGGCGACCACGGCCAGGATGGTGGCGAACGCGACCGCCGCGATGATCGCCAGCAGGGTCGCGCCGCCCAGGTCGCCGCCCAGGAACTTGATGCCCAGCGCCTCGGCCAGTTGCGGCGCCGCCGTGTTGCCGGCCTTGTCCTGTGCGGTGATCGCCTGGCTGCCGACCAGCGCCGCCGCGCCGAAGCCCAGCGCCAGGGTGAGCAGGTAGAAGGTGCCGATGATGCCGATCGCCCAGAGCACGCTCTTGCGGGCCGCCTTCGCGGTCGGCACCGTGTAGAAGCGGATCAGGATGTGCGGCAGGCCGGCGGTGCCGAGCACCAGCGCGATGCCGAGCGAGAGCAGGTCCATCTTGCTGTAGAAGGTCTTCAGCGCGTCGCCGCTCTCCACGCCGTAACGCAGCCCGGGCTCCAGGAATTTCTGTCCCTTGCCGGAAGCGTTCGCCGCATCGCCGAGCAGCGTGGAGAGGTTGAACTTGTAGTGCGCCAGCACGAGCAGGGTCATCACGATGGCGCCGCTCATGAGCAGGAACGCCTTGACGATCTGCACGTACGTGGTGCCCTTCATGCCGCCCACGGTGACGTAGATGATCATCAGGGCGCCGACCAGGATGATGGTGGCGACCTTCGCGGTGTCGGCGTCCATGCCGAGGAAGGTGGTGCCCGGCTTGATGCCGAGCAACAGCGCGACCAGCGCGCCCGCGCCGACCATCTGGGCCAGCAGGTAGAAGATCGACACCGTGATGGTGGAGACCGCCGCCGCCGTCCGCACCGGCCGCTGCCGCATCCGGAACGCCAACACGTCGGCCATCGTGTACCGGCCGGAGTTGCGCAGCAGTTCGGCGACGAGCAGCAGCGCCACCAGCCAGGCGACCAGGAAGCCGATCGAGTAGAGGAAGCCGTCGTAGCCGTAGAGCGCGATTAGGCCGGCGATGCCGAGGAAGGACGCGGCCGACATGTAGTCGCCGCCGATCGCCATGCCGTTCTGGAAGCCGGAGAATGAGCGGCCGCCGGCGTAGAAGTCGGTCGCGGTCTTCGTCTGCCGGCTGGCCCAGACGGTGATGGCCAGCGTGATCGCCACGAAGATCAGGAAGAGCGTGATGGTGAGGTTCCGGGCCGTGGTGCTGCCCGCCTCAGCCGCGAGGACCGTGCTCATGGGTCACCTCCCCGAGCTCGGCGCGGATCCGGTCGGCGACCGGGTCGATCCGCCGGTCGGCGAACCGCGCGTAGAGCCACGCGATGACGAACGTCGAGACGAACTGGAGCAGGCCGAAGACCAGGGCGACGTTGATGTTCCCGAAGAGCTTCGTGCCCATGAAGCCCCGCGCGTACGCGGAGAGGATGACGTAGAGCGCGTACCACAGGAAGAACGCGACGGTCATCGGGAAGACGAAGCCGCGCAGCGCGCGCCGCAACCCGGCGAACTCGTCCGACCGCTGTACGGCGAGATACCGCTCCGCCGCGGATTCGGCCGGTGCGGACGCGGGTGTGTCCGTGGACATCTGTGGATCACCACCTTCGCAGGCGTGGGGGAGTTTCGCGCACGGTAGAGAGCACGCTCCCAGCCCGGGAAGGCCCAGATCGACCCCGGTCACCCGCTGCGCCGAACGGTCGCCCCCCTGCGCCGAGTGACCCAGGTCACTCCGCTCACCGGCTGTCGCCTCATCGTGCCGCTAGATCGACTCCGGGCCCCCGCCTCGATCGACTCCGGGCCCCGCCTCGATCGGCTCCGCCTCGGCGATCCGGCGGTCTCCCGTCGCCCGGACCCCGCTACGTCGCCGATCCTGCGGCATCCCCGACCTCTGCGCCCCGCCAGGTCGCCGATCCGGTGGCCCGGCCTCCGCGCATCGCCTGGTCGCCGAGGTGGGGGTGTCCGGGCCGTCGGATCCCGCGAGGTCGCCGATCCGGGGCCCGGCCTTCGGACATCCGCCAGGTCGCCGAGGTGGGGGTGTCCCGGGCGTCGAATACGCCACGTCGCCGATCCTGCGGCATCCCCGACCTCTGCACCCCGCGAGGTCGCCGATCCGGCGGCCCGGGCCTTCGGGCATCCGCCAGGTCGCCGGTGTGGGGGTGTTCCGGGGGTCGAATACCGCCACGTCGCCGAGCCGGCGGCCGGTCAGCCCAGCTCGTGGTACCGGCCCCGGTAGTGGAGCAGCGGGGCGGTCTCCTCGGCCAGCTCGACCGTCTCGATGGTGGCCTCGACCAGCAGGCCCCAGCCGTACTCCCGGGCGGTGTCGAGCTGGCAGCCGGCCCACCCGCCCGCGTCCGCCGGCACCGGCCCGTACGGGGTGTCGAGCCAGGAGCCGATGGCGAAGAGCCCGCCGGGGGACGGGAAGAGCCCGGCGAAGCGGTCGGCGAGCTGCCGGTGCGGTGGGCCCAGCGGCGCGACCGCGAACCGACCCGCCGCCTCGACGGCGGCCCACAGGTCCGACTCAGGGTCGATCAGCCCGAGCAGCCGGTCCGGTTCACCCTCGGCGACCAGGGTGGACGAGACGGTCAGCCCGGCCGGCCCGGGCGCCGTCCAGAGGGTGACCGGGGCGGCCAGCCGACCCCGCAACCGGCGTACCGGGGAACGCTGCCCGCCCGGCGTCGCGAACGGGTCGGTGTGGTGGATCTCGGCACCCGGCTCAGGATTCACGTGAAACATTGTGCCGCCCCGGGCCTGGGCCCAGCCGAGGAAGCGGTCGTGCAGGTCGGCCGGGCGGTCGTGAGCGTTCAACCGGGCGAGCTGCTCGCCGGCCTCGGCCATCAGCCCGCTCAGGTAGACCAGCAGCGCCGTCCGGTTCACCCCCCACGCCTGGCGCTCCCTGATCGCCGCTCTCCCCACCGGCCGTCCGGACTGACGGCCCCAAGGTCACGCTCAATACAGGAAACAGTGGCCTCGATCGGCGAGCGAGACCACTACATCCTCGATAGAGCGCGATCTTGGGGCGGCGGAGGTGGCCCTCCGCGCCTATCGTGCGGGACATGTCGTTCGTGACGCCGCAGCAGCTCGCCGAGACCCGTACGGTCGGCGCCGACGCGGTCCTCCGGGGCGAGGTCGATCTGCGGGCCTACCCGTACCGGCACCTCGCCCTGATCGCGCGCCCGGCCTTCCTGGCGAGCGGGCTCACCCAGCTAATGGAGGCGGTCGAGCACCTGTCGGCGTACGGCTGGGAGCTGGTCAGCATCGCCCCGGTCACCAGCAACTACACCCTCTGCGCCGTCCTGCGCCGCACCCCGCCCGCCCAGTGAGCCGGCCGGGTCAGCGGCGGGGCGTGACCGCGGCCAGCAATTCCGGTTGGCGGCGGTCCAGCACGTCCCCAGCCAGGTAGGAGCCGAGCAGCGCGGCACCCACCCCGTAGGCCAGGCCGACGGGCAGGGCCAGCCAGAGCCAAAGGTCGCCGAGCAGCGCCGCGGCCACCACCATCGGCACCGCCGCGGCCGCCGAGGCGATCATGGACAGCAGGGTGAGGAGGCTCTTCGCCACCCCGGCACCGGTGTTCATGGCGAACGGGTTGCTCGTCTCCGGCAGTGCGTACGCGCCGAGCACGGAGACGAATCCGTTGATCGCGAGCCCGCTGCCGTACGCGGCGAACAGCGCGCCGGCCATCACGCCCAGCCAGCCGGGGTGCCGCAGCAGCGCGGCGAGGATGACCGCGACCGCCACGAGCAGCGGCACCACGTAGATCGCGAACGCGGTCATCCGGGCGCGCAGCTCCAGCCGCCCCGGCACGCCGGCCACCACGTTGGCCGCGTACGCGCTGCCGTCGAAGCCGAACTGGTTGGCCACGGTGACCGACGCGAGCACCCCGACGAAGACCAGCGAGAGGCTGACCAGCACCGGCGACGAGTTCGCGGTCACCTCGCGCAACGCCTCGCCGCCCTCCACCGCGAGCCGGGCGCCGCCCACGTTGACCATCACCGGCACGAAGATGCCGACCACCGCGATGGTGATCAGGTTGGCCCGCCGTCGGGCGTCCCGCCACCAGTAGCGGCACTCCCGGGCGACCAGTGCGCCGAAGCGGTCCCGCCGGCTCCAGCCGACCGCCCGCGGGAAGAGTTGGGCGACGGCCCCGCCGAGCGCGCCGCGCCGGTCCCGGGACGGCCCGGCGCTCACCGCGCCCACCATCGCGGACTCCAGCGAGCGGGACCACCAGAACAGCAGCGCGCCGACGGCCAGCGCGGTGATCAGGAGCTTCAACCCGGCCGCCCAGGCCCGCCCCTCGGCCACGTCGATCCCGGCGGTCCACGGCGCCCCGAACGGCGTCCAGCCGACGATCCGGGCCACGCCGGTCAGCTGGTCCCAGTCGGCCTGGCGGACGGCGGCGAGCACCGCGATCTGCAGCGGCCCGAGCAGGGCGGCCAGCACCGCGAGCAGGACGGCGGCCAGGTCGCGTACCCGGCGGGAGCGCAGCATGGTGGCGAACGCGCTGGTCACCGCGCGGGCGGCGGCCACGCAGAGCAGCAGGCCGGCGAGCACGCCGACCAGCCCGACCAGGGCGGCCAGCCAGCCGCCCAGCGCGCCGGCGGTGACCACCAGCCCGGCCACCGCGATCAGCGTCGCCAGCACCGGGACGCTGACCAGGGCGGCCGCGAACAGGCCGGTGACCAGGGCCCGCCGGGAGAGCGGGAGCAGCGCGAACCGGGCCGGGTCCAGGGTCTCGTCCACGCCGAAGAAGGCCAGCGGCAGCAGCAGCCAGCCGAGCACCAGCAGCCCGCCGCCGAAGGCCGCAATCATGAGCGCGTACCGGGACTCGCCGGCCAGGCCGGGCGCGGCCAGGAGGAAGAAGCCGCCGACGGCGAACCAGAGGCCGAACAGAAGGCCCACCACGAAGAGCGCGATCCGCCAACCCTGGCCGCGGAAGTTGTTGCCCAACACCCGCAGCTTGAGCCGGACGAAGTGCCGGGCGGAGACCTTCCGGACCGGCTCGGCGGGCGCGGTCACCGGGACAGCCACGACAGCTCCTCGCCGGTCGCGGTCCGGCCGCCGACCACCGCCACGAAGACCTCCTCCAGGTTTCGGTCACCGCGTACCTGGTCGAGCGTGCCGACCCGCTTGATCCGCCCGTCGGCGAGGATCGCCACGTGCGAGCAGAGCCGCTCGACGGTCTCCATGACGTGGCTGGAGAAGACCACCGTGCCGCCGCCGGCGACGTATCGGTGCAGGATGTCCCGGATCAGCGCCGCGGAGACCGGGTCGACCGCCTCGAACGGCTCGTCCAGCACCAGCAGCCGGGGGCCGTGCAGCAGCGCGCAGGCCAGGCCGATCTTCTTCTTCATGCCGGCCGAGTAGTCGACCACAAGGGTGCGGCCGGCGTCGTTGAGCGCCAGCACGTCCAGCAGCTCCGCCGCCCGCTGGTCGACCACCGCCGGGTCCATGCCGCGCAGCAGACCGTGGTACGCCAGCAGCTCGGCGCCGCTGAGCCGGTCGAAGAGGCGTACCCCGTCGGGCATCACGCCGAGCAGGCCCTTGGCGCGCACCGGGTCGGCCCAGACGTCGTACCCGAGCACCCGGGCCTGGCCGGCGTCGGGCCGCAGCAGGCCGACGGCCATCGACAGGGTGGTGGTCTTGCCGGCCCCGTTCGGGCCGAGCAGCCCGTAGAACGAGCCGGCCGGCACGTCCAGGTCGACCCCGGCGACCGCGACCTTGGTGTCGAACCGCTTGGCCAGGCCACGAAGGGACAACGCGGGGTGCTGATCGCTCATGAACCAGACCGTATCCGGCCCGGACCAGGCGCCGCTCCGGCCGGAGGATGATCCGGCGTCATCCCCCAGCCGTACCTGGCGTCCTTAGGTCGCCGTCCGGACCGGGCATGGGCCGGCGCCGGCCGCAGTGCGGCAGGTGATCGGCGCCGACACGCTCGACCAGCAGAGGTGCTCTCCGTTGATCTTGTTCATCGGCTGGAAGTAGGCGCTGTACGTGGTCACCTGGTGGTTAATGGGCGACAGCCGGGCCACGCCGCCCCGCCGGGTCACGCTCGCCCGGCCGTCGGCGTCGGTGGTGGCGTAGAACATTGCCTCGCTGTGTGCGTTGTTCGGGCCCACCACCATCACCGCCAGCTTCACGGTGACCCCGGCGACCGGCCTGCCGTCCCGGGTCAGCCGCGCGCTGACCGTGAGCGGGGCGGCCACGTCGTCGACCTCGACCGGCGACACCTGGAGCACGGTGTCGGCGCAGCCCTCGGCGCAGCCACCGAGCGGACCGACGAGGCCGCCGGCGAGCACCAGGGCCAGCAGCCCGGTGCCTCGCCGGCGTCCCGTGGTCGGCATGCCGGTCAGCACGCGCCGCCGTCGCCGGTGTTCTCCTGCTTGGGCGCGTGCTCGCCGTCGAACGGCCAGGCGGCGTACGCCAGCAGGTCGAAGATGTAGTCGTCCACGTCGTCTCCCGGGTCGAGCATGGTCACCACGCTCGGCCGGCCACCGGGCACAGTCACCCCGTTACGGGACTTTTCCGCCAGGCCGGGCCAGATCGCCAGGACAATCTCGGCCAGCGGGATACCCCAGGTGCTGACCTCGACCGTCACCTTGCTGGGCTGTTGCAGATCGTAGCGATGGTAGTAGACGCCGTCGTACAACCCGACCAGCTTGAGGTCCTGCTTGAAGAAGTCCGGTCCGACGATCTTGTCGATGCGGAGCAGCAGGTCGATGTCGAGGTCGAGGTGGACGCCGGCCATCGACATGGTCGCCTGACCGAACGTGCCGTCGAAGGCCAGGAACAGGTAGCCCAGCTCGCGGGGCAGCCCGAACGGCAGGTCGGTGCGGACGTTGCCGGGCCGCAGCGTCGCCGCCTGGATGTCGGTGAGGGTGAAGGTGATGTCGCTGATCCAGCTCTCCCGCACCTCGGCGTGTCCGGCGAACAACCCGCGGACCAGGCCGAAGCAGTTGAAGAACTCCAGGTCCATGTCCTTCCTCGGCACCAGAAGGTGCAGGTTGCCGACCATCTGCAGTTCGTCGGTCTGCGGTACCGAGGTGATGGTGACGACCTGGGTCTCCGGCGCGAGTTCCACGGTGGTCCGGTGGCCGAGGTTGGTGATGTGCAGTTCGAGATCGTCGGGCCCGGCCTCGAAGTCGTCGGTCTTCTTCACCAGATTCGCCTCGACCTCGACGTCGATGTCGAGGGTGTCCCGCCCGTCGTTCGCCGTGTAGTCCACCGTGGGCAGGTTGTCTCCCTCGGCGTTGCCGAATCCGCGGGCGCTGAATGTCATGTCGGTGGGCACGTCGCGCAGCTGCACCTGGCCGGTGGCCGGTTCGTTGCGGAAGGTGCCCGTGGCCTTGATGGACAGGTTGTCGATGACCGTCGAGTTCTTGACCCGCACCGAGGTGGGCGAGCCGACCTTGCCGCTCACCTCCAGGCCACCGGGGATCGGGTCCAGGTGGGCCAGCGCCCGGGTCGAGTCGAAGATCGGCACCTGGTCGGCCTGGGCATGCACGTCCAGGATGCCGGCCGAGGCGACGTCCGAGTCGTACTTGATGCTGAGCGTGTCGGTGAGGGCGATCGGGCCGAGGGTGAAGTTGATCCCGGACGGCAGGTCGGTCAGGGTCGCCTCGGCCCTGATCCGGGCCGGCGGCGACGGTACGAAGACCGAGTCGTCGACGTACAGGGTCAACTTGTTCGACCGGGGCTGGTAGCCGGCGAACGAGTAGCTCCGGGTGGTCGGGTCGACGGTCACCCGAGTGGGCAGCCCCGAGACGTTGATGATCCCGGTCAACCCGAAGCACTTCCCGTCCACGCAGAACGGGCCCTGGCTGGCGCAGCCCGGCCCGACGGCGCAGGCCCGGTCCACCACTGAGGCGCCGTTGGCGTAGCGCGGCGCCCCGAGCCCGTCCAGCGCGGCCACCTTGCCCAGCCAGAACTGCGTCTCCACGTCCAGCGTCGCGTCGGCGGCGTAGTTGATCACCCCGCCCGTGGAGCTGAAGGTGACGGTGCCCGGAATCGGACCGAGCCGGCCGAGGGCGCCCAGCCGGACGTCCTGCGCGCCGCCCGCGGCCAGCCGTACGTCGCCGTCCAGCGCGATGGTCTGCCGTTGCGCGTGGTAGCTGGCGGTGACCGACGAAGCGGAGTGGCCGAACTCGGCGTCCCGCAGCCCGGTGATCGACGCGCTGCCGTCGAGGTTGCCGTTGACCTCGTCGTAGTGGGTGGCCAGGTGCGACCCAGTGGGTGCCAGGGCGCCGGCATGGTTGGTCACCGCGAACGCCGCGCTGCCCAGCGCACTGCCCTCGGCGGCCCGGAAGGCGTACGTGCCGTTGCCCCAGTCCGCGTCGAACCGGGCCGGCACGCCGCGGACGTCGGCGAACGCCGACCAGGTCCGGCCCCCGTACGGCACGTGGGCCAGGAACGAGATCGCCGAGATCGGCGCCGACATGGTGGTCTCGGCGTGCCGGGCCGGCAGGTCGACCAGCGCGTCCACGGTGGCCGGCACCCCGGTCACCGAGGCGGTCAGGTAGCCCGTGCTGGCGTTGGTCACGGTGAGCCCGATCGAGTCAACCGCGGCGGAGTTGCGGACCGCCACCGTGGTCCGGTCACCGACCGTGCCGTTGACGTGCATCGTGGCCGGCAGCCGGCCGATGGTGGCCCGCCCGCGTACCACCGGGAAGGTCTGGTTGGTGGTGGTCACGTCGGCGTCGAAGCGCAGGCTGCCCAGCGGCGCCGAAGCGGCGTACCGGAAGTCGATCGAGCCGCCGGTGACGTCGACCGGGCCGACCGTCATGTCCAGCTCGGCCGGCAACCCGGACAGGCTGGCCAGGGCCCGCACGTCGGGCAGGGCGTCGACCAGCCCGGCCAGGCGCAGGTACGCCTGCAACGGTGCGGCCGGCGGTCGGTAGCCGGTGAACACCACCGTCCGCGCCCGGGTGTCCACGGCCAGGTTGCTCGGCAGTCCGGGTAGCCGGACCGTGCCGACGAGCCCGAGGCACCGGCCGAACACCGTGCAGAAGACGCTCTCGTCCTTGGCGCAGCCGTTGCCGGTGTCGCAGCCGTTGCCGACCAGGGCCACCCCGTTGTCGAACAGCGGTGCGCCCAGCCCCGCCAGCGCGGCCACCTTGCCCACCCGTACCCCGATCGTCAGCCCGAGGTGACCGGTCGCGGTGTAGCTGAGCCGGCCGTCGGCGAAGGTGGACCGGATGGTGTTCGGCAGGCCGTCGACCCGGGCCACCGCGGCGAGCTGCGTGTCGTCCACGCCGTTCGCGGCGAGCAGCACGTCCGCGTCCACGAACACCGGATCGCCGCCGGTGTCGGTGTCCAGCCGGAAGGTCTGTCCGCCGCCGTCCCGGGCGTACTCCACCCAGGACAGGTTGCGCACCGACACGCTGCCGTCCAGGTCGCCGGTGACCTGCCGGTAGTGCACGGCCAGGTGCAGCCCGGTCGGGGCGGTCTGGCCGGCGTGGTTGGTGACCGCGAGGCGGGCCCCGCCGAGCGGCCCGGACAGGCCCCGGAACCGGTAGGTGCCCTCGGCGAAGTCGGCGTCGAACCGGGCCGGCACGCCGGTCAGGTCGGCCATCGCCGTCCAGTCCCGGCCACCGGACGGCAACCGGACCACCGCCGCCAGGCTGGTCAGCGGGTCGGACTGGGTGCCGTCGAGGTGCCGGGCCGGCAGGTCCAGGAGGAAGTCCATGGTGGTGGCCAACCCGGCCGCGGCCGCCGACAGGTAGTGGTCCTGCTGCGGGCGCAACGTCTCCACGTGCGCCGGGCTGGCGAACACCGCCACCTTCTGCACCCGGCTGGTCGCCTCGTACCGCAGCCTGGGCCGGTCACCGAGATCGTAGGAGAGGTTGATCCGCTCGGGCAGCTCGGTGACGGTGGCGAACAGGGTCGGCCCGGCGGACGTGTTGGTGTACGCCGCGAACACCCGGTGGATCACCGAGCTGGTCTGGTACGCGACCGTACGCGCCGCGGTGTCCACATCCAGCGTCGCGGTGGCCGGCAGGTTGGAGAGTTCCAGCCGGGCCTTGTGCAGCCCGTCCAGGTCGCCTGCGGCGACGAAGGGCTGCCCGCCCGGATCGAACGTGGTGGCCAGCCGCAGATGCCCGTCGTAGTAGGCGTCGACCTGCTTCATGCCGGTGACCCGGGCGGAGACGCCGAGCGCGGCGCCGTCGGTGACCAGTGTCGCGTGGTCGCTGTCGTACGGCGCGAACGCGCCGAGGTTGCGCGAGATGGCCACGGTGCCGGAGCCGAGCGGCTGGGCGCTGTTGAACGCCACGTGGCTGGCGCCGGTGTCGGCGGTGAGGGTCACCTCGGTGGGCAGTCGGCGCAGCGAGCCGCGGCCGACCAGCCCGCCGGCCTTGTCGTACACCGCGACGTCCAGGGCGGCGAGCTGGCTGCTCGCCGTGTAGTCGAGATCGACCCCGGTGTCGGTGTTCGCCAACGCCGCGTCGAACGAGGTGGGGATCGCCTCGGCGGTGGCCTGGACCGCGTTGACCAGGCCCGCGGGTTGGTAGCCGAAGTCGGCGAAGAGCACCCGGTCGATGCCGGCGGACGCCCGGTAGGCGAGGGTGGCCTTCCCGCCCGGTGGCCGGGTCAGCTCGACGGACACGCTGGTGGGCAGCTCGTCGACGACGAGCTGGGTGAACTCGTCGACGCCGTCGCGGTTGCTGAGCACCTGGACGTCCAGCTGGGTGGCCTTGTCGCTGGTCGAGTCCACCAGCACGTGCTGGTCGGTGGTGTCGCTGCCCGGATCGATCTGGGCCCGCGCCGAGAAGATCGACGGTACGGGGGAGAACCGGGCACTCGCCACCGTCGGCTGGTACGGGTTGCCCGCGCTGTCGTCGGTCACCGAGGCCAGCCCGGCGGTCACCGCGAGCGCGTCGCCGGCACCGCCCTGGAGCAGCCGGGCCTGGATGTCGTACACGCCGCGCAGCAGGGTCACCGGGTTGAAGGTGAACAGCCCCAGCGTGCCGGTCGGCAGGGTGGTGCCGCGCCGCAGCCCGTCGAAGCCGACCGAGAGCCGGTGGTGGCCGGGGATGTCGTAGACGGCCCAGACGTGCGCCGGCAGCGGCTGGCCGGCCAGTTCGCTGGTGGGCAGTCGGAGCGCCAGCAGGGCGACGCCGACGTTGATCAGGTCGAGCAGGGCCTCCAGCTTGTCCGCCAGCTGCCTCTGGAGGTCCGCGATCAGGTCCTCCAACCGCAGCCGTTCGAGCAGCAGTTCGGGATGGAGGATGACCTGGAGCGGATCCTTGAGCAGTTCCAGGACGACGGCGAGGCGGTCCTGGGCGACGGTGAGGGCGGACTGCACCTCGAGGAGCTGGCGCACCGCGGCGACCACGTCGCCGGGCAGCGCCACCGGCAGCAGGTCGGCCAGTACGTCCGGGGTGCCGTCACCGGTCACGTCCACGATCGCGGGTACGGCGAGCGGCAGGGTGAGCGAGCAGGACACCGTCTTGGTGGCCGACTCCGAGCAGATCCGGTAGGTGATGCGCGGAATGCCGTCGGGCAGCTGTTCCAGCAGCGCCAGCGGGTCGACCGGCAGTGGCGGCGGGATGTTCCCGCTGGCGAGGGCCGCGATCAGCGCCTCCAGGGTGACCGGCTGCGCCGGGTCGACGAACTGCGCCGAGGAGACCTGGGGCTGGAGCTTGCGGGCGTCCAGGTCCGGGGTGCGGTCCGGGTGGAGCCGGCCGGCCCGGTCGAGCGTGGTGATGGCGTCCGCCGCGGTGGCGTCGACCAGTTCCTGTCCGGGATGCAGCGGCAGGGTGAGCGGCGCGGGCCGGACCGGCGGGTTCGGTACGACCGGGGCCCGGTCGATGGCGACCGTGCCGGCGGCCGGATCCACCGCAGGTAGCGGGGCGATCGGGGTCAGCGCGGCGGACGGCCCCCGGTCGACCTGCACCGAGCCGGGCGCGGGGTTCACCGGCGGCACCTGGTCGAGCTGCGGCATGATCGCCGTACGCGACTGCGCGTTCGGGGCCGACGCGGTGCCGTCCGGTGTTGTCGGATCGGGTTTCGCGCTTGCCGCGCCGGGATCCGGTGCCGCCCGAGTGGGTGCGGCCCGGACCGGATCCGGTACGGCGAGTTGGCCGGCCAACATGGCCAAGGTAGCGGCGGTGGTCAGGAACGTACGGCCGAACCGTGCGCGGCTGCGCATGACAACGCCTCCCCGTCTGGCGATAGATGCGCCGACCAGACTTACCCGATCATCGACATATGTCCACTAATAAATCAGGTATCGGACATCCTCGGATCAGCGACTGATCCACCTGGGCGGTGACCGGCTGCGTGCAACCGGTAGCGCCCGTGACGGGTGTCAGCCGCAAGGACCGCCACGGGGAGGGACATTGGATGCGAACGACGGGTTCGAGGAGTTCTACCGAACCACCAGACAGCGCGTCGTCACGGTGCTCTACGCACTCAGTGGCGACCTGACCGAAGCCCAGGATGCCGCCCAGGAGGCGTACGTGCGGGCCTGGCAGCGCTGGTCCCGGATCAGCGGCTACGACGACCCGGAGGCGTGGGTCCGTATGGTCGGCTACCGCCTCCTCGTCAACCGCTGGCGCAAGATCCGAAATGGCCTGGCCGCCTACCGCCGACACGGTCCACAACCCGCCGTCGGGCCGCCGTCGGAGAACACCGTCGCGCTGGTCACGGCGCTGCGGCGGCTGCCTGCGGAGCAGCGACAGGTCGTCGTCCTGCATCATCTGGCCGACCTGTCGGTCGCCGAGATCGCTGCGCAGACCGACACACCGAGCGGCACCGTGAAGGCCCGCCTCGCCCGTGGCCGCAAAGCGCTCGCCGCCCTGCTGGACATCACCCTTCCCGAGGAGGTCAGCAATGCCTGAGCCGCTCTTCTCGGACCTCTACCGGGACACCGAGCACCTGACCTGGGCGCCGGTCGAGCAGGTGCGCCGACGCGGGCGGCAGCGTACCCGCCGGACCCGGATCGCCGCCGGTCTCGCCGCAGCTGTCGCCGTCGCCGTGGTCGCCTCGGGGGCCGCGGCTCTGGCCGGCCGCCCGGACGCCGCGCCGCCCCTGCCGCCGGCGACCGGTGTCCCGACCACCCCGGCGCCCAGCCCCAGCACGGACCCGACGCCCTCCGCCGGCCCGGCCCCCACCCGCAGCACGCCGTCGAGCCCGCCGTCCGCCGGGGGGCCGCCCAGCCGGCCGCCCAGCCGCACCATCCCCGCCGGGGCCACGCTGCAACTGGCAGACCTGCCGCGCGGCTTCACGATGTCGCCGGGCAAGGGCGCCGGGGACTGGACGCTCGAATCGGCGACCAGCTACTGCGAGAACCGACTGCCGTCGTTGGCGGTCGGCGTGGTGGCCACCCGGTTCGTGCAGTTCGATTCACCCACCGACTGGCTGGTCGAACGGGTCACCCGGCACTCCGGGACCGGTGCCACCACCGCCATGCAGCGGGTCCGGCGGATCGCCGCGGACTGCGTACCGGCCCGGTCGGGTGACTCTCTGTCGATCATGGCGGAAGGGCTGGGCGGCGCCGACTCGGTGCTGGTGGGCGGCGAGATCGAGGGGATCCCGAGCCGCTGGCTCTTCGTCCGGCAGGGCGACCTGGTGGCGCAGCTCCGGCTCGACCACCAGGCCACTCCGGCCGAGGCCCGCCACTCCGCGAAGCTGACGGCGGACCGGCTCTGCGTCGGCACCGACACCTGCTGACCATCGCCCCGGAGGCGCTCAGAGCCGCAGCGCCTCCGGGGCGTGCAGGCGGAGCATGGTGGTGCCGACGTCGGCCGGCAGGCGGCGGCGAGTTGCCACCGACACCGCCACCATCACCGTGAACGCCAGCGGCACGGTCCACGCGGCCGGCTGGGTGGTCAACGTGGCCGGCCAGCCGGTCAGCGGCGGACCCAGCACGGTGAGCAGCACCGCGCCCATCGCGGCGCCGCCGCCGACCAGCACCCCGGCGGCAGCCCCCAGGTCGGTCAGCCCGCGCCACCAGATGCCCAGCACCAGCAACGGGCAGAAGCTCGACGCGGCCACCGCGAAGGCCAGCCCGACCACCTGGGAGACGTCCAGCCCGGACAGGTTGAGCGCGAGCACCGCCGGCACCCCGCCGGCCAGCACCGTGGCCAGCCGGAAGCCGCGTACCGAGCCGCGGCCCAGCACGTCGGTGGAGATCACCCCGGCCACGCTGGTGAGCAGCCCGGACGAGGTGGAGAGGAACGCGGCGAACGCCCCGGCGGCGACCAGCGCGGCGAGCAGTTGGCCGACCGTGCCGTCGCCGAGCGCCGCCCCGGGCAGCAGCACCACCACCGCGTCGGTCTGGCCGGTGACCAGCAGTTGCGGGGTGTAGATCCGGCCCAGCACGCCGTAGATGGTGGGCAGCAGATAGAAGACGCCGACCAGGGCGAGCACCACCAGGGTGGTCCGGCGGGCGGCCGCGCCGTCCGGGTTGGTGTAGAAGCGCACCAGCACGTGGGGCAGCCCCATGGTGCCGAGGAAGGTGGCCAGGATCAGCGAGTACGTCCCGAACAGCCCCCGGTCGTCGTCCCCGGCGGTGTCCGGCAGCAGCCAGTCGGCCGCGTCGGTGGCCGTACCGGAGACCTCCGGCACCGGGTCGCCGGCCGCGAAGTCGAGGCGGTCGCCGGGGCGTACCTCCCGGACGTCGCCATCGGGGAAGGTGAGGGTCGCCCGGTGCTCGACCACGACGGTGGTCGCCGCGCGGAACGCCGGCCCGTCGGGCGGGGTCACCGCCGGGCGGGCGTCGGCCTGCCACTGCAGGGCCAGGAAGATCGCGGGTACGGCCAGCGCGGTCAGCTTCAACCAGTACTGGAACGCCTGGACGAAGGTGATCGCCCGCATCCCGCCCAGCGCCACGTTCGCGGTGACCACCACGGCGACCAGCAGCGCACCCACCGGGTACGGCGAGCCGGCGACCGTGGCCAGGGTCAGCCCGGCACCCTGGAGCTGCGGCACCAGGTAGAGCCAGCCGATGAAGATCACGAAGACGGTGGCCAGTTTGCGCAGCCGCCGCGAGCCGAGCCGCACCTCGCAGAAGTCCGGCAGGGTGAACGCCCCCGAGCGGCGCAGCGGGGCGGCCACGAAGAGCAGCAGCGCCAGATAGCCGGCGGCGAAGCCGACCGGATACCAGAGCACGTCCACGCCGTACTTGAGGATCAGGCCGGCCACGCCCAGGAAGCTCGCCGCCGACAGATACTCGCCGCCGATCGCGGCGGCGTTCCAGGTCGGGCTGATCGCCCGGGAGGCGACCAGGAAGTCGGAGGTGGTCCGGGCCAGCCGCAGCCCGTAGAAGCCGATCCCGACCGTGACCAGGGTGACCGCCACGATCGCCGGGACGACGTACCCGTTGCCCATCTCAGCGCTCCGGCCGCTGGACCAGGTCGGTGAAGTCCTGCTCGTTCCGTTCCGCTAGCCGCACGTACGCCCAGCCGACCGCGATCAGGAACGGAAAGGCGGCCACCCCGAGCAGCAGCCACGGCAGGTTGACCCCGAGCACGCTGACCCGCCCGACCGAGGGCGCGATGGCGAACAGCCAGGGCAGGCCGCCCAGCCCGATCAGCACCAGCAGGCTGAGCCGCAGGGCCAGCGCGAGTTGGGCCCGGACCAGCCCCCGGACGAGCGCCTCACCGACCCGGGTCTGCTGGGTCAGTTCGGAGCGGGTGCGGTCCGCCCGGCTCGCCGAGCGGGATACCTCGGCCAGCACGATCCGGGTACGCGGGGACGGCTCGGCCGCGCGCGGGCTCGGCACCGGAGCGGCCGCCGACCGCCCCGGAGCGCCGCGCTCGTCCGCTCCGGTCATCCCCGGCAGTCTCGCCTGATCACCGGGAATGTCAAGGTTCCGCGACGCGTTCGCCGCACCGGCCTGTGGACAACCTGTGGAGAACGCTTCACTCCTGTGGACAACCCGGTGGATGACGGGAGGTTCGTTGTGGACGACGGACCAGGATGTCAGGGTGGGCGGATAGAAGGGAGGTGTGACGGTGACCAGCCCAGCTCGGCCCGGCCGAGGCGAGGCCTGGACGGTGGACGACCTCCAGGACCTCCCCGAGGACGGCCAGGACTACGAGATCTTCGACGGGAGCCTGCTCGTGTCCCCCCACGCGGACGTCTACCACGGAGCGGTCGCCAACCGCCTCCGCCGGCTGCTCGACCGGCAGGCGCCGGCGGGCCTGCTCGTCGGGCAGGACATCGGAGTCAGCGCGAAACGCTCGTCATACTTCGTGCCCGATCTCTTCGTGGCCCGGGAGGACGCCCTCGACCGGGGCGGCGCCGCGCTCCACCCTGCCGACGTGCTCCTCGTGGTCGAGGTGATCTCGCCGAACAACGCCGGCCGGGACCTGGTGCTCAAGCGCCACGAATACGCCGCGGCCGGCATCCCCCGCTACTGGCTGGTCGAGCCGCGGAAGCAGACGCTGACCGTGCTGGAGCACGTCGGCGGCGGCTACCGGGAGGCCGCCCAGGTCGGAGTGACCGACGTCTACCGCACCGAGGCGCCCTTCCCGCTCGCGTTCGCGGTGTCCGACATCTTCTGAGCGCTCTTCCGGAACCTTTCTCTTCGCCCGTGAGTGGAACAGGTGGAGAGGGGAGGTGACGGTGTCCGACGAGCTGATCTCCGAGCTGTACGCGGCCTGCTACCGCCGGCTGGTCGTCCAGCTGTACGCGGTGACCGGCGACCTGAACGAGGCGCAGGAGGCGGTGCAGGAGGCGTTCACCCGGGCGCTGGTCGCGCCACGGCGCTTCGCCGCGCTGGAGAACCCGGAGGCCTGGTTGCGCCGGGTGGCGGTGAACGTCGTACGCAGCCGGCACCGGCGCCGCCGGGTGCTGGACACGCTGCTGCGCCGCATCGGGCCGCCGCCCGAGGTCGCGGACCGGTCGCCCGAACACCTCGCGCTGCTCGCCGCGCTGCGTGACCTGCCCGAGGGGCAGCGACACGCGTTGGCCCTGCACTACCTGGTCGACCTGCCGGTGGACGAGGTCGCGGCGGCGCTCGGGGTCACGGCCGGCACGGTCAAGTCCCGACTCTCCCGCGGCCGGCAGGCCCTCGCCCGGCTGCTCGCCGACTCCGATTCCGACTCCGCCGAGATGAGCAGCATCGGGAGGATCAATGTCCGAGCGTGACTTTACCGGCTTCGACGTCGGCACGATTGCCGAGGCGGTACGCCAGCCGCCACTGGAAGATCTGCGGTCGGCCGCCCGGTCCCGGCGCCGACACCGGCCGGCCGGGCTGGCGGTGGCCGTGCTGGTCGCCCTGGCCGGCGTGGCGGGCGTGTCCCTGACGGCCCGTCCCGGCGGGACCGGCTGGGCAGGGCCGGACCAGCCCGCTCACCCGAACCGGGCCAGTGAGTTCGTCCTGACCACCGCCAATTCGGGGGTCAGCGTTGCAAACGTTGGTTGTGTGCTGTACTTCGCGCGCACCTACGATTACGGCCGGACCTGGTCCGCCTGGGACGCGGCCCACTACCGGGCCACCACCTGCCAGACCGACGTCTACGGAAACGAGCACGCGCAACTGGAGTACGCGGTGCTCAGCGACCGGGTTTACCTCGTCCGCGAGGGCGACCGGTCGAGCCTCTCCACAGACCGGGGTCGCACCTGGCAGGACGCGGACAAGGTGATCAAGCCAGTGGCGGCGTTGCCGGAGACGGCCTGGCCGGTCTTCTGCCAACAGGGCTGCGGCGCGCTGCGAGAGCTCCTGGCGGTGGACGCCGCCGGTACGGTCTACCGCCTCACCGGTGCGAAGCCGTCGGCGTACCCGCCGTTCAGCATCTATCCGAGCGTGGACGGGACGATCTGGGTGACGTACTGGCCGGGTGAGCCCAACCGGACGGTCGTCGCCCGCAGCGCCGACCGGGGCGCGACCTGGACCACCTGGCGGGCCGAGGCCGGGGCGAACGTCATTGCGGTGGCCGGGGTCGATCACCGGGAGGGGTATCTGCTGATCGAGCCGCCGCCCCCGGCCGGGTCCACGGTGCCGGTCGGCCCGTCCCGGCTGCTGCGGACCACCGACGGTGGACGGACCTGGACCGACACGGGCACCGACCTGCCAGCGGCGCAGTACAACCGGAACATCACCGTGGGCCGGGACGGATCGCTGCTGGTGACGGTGCCGGGAAACGTCTCGCCCAACGTCGAGTCGAAGCTGCTGGTGAGCCGCGACGACGGGCGGCAGTTCAGGGTGGCGGGCGAGTACGAGCGGCTGGATGGCGCGGTCGGGGTGGCGCCGGGGTACGCCTGGCTCTACGGCACGGACGACAGATCGGACGGGGGACCCGACCACGTGTGGGTCACCGACAAGGGGTCAGACTGGATTCGGTTCGGCCTGCCGCACTGAAGCGGTGCGTCGGCGTGGCCCAGGGTGGCCGCGCCGACGCACGGCACCGGCCGGCGTGCGGCGTGCGGCCAAGCTCGGTTGTTCCCGGTCAGCGGTTCCAGTCCTGTTTCGCCGCCCGGACCAGCTTGTCCTTCAACTCCCGGGTGTGCCGGCGGCTGACCGGCAGCTCCGTCCCGTCGATCACCACCACATAGCCGGAGTTGACCAGCCGCAGCTCCGCGATCAGCTTCAACTGCACCAGGTACGACCGGTGGATCCGCACGAAACCGGCGTCCGCCCAGCGCTCGGCCAGGGTGGCCAGCGACACCCGGACCAGGTGCGAACCGTCCGCGGTGTGCAGTCGGGCGTAGTCGCCCTGCGCCTCCACCCAGCGCACCGCCGAGCGGGGCAGCATCCGGGTCGTCCCGGCCAGCTCGATCGGGATGGTTGGGTCCTCCTCGGCACGGGCCAGGGCGGCCGGGTGCGACGGCACCACCCGGGAGCCGATCACCCGGCGCAGCGACTCGGCCAGCCGCTCGGCGCGTACCGGCTTGCGCACGTAGTCGGTGGCGCCCAGGTCGAAGGCGTCGACCGCGCCGTCGTCGTACGCGGTGACGAAGACGATCGCCGGGGGCCGGGCGAACCGCCGCAGCACCCGGGCCAGCTCCATCCCGTCCAGCCCGGGCATCCGGATGTCCAGAAAGACCACGTCCACGTCGGCGTCGCGGAGCACCCGCAGCGCCTCGGTCGCGTCCCCGGCCGTGTGCAGCCGGGCCACCCGGGGGTCGGCCCGCAGGTGGTACGCCAGCTCGTCCAGCGCCGGCGGCTCGTCGTCCACCGCGAGCACGCGGAGGAAACCGGAGGCGTTCACGAACCCGCCCGTACGCCGGGGTGGAACTTCGGCACCCGCATGCTCACCCTCGTACCCGAGCCCAGGCCGGTCTCGACGACCAGGCCGAACCGGTCCCCGAAGACCGACCGCAGCCGCTCGTCGACGTTCGACAGGCCCACGTGCTGCCCCGGGTCGTCGGTCGGGTCGCCGCCCGCGGCGGCCAGCTCGGCGATGCCGGCGGTGAGCGTGGTCGGATCCATCCCCACTCCGTCGTCCTCCACCGTGATGTGGCACTCGGCGCCCGCGTCGCGGGCCTCGATGCTCACCATGCCGGTGCCCGGCTTGCGGGACAACCCGTGCCGGACCGCGTTCTCCACGAGCGGCTGCAGGCAGAGGAACGGCAGGGTCACCGGCAGCACCTCCGGGGCGATCTGGAGGCGCACCTGGAGCCGCTCGCCGAACCGCGCCCGCTCGATGGTCAGATACCGGTCGATCGAGCGCAGCTCCTCGGCGAGCGTGGTGAACTCGCCGTGCGCCCGGAACGAGTAGCGGGTGAACTCGGCGAACTCCAGGATCAGCTCCCGGGCCCGCTCGGGGTCGGTCCGGACGAACGAGCCGATCGCGGCCAGCGCGTTGTAGATGAAGTGCGGGCTGATCTGGGCGCGCAGGGCGCGTACCTCGGCCCTGGCCAGCCGCTCCCGGGACGAGTCCAGCTCGGCCAGGGCGAGCTGGTCGCCGGCCCAGTGCGCGGTCTCCAGGGTCGCCTGCACCAGCCCCGGGGCCGGCTGCTCGTCGGCGATCGCCACCAGCGCCCCGACCACCCGGCCGTCCGCGCTCAGCGGTGCCACCACCGCGCCCCGCACCGGGCAGTCCACCAGGTCGCAGCGCAGCTCCGACTCCCGCAGCACGGTCGACCGCCCGACGGACGCCGCCCGCCGGGCCGCCGCGAGCAGTTGGTCGCCGTGGTGCGCGCCGCGCCCGTCGAGGGCGAGCAGGGCCTCCCGGTCCGTCAGCGCCAGCCCGGCCGCGCCGACCAGGGCCCGCAGATGGCGTACGGCCTTCGCCGCGCCCGCCGCGCTCAGGCCGGCCCGCAGCGGCTCGGCGGCCAGCCCGGCGGTGTGCAGCACCTCGTAGGTGGCTCGCTGGGTGGCGGTGGCGATGCCCCGCCGGGCGCGCAGCCGCAGCACCGCCCAGAGTGCCGCGGCGAGCGCGGTGACCAGCGAGACGACGCCGAAGACGGCGGAGAGGTTGCCACCCACGCAGCGATCCTGACCGGTGGCGACCCGGAGCGCTAGTAGGCGCCCTTGCGGGCCACCACCACTCCGATGGTCCGCCACAGGATGCTCAGGTCGTACGCCAGCGACCAGTTGTCGACGTAGTAGAGGTCGAGCCGGACCGCCTCGTCCCAGGAGAGGTCGGAGCGACCGGAGACCTGCCAGAGCCCGGTGATGCCCGGCCGGACCAGCAGCCGGCGGCGGACGTCACCGAGGAAGTCACCGTCGTCGGCCGGCAGCGGGCGCGGCCCGACCAGCGACATCTCGCCCCAGAGCACGTTGATCAGCTGGGGCAGCTCGTCCAGCGAGGAGGCGCGCAGGAAGCGGCCCACCGGGAACACCCGCGGGTCCTGCTTGATCTTGAACAGCATGCCGTCGGTCTCGTTCTGGTCGACCAGGCTGGCCAGCCGCTCCTCGGCGTCGGTGTACATGGTGCGGAACTTCCAGACCCGGAAGGTCCGCCCCTCGTGCCCGACCCGGGGCTGCCGGAAGAAGACCGGCCCCCGATCCGAGATCCGGATGGCGATCGCGATCGCCAGGAAGAGCGGGATCAGCAGCACCAGGCCCAGCCCGGCGGCCACCCGGTCCATCACGTTCTTGATCAGCAGCGCCGGACCCGACAGGGTCGGCTCCTCGACGTGCAGCAGCGGCAGGCCCTCGATCGGGCGGATGTGCACCCGGGGGCCGGCGATGTCGGTGAGCTGGGGCGCGACCACCAGGTCGACGCCGGAGCCCTCGAGCTGCCAGGCCAGGCGGCGCAGCTCCCCCGGCTCCGCGCTGGCCGAACCGCAGACGGCGATGGTGTCCCCGCCGACCTCCCGGACCAGGGCGAGCACGTCCCGGCCGGCGTAGACCGGCACCGGGGTCTCCAGGCCGCGCGCGGCGGCGTACCCGTCGGTGAGGTGGATGGCCACCGGCACCAGGCCGGCGCCGGGGTTGCGGGTGACCGTGGTGTAGACCTCCAGGCACTCCGGCAGCGTGCCGACCAGCACCATCCGGTGCCCTGCCTGACCCGCCCGGCGCCGGACGACGTGCAGCAGGAAGCGGGCGACGAAGCGCTCCAGCAGGATCAGCACCAACGCGCCGAGCAGGGCGAAACCGACCGTGTATCGCGAAAGGTCGGTCTTGGTGGCGAAGGCGAGGAACGAGACCGTCGCGGCGACCGCGACGCCGCCGCGGATCACCCGCTTAAACTCGTCCGGCCCCAGACCGAGGTGGCGCCGGTCGTACGCCCGGTTGCCCCACAGGATGATCAGCCAGCCGAGCGGCAGCAGCACGAACGCCACGGTGTAGAACCAGGTGGGGTCTTCCTTGGCGTTGTAGAACCCGGCCCGGGCCTGGCCGAAGGCCTCCTGGGCGATCCAGTCGGCCACCACCACGGCGAGGAAGTCGAGCAGCAGCAGGATCGCCGTGTAGGGGCGGTGCCAGCGGGACACCCGGCGACGAGCGCGGGCCCACGCCGACCGGGGTACGCCGTTGTGCGACGGCGGAGTCGGCGGCTGGATCTCGAAGCTGTCGACGTGCCGCACGCTCTTGCTCCGGCCTGTGTTGGTTACCGGGCGCTGGAGGCTTGTCGTCACCTCAACCCATGTCCTCCCGCATGACGCGCGCCCTCACTCGCCGTGAGGACCCGGGTCGCCCACCGTCCCAGTCTCCCACGCGGGCCCGGTCGGGACGGCCCCCGGAGGGGAGATGCCGTCCGTTGGTGCTCGTGGGGATCTGGCCGGCTCCGTATCGGTTGTGAAGCCGGGGACCGAGCCACTATACCGATGGATGGCGGCCCCGGTAGAGGTGCAAGTGGGAGCTTCGGCGATCCGCGGCCGATTCCTCTCTGTAATCGCCGCGTGCAATTACTCACCGTACGAGTCGGGACAACCTTCGGTCAGCGAGCGGCTTGCCACCGGTCTGGCAGGTCGGGCAGTACTGGAGGCTGGAGTCGGCGAACGAGACCTCGCGCACCGTGTCGCCACAGACCGGACAGGGCAGCCCGGTCCGGGCGTGCACCTTCAGGCCGGAGCGCTTCTCCCCCTTCAGCTCGGCGGCCCGCTGCCCCATCGAGCGCCGGACCGCGTCGCCGAGCACCGCGCGGGTGGCCCCGTGCAGCGCGGCCAACTGGTCGTCGGTGAGCCGGTCGGTGATCGCGAACGGGGACAGCTTCGCCGCGTGCAGGATCTCGTCCGAGTACGCGTTGCCGACCCCGGCCAGCACCGCCTGGTCGGTCAGCACCCCCTTGACCTGGCCCCGCCGGCTGCGCAACCGCTCGGCGAAGGTGGCCAGGTCGGCGTCGAGCGCGTCCGGGCCCAGCTTCGCCACCCCGGGCACCTGCGCCGGGTCGGTCACCAGGTACGCGGCCAGCTTCTTCTGGGTGCCGGCCTCGGTCAGGTCGAAGCCGGAGCCGTCGTCGAGGCGTACCCGGACGGCGACCGGACCCTTGCCGGGACGCAGCGGGGCGGTCGACGGGAAGGCCTCCCGATAGTGCAGCCAGCCCGCCCGGGCCAGGTGGACCACCAGGTGCAGCCCGCCGTCGAACCGGACGTCCAGGAACTTGCCGTGCCGGCCGGCGCCCACCACCGCCCGCCCCGACACCGCGCTCGGCGGCGGGTCGTACGTCTTCAGGGCACTGATCGCGGCGACCTCGACGCGCTCGACACGCCGGCCCACCGCCCGCTCGCGCAGGTAGCCGGCGAGCGCTTCCACCTCCGGTAGTTCGGGCACCGTACAACGGTAGCCTTCTTTCCCGTGAGAATCGTGGTGGCGCACAACCGGTACCGGGAAGCCCAGCCCTCCGGCGAGAACACGATCGTCGACGCGGAGATCGCGCAGCTCACCGCGGCCGGGGTGGAGGTGCTGCCCTTCCTGCGCAGCTCCGACGAGATCCCCACCATGTCGAAGCCGGCCAAGGCCCTGCTGCCGATCTCCCCGATCTGGGCGCCGAAGGCCCAGCAGGACCTGGACCGGCTGCTCGCCGAGCACCGCCCCGACGTGCTGCACCTGCACAACCCGTACCCGCTGCTCTCGCCCTGGGTGGTGCGGACCGCGCACAAGCGCGGCGTGCCGGTGGTGCAGACGGTGCACAACTACCGGCAGGTCTGCTCCTCCGGGCTCTACTTCCGGGACGGGGTGATCTGCCAGGACTGCCGGGGCCGGGCGCTGGGCGTGCCGGCGATCGTGCACCGCTGCTACCGGGGCTCGCGGGCGCAGAGCGCCCTGATGGCCACCACCCTCGCCGTGCACCGCCCGACCTGGCGGTCGGTGGACCGGTTCATCGCGCTCACCACCGCGGTCGCCGACCACCTCCGCGACTACGGCATCCCGGACGAGCGGATCGTGGTCAAGCCCAACGCCGTTCCCGACCCGGGCACCCCGGCGCCGCCCGGCGACGGCTTCCTCTTCATGGGGCGGCTCAGCCCGGAGAAGGGGCTGGACCTGCTGCTGGAGGCGTGGCGGCGGCACCCGGTGGGCGCGCTGGGCCCGCTGCGGATCGCGGGTGACGGCGAGCTGCGCCCGCTGGCCGAGGCGGCCGCCGCCGAGCGGCCCGACGTGCGCTACCTGGGCCAGCTCGACCGGGCCGGGGTACGCGCCGCGCTGGCCGACAGCGCCGTGGTGCTCGCCACCTCCACCTGGCACGACGTGCTGCCGACCGTGATCATCGAGGCGCTGGCCAGCGGCCGGCCGGTGCTCGGCACCGCGCTCGGCGGGATCCCGTACCTGGTCGGCGCGGACACCCCCCGGGAGCCGGCCGGCACCGGGCCGGCCGAGGTGGCCTCCGCCGTCGCCGGGGACGCCGGCGGCCCGGCCATCCCCGACGGCATCGAGCGGGGCGAGGCCGGCTGGGTGGTGGCCCCGGATCCGGCCGCCCTGGCCGCCGCCCTGCCCGTGGCGAGGGCCGGTGCGGCGCGGCTCGCCCCGGCCGCCCGCGCCCGTTACGAGCGCACCTTCCACCCGGACGTGGTCACCAAGCGCCTCATCGACATCTACGCCGACGTCTCCCGGGCCGCGGCGTCTCGCTGACCCTCCGACCGACCCGCTCCCCGCCTCGCCGAGCCGTCCACCGTGAAGATCGCGCCCGATCCTGGAAACAGGGCCCTCGGCGCGAGCGGGATGCGACAACTTCCAGGATCGAGCACGATCTTGGGCCGCGGGGCGCGTGCGCGGGTGGTGTCAGCGGAGGGAGGCGCGGGCGGAGAAGGCGATGCTGGCGAGCAGGAAGCCACCGTTGACGACCGTGAAGGCGACGACCAGCCACACGGTCAGCGCCGGGGCGACGGCCAGCACCAGGCCCGCCAGGAAGATCACCGCGCCGTAGTCCCGGACCAGCTTCACCAGGCGTACCGGGAGCGAGGACGAGGTGACCATGCTGGCGGCGTTCGGGCCGGCCTGCATCACCGAGGTGACCAGATTGACCATCCAGGTGCCGGCGAAGATCGCCACCAGCCAGGTCGGCGTGGCCGGGCGTTGTGCCACGGCGGTCGCCCCGAGGGCGGCGACCAGAGCGATCTGGGCGGCCACGTCGCACAGCACGTCGACCCGGGCGCCCGCCGAGCTGCCCTGCCCGGTGACCCGGGCGAGTTGCCCGTCCGCGCAGTCCAGCGCGTACGCGATCTGCCACCCGACCAGGGCGACCAGCCCGACCGCCCAGGCCGGGACGTCGCCGGCGGCCACCGGGCCGGCGAGCGCGACCACGGTGACCGAGGCGGCCAGGCCGAGCACCAGGTTGGTGAGGGTCAGCGCGGTGGGGCGCAGCCCGAGCCGCTGGGCGACCATCGCGAAGACCGCCCCGATCCACTGGCTGATCGACTCGCTGAACAGGCCGCCGCCCCGGTTGACCCGGTGGAAGTCGGCGACCGTGGGCCGGGACGGGTCAGCCAAGGTCATCGCGAAGTTCATCGGCGTAATCTCCCAGCCGCCGGCGGGTCTCGTCGGGCGACATCGCAAGGTGTTCGAGGATGGTGTAGCGGTCCGGCCGAGTGGCTGGCGCATACTGCACCGCCTCGACGAACTGGGCGTCCGTCAGCCCCACGTCGGCGGGGAGCCGGGGCAGCCCGTGCCGCACCAGGCAGGACGACATCTCGGCAAACCGGCGCTCGTCGCCGCGCAGGAAGGTGCAGAAGAGCGCGCCGAGCCCGGCCAGCTCGCCGTGCGAGGCGGTGCCCGGGAAGAGCGCGTCGATGGCGTGCATGATCTCGTGGCAGCCGCCGCTGCAGGGACGGCTGGTGCCCTCGATCGCCATCGCCAGGCCGCTGGAGATCAGTGCCTCGGCGAGCACCGTGACGAAGGCGTCGTCGCTCATGTCGCCCGGGTGGTTGAGCACCGCCTCGGCGCCCGCTCGGGAGAGCGAGGCGGCCAGCCCGTCGAACGGCTCACCGCGTACCTCGCGGGCCAGCTCCCAGTCGGCCAGCGCGCTGATGTTGCTCACCACGTCGCCGACACCGGCCCGGTTGTGTCGCTCCGGGCCGGCTTCCACGAAGTCCAGGTCCACGATCACCGCGATCGGGATGTGCACCCCGTACGAGCCCTTGATCCCGTCGGTGATCAGGCTGGCGACCGGGGAGGCGATCCCGTCGTTGGCGAGGCTCGTCGCCACCGAGACCATCGGCAGGCCCCGGCGGGTCGCCGCGTACTTCGCCACGTCGATGGTCTTGCCGCCGCCGATGCCGACCACCGCGTCGTACGACCGGGCCCGGAGCTTGCCGCCGAGGTCGTCGGCGGCGTCCAGGCTGCCCCCGGCGACGGTGAACACATCGGCCGACCGCAGCGACGGGCGGACCAGGTCGGCGACCTTCTCCCCCTGTCCCGGCCCGACCACGACCGCGACGTCACCGCCGGCGGAGATCCGTCCGTCGGCGAGGATCGTGCCGAGGTCCGCCACCGCCCCCCGCCGCACGTCGATGTGCAGCGGAGTCAGCACGCTGCGGGCTAGTAGCGGCACGCGATCTCCCGCGCCCGAGCCAGGTCGGCGTGGTTGTCGACCTCGACCCAGGAGACGTCGCCGATCGGCGCCGCCCGCACCTCGCCGCCCCGGTCGGCGAACTCCTGGTAGCCGTCCTCGTAGTAGAGGTTCGGGTCGCGCCGCCAGGTCGCCTCTAGGGCGTCGGCGAGCGCGTCGGCCACCTGCGGCTCGATCAGGGTCGCGCCGATGTACTCCCCGTACGCCTCACCCGGGTCCATCAGCTTGGTGATCCGGGTGAGCTGGCCGGCCACGTCGAAGGTGGCCTTCATCTCCTCCTCGGCCAGCGGCTTGAGCGTGTCGACGGCCAGCAGGACGGCCGGCCCGCGCTCGGCCAGCAGGGTCTTCTCCACGCTCACCGGGTGCACGGTGTCGCCGTTGACCAGCAGCACGCCCCGGGAGAAGTGCTCCTGGGCCAGCCAGAGCGAGTACGCGTTGTTCCACTCCTCGGCCTTGTCGTTGTGCACGAGGGTGATCTTGACGCCGTACTTCTCCTCCAGCGCCGCCTGCCGCTGCCGCACCGCGTCCGCCGCGTAGCCGACCACGATCACGATCTCGGTCAGGCCCACCTCGGCGAGGTTGCGCAGCGCGATGTCGAGGATGGTGATCTCCCCGTCCACCGGCACCAGCGCCTTCGGCAGGGTGTCGGTGTACGGGCGCAGCCGACGCCCCGCACCGGCCGCGAGCACCATCCCGATCATGCCGAAGCCCTCCCCACGACTGACACACGGTCATCGTGGAGGATAGCGTCACCGCTCGGCAGCGCTCCGGCCAACCGGTGTTGGCCGGTCGTTCAGCGAGCAAGTGCCGCGTGAGCTGGTATTATGCGCGGCCGGTCACCGGCCGATCGCGTGCAGCGCCGCGAAGGCCTCCTCGGCGATCCGCCGGATCAGCCCGTCGTTGACCCCGCGGTGCTCGTCGAGCACGCCGAGGTCCCGCTCCGCCAGCCAGCGGAACTCGGTGTGCTTCCCCACCTCCAGCTGGGGCCGGTCCAGGTCGCCGTCCACTCGGACCAGGAAGTCGGTCTCCACCCGCGCCAACCCGTCGTCGGCGGTGTAGCGGTATTCGCCGACCAGGCCGAGCACCTGCGAGACCCGCCAGCCGGTCTCCTCGGTGACCTCGCGGTGGAGCGCGTCCGCCACCTCCTCGCCCGGTTCGAGGTGGCCGCCGACGATGTCCCAGCAGTTGGGGAAGAGGCGCCGCTCGGGCGACCGGCGCTGGAAGAAGAGGCGACCGTCGTCGTCCACGATCAGCGCGCCGGCGCAGCGGAGGGGCTCGGTGGGCATGCCACGACAGTAGCGATCGGGACCGCCCGGGGGCGATGGTGGCCTTGTCCCGGTACGCATCGATGGTCCACCATGTCCGTACCGAGGCCACCGTCCCATAGGGGTGATGCGTGATGCAGGTTCGGGAAGCGATGTCCAGTGAGGTTCTCGTGGTCGGCCCGGAGCACACGCTCCGCCAGGCGGCCCGGATGATGTCGGCCCGCCGTGTCGGGTCGGCGGTCGTGATCGACCCGGACTCCGAAGGGGTCGGGATCATGACCGAACGCGACGTGCTCAACGCGATCGGCGCCGGGCTCGACCCGGACGTCGAACGTACCGGAGCCCACCTGACCTGGGACGTCGTCTACGCCGGCCCGGACTGGACGGTGGAGGAGGCGGCGGTGGCCATGGCCCGCGGCGGCTTCCGGCACCTGGTGGTGCTCGACGGCCGGGAGGTGGCCGGGGTGATCTCCGTCCGCGACCTGATGCGGGTCTGGGCGCGGGAGCACGCCGCCGCGACGGTCTGAGCCGACGACGGAGACGACGATGGCCCGGCCGAAACGGCCGGGCCATCGTCCTGTGGTGCCTCAGGTCACGGGCCGACGAAGACGGCGGTGGCCCGCCAGTCCACCTTGTCCACACCCGGACCGCTGCGCACGGTGGCCGAGCCGGTCGGCGCGCCGCCCGACCAGGCCATCGAGGAGAGGTTGCCAGTGCCCCGGGAGACCACGTAGAGCGTGTCGCCGTCCAGGAACATGCCACCCGCGTCACCGAAGGCCGTCGTGCCCGCGACGGCGGTCCGCTCCGCCCCGACGGTGCCGGTGTCCGGCGAGAACCCGCGCCAGAACAGGGTGCTCTGGCCGGCCAGGGTGTAGTAGAGCCGGCCACCGGTGTAGAACATGCCGGTCAGGTTCGCCATGTCCGCGGAGAAGTCCGACGCCATGCCGGCGTACGTCTGCCCCTCAGGGGCGGAGCCGGTCGTCAGCGTGTCCCACGTCGCGTCGTGGTACGGGTCCAGCTTCTTCGGGGTGCCGAAGGTGCTGCCGTCGAACGACCGGCGGTACAGGTCACCGTTCACCCCGTAGAAGAGGTCGCCGCCGACCCAGAACGCGCCCTTGACCGTCGACCACTTGGTGCCGTCGGAGTTCGCGACCGAGGTGGCCGAGCCGACCGCGGTCGCCCCGTCGTACGACCGCTTGGTCACGGTGTCCAGGGCGGCCCCGGACGGCACCGGCGGCAGCTGGACGATCTCGATGCCCTGGATGAGCGGGTTCTCCACCGAGCGGCCGAAGTCGATGTCCACGTTGCCGTCGCTGGTGAGCGTGAACGCCCGCATGATGCCCCGGTTGGTGCCGCCGGCGGCGGCGACCGGGTCGAAGTTGTTCAGCTTGAGCACACCGTCGACGCTCACGTTGAACTTCCGCGCGCCGACCGTCCCGGTCTTGGCGTACCGGTTGGCCAGGTAGAGCCGGACCTGGATGGGGGTGCCCGCCGGGACCGGGAAGTCCCACTGCATGTCCGGGGCGGTCGCCAGGTCCCAGCGCTCGGTGTTGAACAGGGCAATCGGCGTACCGGCGGGCACGGTCGCGTCGACCGTCGCGTTGGTGGCGTAGTTGGTGACGTTGCTGCCGTCGTTGTGATACTGGCTCGGCGCGGCCACGCTGTCGGTGGCCCAGGCCGGCCCGCTGGCGGCGGCCAGCTCCGGGCCGCCCGCGTTGACCCGGTAGAGCACGTCCGACGCGGCGGGCGTCGGGGCGGTCTTGACGATCTCGATGCCCTGGACCAGCGGGTTCTCCACCACCCGGCCGAAGTCGATGTCCACGACACCGTCGCTGACCACGGAGAACGACCGCATGGTGCCGCGGTCGGTGCCGCCGGCGGCGACGACCGGGTCGATGTTGTTCAGCTTGAGCACGCCGTCGATGCTGACGTTGAACTTCCGCGCGCCGATCGCCGAGGTGCCGGCGTACCGGTTGGCGAAGTAGAGCCGGACGTCGACCCGGGTGCCGGCCGCGACCGGGATGTCCCACTGCATGTCCGGGGCGGTCGACGCGTCCCAGCGCTCGCTGTTGAACAGCGTCGCCGGGGTGCCCGCCGGCACGGTCGAGTCGAACGTGGCGTTGGTCACGTACGTCTTGGTGTTGCTGCCCGCGTTGTGCAGCGGGCTGGGCGCGGTGGCGGTGTCGCCGGCCCAGTCCGGGCCGCCGTCGGTCGCGGGGATCGCCGGGCCACCGGCGTTGATCCGGTGAAGCACCTCGGTCTGCGCCGCACGGCCGGCCTGGTAGATGTCACCGGGCAGGCCCTTGGTGCTGGTCGAGTGTGGAGCGCTGCCACCGTCCAGCGGGAAGAACGCGAGCTTCGCGCGCTTGTACTTGAAGTCGGGACCGATCCAGTCCTGGTCGCTGCCGATCCAGAGGCCCTCCGAGGTCACCAGCATCTCGGTGACGCCGTAGCCGCGCGGGTGGCGGCCCGGGTTCCAGGACAGCGGCAGGCCGCTGATTGGGTCCAGGGCGGCGATGCTGGCCCGGCCCACCGCGCCCGGCGCCGCCTTGTCGCGGCCCAGCGAGTTGTTGAGCCAGCGGAAGTGACCGCCGACGTAGACGGCCTTCTCGCTGACGCCGACCGAGAGGAAGGTGTCGCCGCCGCTGTAGTTGACCCAGGTGGGCTGCTGGCCGTTGCCGGTGGCGGAGGTCTCCCAGCGGGCGGCCGCGTCGCAGAGCGTGCCGGGGTACGCCGCGCCGGTGGTCACCACCACGAAGTACTTGCCGTCCGGGGAGAACGCCACGTCCCGGACGTACGAGTCGAACGACGTGTAGCGGCAGGCCGCCGAGTAGCGGTCGGTGTTCCAGTCGGCGATGGTCGCGGAGGTGTCGCCCAGGTTGATCCGGACGATCTGGTCGTGGACGACCCCGTTGGCCTTCTTGAAGTTGCCGATGACGACCAGCTGCTTGCCGTCCGGCGAGACCGTCAGCTTCTCGGTGCCGACGCCCGCCTTGGCGCCGCCGTTGGTGCTGGTCCAGTTGTGGTTCTCGGTCAGCGCCACGGTGAGGTAGTCGTCGACCGCGCCCGTCGTGGCGTTCAGCGAGGCCAGCCCGTTGCGGGTGACCCCGGTGGTGCTGGTGAAGATGCCGCCGACCAGGAGCCGGTCGCCGACGAGCGCGATGTCCTTGACCGTGCCGTTGAACACCGGGTTCTTGAAGCCGGTGACCACACTGCCGTCCGCGACGTTGAGCAGGACCAGCTTGCGGTAGTTGCTGCCGTTCACCTTGTTGAACGTGCCGGCCAGGTAGACGGTGCCCGGAGTCGGTCCGGCGATGATCGCGGTGACGTCCGCCGGGTCGTCGGCGGTCGCGCCCTCCAGCACCGGCGCGAAGGAGTTGTCGATCTTGCCGGTGGCCTTGTCGAAGGCGAGCACGTACTTGCGGGTGACCTCGGTGGTCTGCTGGCCGCGGTCCTGCGCCTTGGTGAACGAACCACCCACGATGACCTTGTCGCCCGCGTCGTAGATGGCGACCACGTTGCCGTCGTTGATGTTCGGCGTCTTGTCGGTCGGCACCTCGCCGACCATCGTGCTGTGGTCCGGCGCGGGAGCCGCGAGCGCGGGGGCGGTGAGCCCGGGGGCGGGGGTGAACAGGGTGGCGATGCCGAGGGCGGCGGCGCCGAGTGCGGACACCGAGCGGTGTCTCAGTATCGAGGAAGCCACAGGCAACTCCGGGTGAAGGTCGGAGGCGCTGCGGTCAGGGCCGGGAACCGACGCGGGGTGGGGCGTACGTTCGGCCGACCGCAGGCGTGAGAGCAATACCTTCTCTCATCCGGCCTCGGTACGTCCACCCGGGACCACCCTTTTTGACCAAGGAAGTGCCGGAGCTCGCACGAAAAGACGAGGGACGATCACCGGGCCGGCGCCGACGGCGGCCCGGACGAGACGGTCAGGTCGGGCGGCGGCGGGCTGAAGTACGGGTCGGTCGCCAGCTCGCGGAACACCGCCGCGCTCTCCGGGTCGTTGCCGAACGTGCTGTCGTACAGCGGCTTCGTGGTCTGCTTGGCCGCGAAGTAGAGCGCCGCCTTGATCTGCGGGTGCTTCTTGAGGTAGGGCCGGACCTCGCGCAGCCAGTCGGCTCGCTGGCCGGGCCGACCCTCCTGGGTGAGGCCGAACTCGCCGATCACCACCGGCCGAGGGTGCTTCTGGGCGAAGGCCATGAAGTGGTCCATCCGGTCGGCGAAACTGTTCCACTCCGGGCTGGGGTAGACGTCGGCGCAGAGCCAGTCCACCTGGTCGTCGCCGGGGTAGTAGGCGGCGGCGTCCCGGTCGGCCTCGGCGAAGCCGTCCGCGTGCGGGCACCACACCCAGGCCGCGTTGGCGACGCCGACCTCCGTGAAGATGGCCCGGACGTGCTTCCAGGCGGCGACGTAGTCCTCCGGGGAGTGCATGCTGGCGGCCAGGTTCGGCCGGTCCATCTCCCACCGGTAGCGGAGCAGCACCGGCACGCCGAACGCCTTGACGTCCTCGGCGCGCTGGCGAATCAGCGAGTCGTAGATGCCGCTGACCGTGGACCGGGTGTCCGTGCCGCCCCAGGAGATCATCTGGAGCTTCCCCTGGGCCTGGAAGGCCCGCTCGGTGGCGCCCGGGAAGGCCTCGTTCCACTCGTGGAACATGTGCGCCATGGTCAGCTTGCCGCCGGCCGCCTGGTTGAACTCGTCGAGCGCGGTCGTGCGTCCGGTCGCGTTGTGGAACTGCGGCTTGACCCACGCGCCGAGCCAGGCGCCCCGCTTCGGCAGCTCCGGCCCGCGCCCGGTGGTCCGCACCGGAGCGGTGCGGGGCTCCACCGAGGGGGGCGGTGCCGCCACCGTCGTCGGCCGGTCCGATCGGTCGGCCGGCCCGGCGTCACAGGCCGTCACCGTGGGCCAGACAAGGGCCAGGGCGAACATGACTGCCGTCGTGCGTCGTAACCGTCGTACCAACGCAACCTCTCCCCGGGGTGGTCGCCGGCCCCACGGTCGGCGGCCCCGGCGGCCCGCGTCAGCGGGACGGCGCGCCGGGGCGGGCGGACAACCCCTGGCACTCTACCGATGCGACCGCTGTCACGGGGTGTAGCCGAGTTGGCTGAGCAGCGGCTCGGCCTGGCCGAGGACGTCGGCGAGGTCCTGCTCGCTCAGCCGCTTGCGCCAGCGGCCGACCGAGTCCGGGCGGGCCTTCCCGAAGCGCGCGTGCAACGCCTGCCGGCCCTCCGGGTCCGTCACCTCCAGGAAGTCGGCCACCACCTCGGCCGCCTCCGCGGGACGGCTGACGATGTCCTCGTAGCGCAGGTGGCGGACCCGCTCGGCGGGCAGCTCGGCGAGCTGGGCCAGGGCGCTGCCGGTGAACCGGCGCCACATCCAGGCCGAGCGGCCCAGGTCGGAGACCTGGGTGAACTCCTCGTGCCGCTCCGGTTCCACCCAGAACCGCGGTGCCGCACCCCACGCCGTACCGCCCCGGCCGCTCTTTCCGCTGCCCGTCGAGGCCGCGTTCAGCCACGGCTGCTCGGCGTGCGAGACCGCGACGTCCCGGCCGTCCCGGTAGACGTGCAGGAAGACCGCGTCCGGGAAGACCTCGGTCAGGAACGGCACGATGAAGCAGTTCTCCGGGTCCTTCTCGGCGAACCGGAGGCCGCCGTGGCCGGACGCGGCGAGCAGCGCCCCGTAGTAGCCGCGGAAGTAGCGGGCCGCCCGCTGCGGGGTCCAGCTGCCCTCGTACACGCAGCGGGCCACCGCCTTGGTCAGCCGCGGCTCGAAGTGGTAGGAGACCTCCGGCAGCGCCCCGACGCAGCTGCCCAGGAAGGTGGTGCCGGAGCGGGGCGCGCCCAGAATGAAGATCGGCCGGTCCACCCGGAGGCTGAGCTTGCGGTTGCCGGCCTCCACCGGCCGTTCCAGCTCCCGGCGCTCCTTGCGGTCCGCGAGCAGACCGACGGCGGCGAGCTTCGCGGCCTTGACGGCGGACAGGCCGGTGTGCGGGGCGAGGGGCGTGCTGCTGGTCATCGGTGTCCCATCGGTACGCAGGGGCAGGTCAGGACTGGGCGGCCGGGGTCGCGCCGGTGCTCTTCCGGCCGCGCCGCAGCGCGCGGAGCGCGTCGAGGTGCAGGGCGGCCCGCCAGCGCCAGGCGCCGGCCAGGTACGCCGCCGCGCCGACCACCGTCAACCCGGCGAGCACCGGCGCCGGGGCGCCGAGCAGGCTGGCCGCCCCGAGCGGCAGGCCGAAGCAGCCGACGGCCAGGGCCATCGCGGCCCGGGTGCCGCGCCCGAACGGGTGCAGCCGCAGCGACCACCAGAGCTGGCCCAGCGGCACCAGGTTGGTGACCAGGATGGACGCGGTCCAGGCCAGGGCGGCGCCGAGGATGCCGTACACCGGGATGAGCGCGACGTTGGCCACCACGTTGAGCACCGTGCCGGCCATCGCGTTGTAGAAGGTCCACGCCGTGCGCCCGGCCATGTTGAGCACCATGTCCACCATGCCGCAGCCGGTCGCCACCAGCATGGTCAGCGCGAGCAGCAGCACCACCGGGCGGCCGGCCCCGTAGCCGGAGCCGAACAGCGCCAGCATGGGCCCGGCGAACGCGGCGAAGACGAGGTAGGCCGGCCAGGCGAGCAGCACCAGCCAGCCGGTGGCCGCCTGGTAGAGCTGCCGTGCCTCGGCCCGGTCGTCCCGGGCGAACGCGGCGGCCAGCCGGTGCTGGACCGAGCTGGACAGGGCGACGCTGGAGAGCTGGCCGAGGGCGAGGAAGCGGGTCGCCGCGGTGTAGACCGCCGCGTCGGCCGGCCCCCGCAGCGCGCTGAGCAGCACGATGTCCAGCCGCTGCACGACGATCGCGGCCAGGCTGCTCAGCGCGCGCGGCCCGGTGAACCGCCAGAACGGGCCGGCCAGCTCGCCCACCGGCACCGGACGGGCGACGCGCCGTCCGGCGCGGCGGACCAGCCGGCCCAGCCAGACCACCGCCACCGCGGCGGCGAGCAGGTACGGCACCGCCCAGGCCAGCGGCAGCGCGGACGTGGCGGAGAGACCGAGCCAGGCGGCCACCGCCACCGCCACGACCTGCACCAGCGTGCGGCCGAGCCGTTCCACGGTGAGCAGGGGCCGCATCTGGCCGAAGCCCCGGCAGGCGGCGAGGGCGTAGTCGTTGAGCGCGGCCAGCGGCACGAAGGCCAGCAGGATGCGCAGCGCGGTCACCGCGTCCGGACCGGCCTCCGGCATGGTGGCCGCGGCGAGCGCCGGGGCGGCCAGCCAGCCGGCCACGCCGAGCAGCGCCCCGACGGCCAGCACCGGCAGCAGGCCGGCCAGCACCGTGCCGCGGATCCGCTCACGCTGGTCGAGGGCCCGGTACCGGCTGACGAAGTAGACCGTCCCCACGTCGGTGCCGAGCCGGGCGGCCGACGCAGCGATCATGAACGCGCTGGTGGCGGCGAAGAACATGCCCGCCTCGCGGACCGACCAGCCCCGGGTGATGACGATGTTCAGGCCGAAGCCGGCGACCGCGGCGAGGCCGACCCCGACCAGGTTGGCGAAGCCCTGGCGGGCGGCGCCGCCCAGACCGGCGCCCGCACCGGGTCCGCCGGCCGGTGCGGTCCGCGTCGCGGTGGCGCCGCCGTCCGTCCGGGTCACCGCCGCCACGACGGCACGCGTCCCCACCAGGTGGCCAGCCGCTCGTCGTACGGGGCGAAGTGCGCCTCCAGCCGGGCCCGCAGCTCCGGCGACATCGGCGACCGCGAACGCGAGTTGTGCTTGCCGAAGGAGATGTCCGCCCAGCGGGGCAGGCCGAGGAAGTCGCAGACCGCGTCGAAGGCCGGGCGCGGGTCGGCGAAGAAGTCGTCGCTGTCGATGACGTGCAGCCGCTCCCGGCCGACCAGCGCCTCGAGCCGCTCCAGCTGCTCGATGTACCGCCCCCGGGCCAGGTACGCGTTGTGCTGGAGGTGGTGGCTGGCGTACTTCGGGTCGGCGGTCATCCGCTCCCGCTCGCCGGCCGTCCGCTCCTCCTCCAGCGCCAGCGCCCGCTCGAACGACGACTCGGTCTCGTAGCCCCGGGCCAGCTCGTGCGAGTGCGCCGAGTAGGCCCGCTCCACCGGGTCCCGGAGCAGCACCAGCAGCTTCACCGACGGCAGGTCCTTGGCGATCCGCTGCCCGGCCAGCGGGTGGAACATGTAGTACGGGCTCGACTCGCCGGTGATCCCGCGTACGCCGAGCTGCTCCCGGACCGCCTCCGCCTTCGCGGTGGTGGGGAAGTGGCCGAGGTACCAGCCCATGCCCCGGTGGTAGTCCATGTCGAAGTAGTGCACGCCCTTGTGGTAGGCCGGCGGCAGCACCCCGGGGTGCTGCGAGAGCGTCTTGAACAGCGAGGTGGTGCCGCAGCGCTGCGCCCCCACGATCAGGAATCCGGGCACCATCCGCGAACCGGCGGTCAACCGACCGACCGTCCGGCTCACCGACTTCACCGCACGGAGCGCCTGCTCCCTGGCCAGCGTCACGTCCCCACTCCTCACTCTCACCAGGCCCGACGGGCCAGGTGCTCCTCCACGGCGGGCAGCAGCCAGGCGTCGACGTGCCCCAGTCGCGCGCCCGCCTCCGCCTGCCGGTCCCGCAGATAGCGCGCCGCCAGCTCCACCAGGTAGAGCACGGCGACCAGGTCGGCGTGCCGGCCGTCCTGGTCGAACGGCGCCAGCGTCCGGTCCGCGCCGGCGAGCAGCGCCCGCGCGGCCTCCGTCGGATCCAGCCCGTCGTGACCGATGGCGGTCTGCACCGCCCGGTGCAGCGCGTCGTAGCCGCACGGCACGTCCGCCTCGAACCGCTCCCAGTCCCAGACCAGCACCCGGCCGTCGGCGAGCACCGCGCTGTTGCCGCCGTTCCAGTCACCGTGCCAGGCGCCGAAGGCCACCGTCGGGTCGGCGTCCGCCACCGTCTTCAGCACCGCGCGCAGCCGCTCGGCCTCCGGGCGCGCGCCGAGCGCGTCCACCGCGTCGGACAGCCGGGCCGCATGGTCACTGCCGGCCCAGGACCGCCGGCGTACGCCCAGGCAGCCGGCGACCGTGACCATGGCCGCCCGCTCGGCCGCCTCGGCGGCGGCCGGGGTGGCCCGGGGCAGCCGCACCGGCAGCGCCTCCTGCACCAGCAGCGCGTGCCCGTGCCAGTCGCCGTGATGCCGTACGCCGGCCACGGTGACCGGCCCGAGCGGCAGGTCGGCCAGCCGGCGCAGCGCGGCGGCCTCCACGTCGACCAGGGCGCGGGTCAGCGGGTCGACGCCGAGCTTGGCGTACCCGAGGGCCCGGCCGTCCGGGGCGAGCAGTTGCAGCACCGGCTTGCGGTTGGCCCGGGCGGGCCCGATGTGCATGCTGACCAGCGCCGGGGTGCCGAGCACCTCGGCCAGGTACGCGTCCAGCCCGGCACCCGTCACCGTCAGCCGGTCGCGGAACACCAGCGGCCCCAGCCCGAGCCGGAACGCGGTGGCCAACCCCTGCCGGACCAGCCGGGCCTTGCGGCCGACCGCCTCGGTGGAGTGCCGCACGGCGCTCGCCGCCGCTCGGCCGGAGCCGGTCGGCACCAGCAGCCGCGGCCGGGCCGCCGAGGGCACCACGACCCAGCCGGAGCCCCCCTTGCGCAGGGCGGGTTCGGCCGGCTCGGGCCAGATCAGCCCGGCCAGCTCACCCAGGTACGCGGCGCGGCCGTCGCCGTCCGGAGGTACGCGGAACACCATCAGCGGTCACCGGCAGCTTCCAGTCGGGCCCGCAGCCCGGCCACGGTGCCCTGGTGCGGTGCCGACGCGAGGGCCCGGCGGAGCCGGTCGTTGCGGGCGAGCAGGGCGACCGAGATCAGGCCGTAGGCGAGGGTGGCTTCCAGCGCACCGTAGGTGAACTGGAAGAAGAGCATGAGGATCAGCACCAGACTGCCGGCGACCCCGATCGCGCTGTGGTCGCGCCGGTAGCGCCAGAGGCAGTAGAGGAAGAAGCCGTTGTAGCAGAGCGCGCCGACGTAGCCCTGGCCGACCAGCAGCGCCCAGAGCTGGCCGTTGCTGCCCAACTCCCGGTTGCCGCACTGCTTGCAGTCGTCGGACTTGCCGATGGCGATGGACCGGTTGCTGCCGATCAGCGCCCGGTTGCCGCCGTAGCCGAGGACCGGCGAGTGGTTGGCCGCGGTGATCGCGCCCTCGGACAGGGTGGTGCGGATGTCGTCGCTGTGCCCGTTCTGCAGCCGCTCGTCGAAGGTGCGGCCGAGCGGGGTGGCGATGATCAGCACCCCGATCAGCCCGACCGCCAGGGCGAGCCCGCCGAGCACCGCCATCCGGCCGCGCAGGGCGAGCCGGACGGCCACGTACACCGCGGCGATGCCGAGGCCGATCCAGAGGCCCCGGTTGAGCGAGTAGATGATCGGGAAGATCGCGGCGAGGGCGATCGCGACGCCGAGCACCCGGCGCAGCGGCCGGCCCAGCACCACCCAGCCGACGATCAGCCAGATCAGCAGGATCGCCGTGTTCTCGCCCCACGAGTTGGTGTACGTGAACGGCGCCGACGGACGCGGTGAGCTGGCCTCGCCGGCGATCACCTGCTGGACCTGGGCGAACTTGACGTTCATCAGCGAGGCGACGTAGGACTGGTTGGCGATCGAGTGGGGCAGGATGAACCGCAGCGGCGCGACGAAGCCGAGGTTGGGGAAGAGCGAGCCGAGCCAGCCGCCGATCACCACGACGACTCCCATGAACCCGAAGAGCCGGACCACCCGCCGCCGGGACAGCTCCCGCTCGCTCAGGTTCAGCACGTAGAGCATGACCACGGTCATGGCGACGAAGTTCGCCAGCCGGATGCCCCAGCCGATGTAGCGACCGGCGCCGCCACCGGGCGGGAGTGTGTTCGGCGCGGTGAGGCCGAGCACCAGCACGGAGAGCAGTAGCCAGAGCAGCAGCACCAGCCAGATGCCGAAGCCGGGCGGCACCCGGATCGGACCCCGGCGGCGCAGCTGCACGACCATCGGCACGGCGAAGATGATGAAGACGAAGCTGGACACCCCGAGCGCCCACCACAGCGGGTAGAGCACGAAGAGCGCGATCAGCGGCCACGCCACCGGCAGCCGCAACGACGAGCCCTTCGGCCGCACCGGGGCCGGCGCGAGTCGCGTGCCGCCGGGCGCGGGGACGTCCCCGTCGACCGGGGCCGACCCGCGGGCGGGGCGGTGCGGGGTGACCGTACTCATCTCACGGTGACCTTGGCGGTGGTCGGCGCGTAGATCACCCAGGCGTTGCCGGGCTGCGGGTGCATCAGGTCACCGCCGCCGTCGGCGATGGTGCAGACCATCTCCAGGCCGGGCTTGCGCCACCGGCCCTTCGCGCTGGACGGCCCGGAGACCGCGACGACTGCGCCCTCGCCGAACACGTTAGCCGCGGGGAGCGACCGGGGTGACGGGTGCCGGACGTCCAGCGTCCGGTATTCCATGGTCAGCACGATCACCGAGGCGGCGGTCACGCTCACCTTGCCCACCTTGCTCACCCAGAGGGACTTCTGCTGGTCGTACCGCCAGACCATGGGTGGGCCGCCGGAGACGGTGACGGTCAGCTCGGCGGCCGGGACGAGGTCCCGCGAGGCCAGCGCGGCGCCGTCGACCGCGTGGTCGAGGGCGGGCGTGGGCGGCTGGCCGCCCTTCGGCGCGGCCTTCCACAGGGCGCCGGTGGAGGTGTGGTCAGCGTCGAAGACCTTGGCGCCGTCGCCGCCCGGGGTGACCCCGGCCAGGCCGGACTTCTCGAACTGGCTGAGGAAACCGGTGGGGCCGCCGGTGTATCCGACGAACGGGCGCAGCACGCCGATCGACCGGATGTCGACCGGACGGATCTCGGTGACCGGGCCGATGCGGGAGGCGTCCCGGGACTGGAACACGGCCGTCAGGTGCAGCGTGTCGGACTCGGCGAACTCCGCGTAGACCAGATCGGCCGCGTCCAGCCCGGCCGGGGTGGTCGACGGGGTGACCCGCAGCGGCACGGAGACCGCCTGCCGGGTGGCCACCGCCGCGGCGGTCACCGGCAGGCCGGTCAGCGGCGCGGCCGGCAGGCTCGGGGTCGGGCTCGGCGCGGGCGTCCCGGCCGTACCCGGGTCGACCACGTCGACGCTGCCGGCGGGGGGCTGCGGCTCACTGCAGGCGGCGCCGAGGCCGACCACGAGGGCCGGGGCGAGGGTGGCGCGGAGCATCTGCCGGCGGTTCACCCCAGGTCCTCGCCGCGCTCGAGCGCGTACCCGCGGCCCGGCCCGTCGGTGGTCGGGCTGTCGCCCCGTGACCGGTACGTGCCGGAGTTGCCGTTGACCGGCACCGGCTTGCTCGCCGCCGACGGCTTCGCCGTACCCGCGGCGGAACCCGGGTCGGTGGGCCGCATCCGGGGCAGCACCATGGTCGACTCGGCGGAGGGGCCGGGGGTCGGCCGGGGCTTGGGCCGGTTGGCCGGGGCGGCCGGGCGGCTGGTCCCGCCGCTCGGCACGGGCAGGCGCGGCGCCAGCACCGCGCCGATCACCGGGGCGTTGACCTGCTCGAACTGCTGGAGTGCGGCGGTGATCTCACCGCTGCGGGTACGTCCGCTCTCGGCCACCACGATCACCGCGTCGACGTACCGGCCCAGGGCCTGGGCCTCCACCGCGACGGTGGGCTGGGCGGTCTCGATGAGCACGTGATCGAAGCGCGCGGACAGCTCGCCGAGGATCTCCAGCAGGCCGGCGACCGGCAGCTCGGTCTCGGCGTCGAGGTCGCCGGGGACCAGCACCCGGAGCTGGCCGAGGCCGGGCACCGGGGCCAGCGCCTTGAGCGCCGGCACGTCCCGGCGGAGCACCGAGGCCAGGTTGTGCCGCCCCTCGGCGACCCCGGTGATGCTGCTCAGCGCCGAGTTCGGCTTGGTGGTGACCAGCGCGACCTGCTGGCCGGTCCGGGCGTACGCGGCGGCCAGGTTGGCGGCGACGAACCCGGCGGCGGTGCCGGCCGAGCCGTCGCAGAGCAGGAGCTGACGCCCCCGGCCGCCGCCGCGCGGCTCGGGCACCGCGGACAGCAGCACGTTGCGCAGCCGACCCAGCTCGCGGGAGATCTGGTGGCCGGCGGGCAGCATCGTCAGCGAGGAGGCACGCGCCGGCAGCTCCAGCAGCAGCGGCAGGCCGACCCGGTCGGAGATGTCCCGGCCGCGGCGCACCCGGGTGTCGAGCCGGTCCAGCACCAGCGCCAGCACGATGCCGAGCAGCAGGCCGGCGCCCATGCCGCTGGCCAGGTTGAGGGTCCGGTTGGGCGAGCTGGGGCTCTGCGGCAGCCGGGCGTCCGAGATGATCTCGCCCGGGTCGGTGTCGGCGGAGAGCAGCGGGCTCAGCCGGTTGTTCAGGTTGGCGAGCTGGTTGGTCAGCACGCTCCGGTCGGCCTCGGCCCGCTGCCGCTCGACCGAGTTGCTCGGCGCTGCCGCGATCCGCCCGGCGACCGCGCTGAGCTGCTTGTTGACGTCCCCGATCTGCTGCTTCAAGGCGGCGGTCTCGTTCTCCACCGTCTTCTGGGCGGTGGCCTTGCGCAGGTCCAGGTACGCCTGGGCGAAGGCGTGCGAGCCGGCCTGGGCCTGGGCGGGGCTGTCGGCCTCGTAGGCCACCTGGAGGACCTGGCTGTTCGGCGGGACGTTGACCGCCACCGACTGGACGAGCTCGTCGGCCGGGGTGCTGCTCTTCATCAGACCCTTGGCCCGCTCGGCGACGACCAGCGAGCGGACCACCTGCGCCTCGGTGTCGAGGTTGACCTTGGCGTTGGGGTTGCTCTCCCCGCCGGTGCTCAGCGGGCGCACCAGCAGGGAGGTGCTCGACGTGTACCGGGCGTGCTGCAGCTGGCTCACCGCCAGCCCGCCCGCCGTGCCGAGCAGCGCGGCGAGGAGCAGGATCCACCAGCGGCGGCGCAGCCAGCCCAGGTAGGCCATCAGGGCAAGACCGTCGGAATCGCTCTCGGCCAGGTGGGGTGAGGGCATCAGAGTCTGTCGCTCCCTTTCGACCGAGCCGGGCAGTCCACGGCACAGCTGGACGTGACCGTGGCCTTGAGTGTCCCCGATCCGGACGATGAGGAAAAGTCTGCGCCCGTTCCGGTAAGCCTGCCCAGGTGTACGTAGCCCGCGTAGACATGGTCGGTCATCCCTGACCATTCGGGCAGTTCCCCCCGACCTGCCCCCGGGATTCGGTGTCGGTGACGGCTCCTCGTCCGGTGCGGTGACGGAATCCTGACACACCCTCGCCGCCTCCGGTGGCCCGGCCCGTGGCGCCGGTGTCACCTCGGCTGACCTGGCCGGTCCCGGCCTGAGCGGCTCCCAGCGGTGGGATTCCCGGACTGGCCCGACCGGCGGGTGGAGATCCGTCCAATGGCCCCTTCAGTTGTCCACCTCCGCGCCGATAGGTTGTCATGACGCGTCCGAGGGCCCTTCGCGGAAATCCGGACGTGTTCGCGGCGTACGGGGAGGAAAGCTTTGGTGAGCGGGTCAACCGAGGGCTCGGGACAGGTCCTGCTGGTCGGCTCCAGTGGCGGGCATCTCGCCCAGCTCCTGGCGTTGGAGCCCTGGTACCGGGACCGGCACCGGGCGTGGGTCACCTTCGACACCCCGGACGCCCGTTCCCTGCTCGACGGCGAGGACGTGGTCTGGGCACACCACCCCACCACCCGGAACGTGAAGAACCTGGTCCGCAACGCCTTCCTCGCGCTGGCGGTGATGCGCCGGCGGCGGGTCGACGCGGTGGTCACCACCGGCGCCGGGGTCGCCCTGCCGTTCGTGGTCGCGGCCCGGCTGCGCCGGATCCCGACGATCTACATCGAGGTGTACGACCGGATCGACAGCGCGACGCTGACCGCCCGGCTCTGCCGTCCGTTCCTCTCCGCCATGCTGGTCCAGTGGGAGGAACAGCGCCGCATGTACCCGGAGGCGACCGTCGTGGGGAATCTCCTGTGAGCGCGAGGAGTGAGCCGGTTTTGCGAGCCCCGCAGTCGCGAACGAAGGTGGTGCTGTGAGCGCGCACATCCCCCGGCCGCGCGACGGCCGCGACTCGGCGCCGTACGTGCTGGCCGTGGTCGGCACCGACGTGCACCGGTTCGACCGGCTGGTGGACTGGCTGGAGCGGTGGCACGCCGACCGGGGCCTGGTCCGGGTCGTCCTCCAGTACGGCCACAGCCGCACTCCGCGCCTGCCCGAGGCGACCCCGTTCCTCGGCCACGAGGAACTCCAGCGGGCCATGGCCGAGGCCACCCTGGTGGTGAGCCACGGCGGGCCGGCCACCATCACCGAGGCCCGGCGCACCGGGCACCTGCCGATCGTGGTGCCCCGGGACCCGACCCACGACGAGCACGTCGACAACCACCAGCAGCTCTTCGCCCGGCGGCTCGGCGCGGCCGGGATGGTCCGGCTCTGCGAGACCGAGGCCGAGCTGGTCGCCGCCCTCGACGAGGGCCTGGCCGACCCGGCCCGCTTCACGCTGGCCGCCGACCCGGACCGGCCCGACCCGCGGGCCGAGGCGGTGGCACGGGTGGGCCGGGTGATCGACGACCTGGTGGCCCGCCGGGTCCGCCAGCGCGCCGGTGGGTGGCGGCGGTGACCGCCGCGGCGGACAGCCCGCGCGTCCTCTTCGTCGGCGGCCTCGGCCGCAGCGGCTCCACCCTGCTGGAGCTGCTCCTCGCCCAGAGCTCGGACGTCTGCGCGGTCGGCGAGGTGGTCCACCTCTGGGAGCGGGCGCTCGGTGCCGACGAGCGGTGCGGGTGCGGCGAACGCTTCACCGCCTGTCCGTTCTGGCGGCAGGTGGGCGAGCACGCCTTCGGCGGCTGGTCCGCGGTCGACCGGGACGAGGTGCTGGCCCTCAAGGACCGGGTCGACCGCACCCGGCACATCCCCTGGCTGGCGAAGAGCTCTCTGTCGCTGGAACAGCTCGCCGACGTCCGGGAGTACGCCTCCCACTACACCCGCATCTACCGGGCGGCGCTCGCCGTCACCGGGGCGCGGGTGGTGGTCGACTCCAGCAAGCACGCCTCGCTCGCCTTCGCGCTGCGCTGGGCGGAGGGGCTCGACCTGCGGGTGCTGCACCTGGTGCGGGACAGCCGGGCAGTGGCCTACTCCTGGGGCAAACAGGTACGCCGACCCGAGGTGGTCGACGGCGAGGACTTCATGCCCACCTTCTCCCCGCTGGCGGTGAGCAAGCTGTGGACCGCGCAGAACGCCGCGTTCCACCTGCTCGCCGCCCGGGCCGAGGTGCTCCGGCTGCGCTACGAGGACTTCACCGCCGACCCGGCGGGCACGGTCCGCCGGCTCCGCGAGTTCGCCGGGCTGCCGGACGACCCGGCGGCCCTGCGTATCCTGGCCGGCACCGACGCGGCGCAGGGCGATGCGGAGCCCGTCGCGCCGTTCCGGGCGCACAGCATCGCCGGTAACCCGCTGCGGTTCAGCGACGGTCCGCTGACCGTGCGGCGGGACGAGGCCTGGCGCACCCGCCTGCCGCGCCGCAGCCGGGCCGTGGTCAGCCTGGCCACGCTGCCCTTCCGAGTCCGCTACGGCTACCTGGGCCAGCGGGGATCCGATTCCGTGGAGGCGTCCTCTTGAGTGGTCCGAGCATTTCCGTCGTCGTACCGACGCGGGACCGTCCGGAGCTGCTGCGCGCGGCGCTCGACGCGATCCTCAGTCAGGCGCACCCGGGCCTGATCGAGGCCATCGTGGTCTACGACCAGTCCGAGCCGGACCGGTCCCTGGAGCTGGACCGGGGCGACCGGCGGGTCCGGGTCATCAGCAACACCCGTACGCCGGGGCTGGCCGGGGCGCGCAACACCGGCATCGAGGCGGCCAGCGGCGACCTCGTCGCGTTCTGCGACGACGACGACGAGTGGCTGCCCGGCAAGCTGGCCGCGCAGCTCGGCGCGCTCGACCTGCACCCGGACGGCGCGCTGGTCAGCTGCGGCATCCGGGTCAGCTACGACGACCGCACGGTGGACCGCGCGCTGGACCGGTCGCGGGTGTCCCTGGAGGCGCTGCTCCGCGACCGGCTCACCGAGCTGCACCCGTCCACGTTCCTGATCCGGCGGGCCGCGCTGCTCGACGGGATCGGGCTGGTCGACGAGCAGATTCCGGGCAGCTACGCGGAGGACTACGAGTTCCTGCTCCGGGCCGCCCGGTACGCCCCGCTGGTCAACGTGGACAGCCCGTACGTGCTGGTGCGCTGGCACAAGCGGTCCTACTTCGCGCAGCGCTGGGAGACCATCTCGACGGCGTTGCAGTGGCTGCTGCGGCGTTATCCGGAGTTCGCCACCGTGCCGCACGGCGAGGCCCGGGTGGCCGGCCAGATCGCCTTCGCGCAGGCCGCCATGGGCAACCGGCGGGACGCGGTGCGCTGGGCGCGGCGCACGCTGGCCCGCAACCCGCGGGAGCCGCGCGCCTACCTGGCCTTGGCGGTGGCGAGCCGGGCCGTGCACGCCGACCGGGTGCTGCGTACCCTGCACAAGCGCGGCCGGGGCATCTGACGCGTACCCGAAACGGGCGGGCGACCAACCGGTCGCCCGCCCGTTTCCGATGCTGTCCTCAGGCCACGCAGAAGGACTTCCACGCCTGGATGCTCGGCTGGTCGAGCAGGCGGAAGTCGCCCTGGCTGACCACCTGGTTGTAGTACGCCACGAACTCGGGCCGCTGCCCGTTGAGATAGGTGGTCATCGCCCGGATCCACGCCGCCCGTCCCGAGCCGGAGTCGCCGGGGACCAGGTCGCTGCCGGTCTCCGCGACCCCCCAGGGCTTGCCCAGCGCCTTGGACTTGCTGATCATCGCGCCGTAGATCTCCTGCGGCGGGGCGTACCGCTTCCACTTGACGCCCCAGTTGTAGCAGTCCCAGCCGAGCGTCTCGATCACGTCACCGCCGGGGTAGAAGGCGTCGAAGCTCCGCCCGGACTTCGGGTCGAGCGTCCAGCACATCAGGATGAGCGTGTTGATCAGCTTGGGGTTGCCCGCCTGGTCGGCCAGGCCGGCGACCCGCTTCCAGGCCGACCGGTACGCGGCCGGCGTGAAGGCGCCGCGCTCGACGTCGTCCTCCGGCTCGTGGAAGTACGACCAGTAGACGTTGTGCTCGCGCGGGATCGAGGCGAACCAGGAGGCCAGCCGGGTGTCGTACTTGCCGGAGTTGATCTCCTGGGGGGAGGCCTTGAAGGAGACGACCACGGTCCGGTCGATCACGTCGGCCCGGCTGCCCTTCCAGGCCGGCGGGAGCCCGGGGAAGAAGATCCGAGCCATTCGCAGCCGGCCGAAGGTCCGGTCGGTGCGGGCCAGCGCGCTGCCGAAGCTCTCCCCGTTCTGCACGCCGATCGAGGCGCCGGGCAGGGTCAGCCGGGTGCCGGTGAAGCCCGGGGTCGATCCGGTGGAGGCCGACGGCGACGCGGAGGGACGGCCGCCGAGCCCTTCGGCGGCGCTCGGCTCGGCGGTGCCGGGCGTGCCGGTCGGGGCGGCGGTGGGCGCCGGCCGGCCGGGCTGCGCCACGCCCTGGCGGTCCGTCGAATCCGGACGCAGCGTCGCGACGGCCACCCCGCCGCTCGCCACCGCCAGCACCACCGCCGCCGCGACGGCCACCCGCCAGCGCCGCCGGGAACCGCCGGGCGGCGTGGGCGTGGGCCCGACCGAGGGCGGCCCCGGCCGGTCGGGGCCACCGCCGGCGGGCGGCACGGCCCGTGGGTCCTCGGACCAGCCGGACTCGTGGGGCGCCGGATCGGCCGGCGCGGCCCAGTCGGGAGCCGCCGTGCCGGACCAGTCCGCTTCCTGCGCGGGAGCCCCGGTGGTGGACCAGTCGGCTTCCTGCGCGGGAGCCGCCGCGTCGGGCCACTCCGCTTCCCGGGCGGGAGCCCCGGTGGTGGACCAGGCGCCGGTCGGTTGTTCGGCCCACTGCTGGTCGCGGTGGTGGTCGGTGGGGCCGGGCCGGGCCTCCGTGGCGGAGTCCGGCCACGGCAGCGCGGGCCGGGCCTCGGCCGGCGGCATCGGCGCCGCGGCTTCCGGCGCCGCGCCCGGCGGCCAGGGCAGGGCCGGCGCGCCCTGCTGGCGTGGGATGTCCTGGCCCGGCCACAGGCCGGTCGGCTGCCCGAAGGCGTTCTGCTGGTCTCGCTCGGCCGGCATGACCCTCCCTGGCTGGCGGCCCGTCTCGGGGCGCAGGTCGGACGCGTTTTACCGCCCGAGACTATCGCCCGGTCACCTGGGCCGTGCGTACCGCGACACTCAGCCGAACGCCTCGGCGGTTCTGCCGGTGACGGCCGAAGCGGGCATCTCGACCCCGGTGCGGGCGATCGCGGCGAGCAGCCGGTCGGCCAGTTCCGGGCGGCAGACCACCAGGTCGGGCAGGCGCGGATCGGGCCGGTTGTAGCGCAGCGGCGAGCCGTCGACGCGGGACGCGTGCATCCCGGCGCCGAGGGCGACCGCGACCGGTGCGGCACTGTCCCATTCGTACTGGCCGCCCGCGTGGACGTACGCGTCGACCTCGCCGGTCACCACCGCGCACACCTTCACGCCCGCGGAACCCATCGGCACCGCCCGGGCACCGAGCAGCTCGACCAGCTCGCCGACGAAGGCCGGGGGACGGCTGCGGCTCACCGCGATCCGGATCGGCCCGTCTGCAGCCGGCGGGGTCTGGCTGCCGGTGCCGAGGATGAGCTGTCCGCCGTCCGGCCTGGTCCGGGCCGGCATGCCCACCGCGCCGGCGACCAGCCCGCCGTCCGGCCCGGCCGACCGCCGCCAGAGCGCCACGTGCACCGCCCAGTCGGTCCGGCCGGCCTCCGAGAACTCCCGGGTGCCGTCGAGCGGGTCGATGATCCAGACCCGTTCCGCGTCGAGGCGGGCCGCGCGCTCCCCGGCCGACCAGGCCCGGCGGGCGTCGACCTGCTCCTCGGAGAGGACCGCGTCCGTCGGGCGCCAGCGCCGCAGCGCGGTGGTCATCAGCTCGTGGGACGTGCGGTCGCCGGCGTCCTTCAGCGCCGCCGGGTCGGCGAAGCCGCGCCGGTCCCGCAGCGCGGTCAGCGCCGCGCCCGCCCGCCCGGCCAACCATTCCGCGAAGGCCTGGTCGTCGAGCTGACCGGTTCCGTCCTGGGCCACGCGCCTCACCACCTCGTCCTGGGCCGACAGCGACCTGCAACCTTCGGCGGTCCGGCCCGCCGACACCAGCGGAGCGTCCGATGTACGACAGCTAGCGAGCCCGATTCGGATCTTCGATGCCGCCGATGGACGGATCGACCGCCCGCATGTTGAACTTCGCGTGTATGCCGGTCGGAGCGGCCGGACCAGGCCCTAGGCTCGTGCGCATGACCGCCGAGCAGCTGATCTCCTTCGCCCGTGGCGCCCCCTCGCTGGACATCGTCGATGTCGAGGGGCTCAAGGCCGCCGCCGTCCGCGCGTTCGACGCCGATCCCGCCGGGATCACGGCGTACGGCACCTCCGTCGGCTACCCGCCCCTGCGGAAGTGGATCGCGGAGAAGCACGGCGTCGAGGCCGACCAGGTGCTGATCACCAACGGCTCCCTCCAGGCCGACGCCTTCCTCTTCGACCACCTGGTCCGTCGCGGCGACGCGGTGGTGGTCGAGCGCCCCACGTACGACCGGACGCTGCTCAACCTCCAGCAGATGGGCGGCGAGATCCACGGCGTGTCGATCCAGCCGGACGGTCTGGACACCGCCGAGCTGCGCAAGCTGCTCGAATCCGGGGTGCGACCCCGACTGGCCCACGTCATTCCGAACTACCAGAACCCGGCGGGCGTGACCCTGTCCCTGGAGAAGCGCCGGGAGCTGCTGGACCTGGCCGCCGAGTACGGCTTCACGATCTTCGAGGACGACCCGTACGCGGACATCCGGTTCCGGGGCGAGCCGCTGCCGTCGATGCTGTCGATGGACACCCGCGGCGTGGTGGTGCACGCCTCCAGCTTCACCAAGACGGTCTGTCCGGGGGTTCGGGTCGGCTACCTGGTCGGCCCGCCGGAGCTGATCGCCGCGATCGCGAAGAGGGCGACCAACCTCTACATCTCGCCCGGCATGGTCTCCGAGGCGATCGTGCACCAGTTCTGCGTCTCCGGGGAGATCGAGCGGTCGATCCAGACGGTGCGGACCGCCCTCGGGGAGCGGGCCCGGGTGCTCGCGGAGTCGCTGCGCCGGCACCTGCCCGAGGCCCGGTTCGTCGAGCCGGACGGCGGCTACTTCCTCTGGGTGGAGCTGCCGGAGGACGTCGAGGTCGACCGGCTGGCGCCGGCCGCCGCGGAGCGCGGGGTGGCGGTGGTCAAGGGTAGTGACTTCCTGCTCGACGGCGGCCGGCACGCGCTGCGGCTGGCGTTCTCCGCGGTGACCGCGGACCGGATCGACGAGGGCGTCCGGCGGCTGGCCGAGGCGGTCGCCGCCGTCCGGGCCTGATTTTCTGTCGGGTTTCCGACAATAAGGCCCTGCTGGCCGGCTCAGCACTCCCGCTGGACCGGCCGGCGGCCCACAATTCTGCGAGCGCCGTTCGCCTGTCCATGACGGGTCCGTTGCCCGGGGAGCCGCACTCGGCCCCCGTCCGGGCCGCCGGCGCGCGCAGCACAACTCCCGCCCCCAAAAGGTGCCGGGTGGGCCGTGTCGCCCCTCACCCCCCTGACGCGGCCGGCCCGCCCGGCGCCACCCACCGGCCTCCCGCGGCAACCCGGCCCGTGACGCCGGTCGCAGCCGCGCCGCCGTCGCCGGCCGCCCGGACTGCGATTCGCCCCGATCGGCGTAACCTGCAAGCCGCAGCACCGTCGGAAGGGGGCGAGATGACGGACCGGGTGGCACGCGAGCGCACCGCCGGGCAGAACGGCGGGCGGATGATCAGACCACGGGCCTGGGCGGCGCCGGTACGCGCCATGTCCCGCATCCTCAACGCCGACGGCTCCCCCCGGGCGCCGGAGCCGGCCGACACCGGCCGCAGCGGGATCGTGGACTGCGGCCTCTACGTCGACGGGAAGCGCCAGTCCGGCGAGTGGCGCTACGCCGACGCGCTGGACGCGGCCCGCAAGGAGCGCAACGCCTTCGTCTGGCTCGGCCTGCACGAGCCGGAACTGGACGAGATGACCGCGATCGCCGCCACCTTCGGCTTGCACGAGCTCGCCGTGGAGGACGCGGTCAAGGCCGAGCAGCGGCCCAAGCTGGAGCGCTTCGGCGAGGTGACCTTCCTGGTGCTGCGCACCGCCCGCTACTGCGAGCACGCGGAGCTGACGGAGAACTCCGAGGTGGTGGAGACCGGCCAGGTGATGCTCTTCATCGGGCCGAACTTCGTGATCAGCGTCCGGCACGGCGACGCCTGCCGGCTCGCCCCGGTCCGCGCCGACCTGGAGGAGAAGCGGGACCTGCTGCGGCACGGACCGTGGGCCGTCGCGTACGCGGTCACCGACCGGGTGGTGGATCTCTACCTGGAGGTCGCCGACCGGCTGGAGGACGACCTCGACGTGCTGGAGGCGGACGTCTTCGACCGGCAGGGCAGCGGGCGGATCCAGCGGATCTACCAGATGAAGCGGGAGCTGGTGGAGTTCAAGCGGGCGGTGGCGCCGTTGCAGCGTCCGCTGCTCACCCTCACCTCCCAGGTCAACCGGGAGGTGCCGGAGGAGATCCGGCGCTACTTCCGGGACGTGCAGGACCACCTCAGCCGCACCGTCGAGCAGGTCACCTCGTACGACGACCTGCTCAACTCGATCCTGCAGGCGCGGCTGGCCCAGGTCACCGTCGACCAGAACAACGACATGCGAAAGATCGCGGCCTGGGCCGCCATCGCCGCGGTGTGGACCGCGATCGCCGGCATCTACGGCATGAACTTCCACAACATGCCGGAGCTGGACTGGACGTACGGCTATCCGGGCGTGTGGGCGCTGATGCTGCTGTCGTCGTTCACCCTCTACCGCTGGTTCCGCCGCAACGGCTGGCTGTAGCCGTCCCGTACCCGGACACCCGGAAGCGCCGGCCGCGCGGCCGGCGCTTCCGTCACCGGATCAGCGGCGACCGCTGGACTTGGCGGTGGTGTTCTTCCCGCCGTTCACCGCCTTGCTGACGTCGACGGCCGGGCGGCCGGAGGTGTCCCGGGCGCCCTCGGCCACCGAGGGGACCTTGTCGGTCGGCTGGATGACCGGCTGGCTGCTGGACGTGGCGGTGGACGCGCTGCCGCTGCTGGCCACCGCAGAGCTGCCGGCACCGGTCGGGCCGGCCTGGGTCACCTTCGCGGTCGGATCGGGGGTCTCCACCACGATGGTGTCGACGTCCTCGCGCATCGGCTCCAGGCTGCCGGTGGGGTCGTACTCGGCCCACTCCTGCTGCTCGCGGCGGCGGCGCATGGCCATCGCGCCGGCCAGGCCGGCGACGGCGCCGGCGGCGAACAGGCCGGTCATCATGCCCCGCGACCTCTTCCGCTTCCTGGCGGCCTTGACGTTCTTCGCCTTGGCCTTCCGGGTCACCGCGGCTTTCCGGGCGGCGGCCTTCCGGCCGGTCACCGCCTTCTTGCCCGCGGCCTCGGCCTGCGCGTTGCGCACCGCCAGGACCAGCGGCGCGAGCGCGGCCGCCGTCGAGGCGAGCCCGTCCGACGCCCGGTCCCGGACCATGATCGCGGTGGGCGCGGCGGCAGCCCGGGCCGCCTGGACCCGCGGGCCGACACCCTTCGCCGCATGCGCCGCGGCCTGCCTCAGGTGACCGATGCCCTGGTTCAGCTCCGCCTTCGCGAGCTGCCCCTGGGTCCTACGCCGCCCGATTCCAAACACGGTCCCACCTCCTGGGAGTTGTTCCTCCGTCATCCTCCACCTTCGGATGCCTCCGCAGGGCCAGATCGGGCACATGGGAGGATCCGCATGGAACTGACCAACAAGTGAGGAGTACCCGTGGCCGAGGCTGTCTACGCCACCTTGCACACCAACGCTGGCCCGATCCGGCTGGAGCTCTTCCCGAACCACGCGCCGAAGACCGTCCGCAACTTCGTCGAGCTGGCCGAGGGCACGAAGGAATACATCGACCCGCGGACCGGCCAGCCGGGCAGCGGGCCGTACTACAACGGCACCATCTCGCACCGCGTGATCAGCGGGTTCATGATCCAGATGGGCGACCCGACCGGCACCGGTCGCGGCGGACCGGGCTACAAGTTCGCCGACGAGTTCCACCCGGAGCTGCGCTTCGACCGGCCGTACCTGCTGGCGATGGCGAACGCCGGGCCGGGGACCAACGGCTCGCAGTTCTTCATCACGGTCTCCCCGACGCCGCACCTGAACAACCGGCACACCATCTTCGGTCAGGTCGCCGACGAGCAGTCGGCGAAGGTCGTGGACTCGATCGCGAACACGCCGACCGGCCCGAGCGACCGGCCGCTGCAGGACGTGGTCATCGAGCGCGTCGAGATCGAGCAGAAGCCGGCCTGAGCTCCGTCCAGGTACCTTTGCTCGCATGACTGAGCGCTCGGGGCAGGCAGGTGACGCGACCCAGGGGCCGGTGCCGACCACTCCGGTCTGCTACCGCCACCCCGATCGGGCGACGTACGTCCGGTGCACCCGCTGTGACCGGCCGATCTGCCCGGAGTGCATGCGGGACGCCTCCGTGGGGCACCAGTGCCCGGAGTGCGTCAGCGAGGGACGCCGTAGCGTGCGGCCGGCGCGTACCGCCTTCGGTGGCGGTGCCGCCGGCCGCCAGGGCTACGTGACGAAGACCCTGATCGCGCTGAACGTGCTGGTCATGGTCCTGTCCATCGCCTCGGCCCGAGGCGGGGACGCGGCCTTCGGCGGCTCCGGCTTCGGCGGTCTGATGGGCGGCTCCACCCCGCTGACCGACTGGGGCGCCGTGCTCGGCCAGGCGATCCTCCCCGACGGCTCCGTCGGCGGGGTCGCCCAGGGGCAGTGGTATCGCCTGGTAACCGCGATGTTCCTGCACTACGGCCTGGTGCACCTGCTGCTCAACATGTGGGCGCTCTGGGTGCTCGGCCGGTCCCTGGAGGCGGTGCTCGGCCGGGTGCGCTTCCTCGCGCTCTATCTGATCGCCGGGCTCGGCGGCAACGTCGCGGTCTACCTGTTCAGCCCGGTCAACCAGCCGTCGGTAGGCGCGTCGACCGCCATCTTCGGCCTGTTCGCCGCGCTTTTCGTGATCATGCGACGGCTGGGCCGGGACACCTCGGCCATCGTGCCGATCCTGGTGATCAACCTGATCTTCACGTTCACCGTGCCGGGCATCTCGATCGCCGGCCACCTGGGTGGCCTGGTCACCGGGGCGGTGATGGCGCTGGTCCTGGCGTACGCGCCGCGGACGCGGCGGACCGCGTTCCAGGCGGCGGGCGGCGCGATCCTGCTGGTCGCGCTCCTCGGGTTGATCCTGGTCCGCACCGCGATGCTCACCGGCTGAGCGGGCGCCGGCCGCTCGAACCGGCCGGGTCAGTGCGGCGCGGCGGCGCGGGCGGCCCGCAGCGCCTCGGCGACCTCCTCCGGCGGCGCGTCCAGGTCGTACCGGCCGAACAGGTGCAACGACTCGCCCGCGTCGATCTCCAGCGTCTCCGCGGTCAGCCCCCGCCGGGTACGCCGCTCCACCCGGATCGCCTCCACGGCCGGCCAGGGCAGCCGCCGCCGGCCGGCGAAGCCCCGGATCACCGTGACGCCCTCCGCGTCCAAGGCCAGCCGGACCGGCGCGACCACATCGCGTAGCCCCCAGCCGGCCAGCACGGCGGCGGCCAGCCCGGCGAGCACGAGCTGGACCCGATCGCCGTCGGCGAAGAGCAGGCCCAGGGCGACCAGGACGAGCGCCCCGACCAGCTTGGCCGCCGGCAGGACCGCCGGCACCCGCCACTGCCGGGTCGAGGGCGACTGTGGAATCACCGCCTCAGCATGCCAGCCGACCCGGCCCGGGCGCGACGGACGGGCAACCGGGGGGAGGACGCCCGGCCGGGCGAGGACGTAGGATCGAGGCAGCCCAAGTTACCGGGGAGTAAACATGAGTGACGCGGTCATCGTCGGTGCGGTACGGACCCCGGTCGGGCGACGCAAGGGCAGCCTCGCCGGCGTGCACCCGGTCGATCTCTCGGCGCACGTGCTGCGCGCCCTCGCCGAGCGGACCGGCATCGACCCGGCCCAGGTGGACGACGTGGTCTGGGGCTGCGTGTCCCAGGTCGGCGAGCAGTCGTGGAACGTCGCCCGCAATGCCGTCCTCGCCGCCGGCTGGCCCGAGTCGGTCCCCGGGACCACCCTCGACCGGCAGTGCGGGTCGAGCCAGCAGGCGCTGCACTTCGCCGCCGCCACCGTCCTCTCCGGCCAGGCCGACCTGGTGGTCGCCGGTGGCGTCGAGTCGATGACCCGGGTGCCGATGGGCTCCAGCGTGGCCGGCGGGATGCCGTTCAGCGCGGCGATCCTGGAGCGCTACCGCGGCGTCGACGGTGTCGCCGCGGACAGCCCGCTGCCGTTCAACCAGGGCGTCGGGGCCGAGCTGATCGCCGAGCGGTGGCGCTTCTCGCGCAGCCAGCTCGACGAGTTCGCGCTGGCCAGCCACGAGAAGGCGGCCGCCGCGCAGGACGCCGGGGCATTCGACCCCGAGCTGGCGCCGGTGGCCCTCGCCGACGGCGGCAAGTTCACCGCCGACGAGGGCATCCGCCGGGACACCTCGCTGGCCAAGCTCGGTGAGCTGGCCACCCCGTTCAAGGCCGACGGCGTGGTCACCGCCGGCTCCGCCTCGCAGATCTCCGACGGGGCCGCGGCGCTCGCGGTCACCACCAGCGAGTGGGCCAGCCGGCACGGGCTGCGCCCGCTGGCCCGCGTACACACCGCCGTGGTCGCCGCCGACGACCCGGTCACCATGCTCACCGCCCCCATCCCGGCCACCGCCAAGGCGCTGCGCCGCGCGGGGCTGGGCATCGAGGAGATCGGCGTGTACGAGGTGAACGAGGCGTTCGCCCCGGTGCCGCTGGCCTGGCTGGCGGAGACCGAGGCGGACCCGGAGCGGCTCAACCCGCGCGGCGGGGCGATCGCCCTCGGCCACCCGCTCGGCGCGTCCGGCGCCCGGATCATGATCACCATGCTCCAGCACATGCGGGACAACGGGATCCGCTACGGCCTGCAGACCATGTGCGAGGGCGGCGGGATGGCCAACGCGACCATCGTCGAGCTGCTCTGACAGTCCGTCCGGCGGCATCGACCGGCACCTCGCCGGCAGCGGCCGTCGGGCCGGGCCGGATGTCGGACAGCGAGTGCGATTTGCAACTGTGGAAGTTCCAGAAATCGGGAGTGACCCATATCACCCCTGGTCACATGCTCGTTGCATCTTGCATGGACGTGTTCTCGCGAACGTTCCTTCCGGCCGCCGCCGAGACCGGCCTGGCGACCCAGACGGTCAGCCGGCACATGCCGATCTTCCGCCGGTGCGTGGGCTCCGGCGACGCCACCATCCTGGTGACCCGATGCAGCCGCCCCGACCACCCGGTCGGCGGCGAGTACCTGATGCTCCTCACCCACCGCCGCCTGGTGGTGACCCAGCAGACCCGGGTGCTGCACCGCCTGCGCCTGCACCTCAACACCGAACTGCGCGAGCTGAGCAACGTGACCTGGAGCCCCGACCCCCGGTCGCACAGCGTCGAGCTGGCCGCGACCGCGATCGACGGGGTGCGCGAGCGGTTCCTCATCCGTACCCATCACCCGAAGCAGGTGTGGCAGGTCGACGCCCTGCTCAACCACGCCTTCCGGACCCGGCTCCGGACGTCGGCGGAGCGACTGGTCGCCACCATCGGCGAGCCGCCGGTCGGCACCCGGCCAACCGTGTTCCGCCCGGCGCCGGTGCGCTGACCGGGTCCTTACCGAACCCGAACAATCCCTGACGTCCCGGTCGGGCACCGGTCGGTAATCATTGGCCGGTGACCGCCGACACCGCGCAGCGCGGGCTCGTCCTCGTGGTGGAGGACGAGCCGGCCATCGCCGACCTGGTCCGGCTCTATCTGGCGCGGGACGGGTTCGGCGTACACCTGGAGCGGGACGGCGCGGCCGGGCTGGCCGCCGCGCGGCGGCTGCGCCCGGTGGCCTGCGTGCTCGACATCGCGCTGCCCGGCATGGCCGGGACCGAGATCTGCCGGCGGCTACGCGAGGCCGGCGACTGGACGCCGGTCATCTTCCTCACCGCCCGCGACGACGAGGTCGACCGGATCGTCGGCCTGGAACTGGGCGCGGACGACTACGTGACGAAGCCGTTCAGCCCGCGCGAACTGGTCGCCCGGGTCCGGGCGGTGCTGCGCCGGGCCGCCGGGCCGCCCGCCGGGGCCGAACAGCCCCGGGTGGTGGGCCCGGTCACCCTGGACCCGGCCCGCCGGACCGTCACCGCGGCCGGCGTCCCGGTCCAGCTCACCTCCACCGAGTTCGACCTGCTCGCGCACCTGATGGCCCGGCCCGGCCGGGTCTTCACCCGGGAGGAACTGCTGGCCGGCGTCTGGGGGTACGCCGCGCACGCCGGCACCCGGACGGTGGACGTGCACGTGGCGCAGGTGCGCGCCAAGCTCGGCTCCGCCAGCGTGATCCGCACCCACCGCGGCGTCGGGTACGCGGCCGATGCCTGAGCACGCCCACCAGCCCACCGTCGCGCTGCCGGTGCTCGGACCCCGCCCGGCCCCGCCCCGGCGCCGCCTCGCGCACACCCTGACCGCTCGCGCGGTGCTGGTCACCTGCGCGGTGGCGCTGGTGTCGGTGCTGGTCACCGCGCTGGTCGCGGTCCCGCTGGCGGTACGCGGGGTGGAGCGGCGCGACCAGGAGGCGCTGGCCGCCCAGGCCCGGCTCGCGGCCGGTGTGCTCCGGGTCAGCGCGGCTCGGCAGCGGGACGCCGCCGGGGAGCGGCTGATCCGCCAGCTCCGCCAGGAGGACATCGACGTGTACCTCATCCGGGCCGGCCAGGCGGACCGACCCGGCCTGCCCCGGCAGGTGGTGACCCGGGTGTCGTCCGGGCGGGACGTCTCCGGCCGGCGGCTGGTCAACGGGAAGCGGGCGCTGGTCGAGGGACGGGCGCTGCCCGGCGGTGACGGGCTGGTGCTGACCCGGGCCACCACCAGCGGACCCTGGCGGCAGGTGCTGCGCGGCCTCTGGCTGCCGCTGCTCGCCGGGCTCGCCGCCGGGGTGGTCGCCGGGCTGCTGCTCGCCCGCCGGCTGGCCCGGCCGATTCGCACCGCCGCCCGGGCCGCGACGCGGCTGCGCGGCGGGGACCGGGCGGTCCGCGTACCGGTGGAGCCGCCGGACGAGGTGGCCGACCTGGCGTACGCGCTGAACGGGCTGGCCGCCGCGCTGGCCACCAGCGAGGGGCGGCAGCGGGAGTTCCTGCTCTCCGTCTCGCACGAGCTGCGCACCCCGCTTACCGCGATCCGCGGCTACGCCGAGGCGTTGGCCGACGGGGTGATCGACGCGGACGCGGTGCCGGCGACCGGGCGCACCATGCTCGGCGAGGCCGAGCACCTGGACCGGCTGGTCGCCGACCTGCTGGCGTTGGCCCGCCTGGAGGCCGCCGACTTCCCGTTGGAACCGGGCCCGGTCGACCTGAGCAGGCTGGCCGCCGACGCGGAACGGACCTGGTCCGACCGGTGCGCGGCGGTCGGGGTGGGGTTCCGGGTGGAGACGCCGGGCGGGCCGGTGCCCGCGTACACCGATCCGGGGCGGATCCGGCAGGTCGTGGACGGGCTGCTGGAGAACGCGCTGCGGGTCGTACCGCCGGGGGCGCCGATCGTGCTCGCGGTCCGGCCGGCTGGCGCGGACCCGGCCGCCGGCGGCGTCGTCGAGGTCCGCGACGGCGGACCCGGCTTCACCGACGACGACCTGGCCGTGGCGTTCGAGCGCGGCGCGCTGCACCAGCGGTACCGGGGGGTGCGCAAGGTGGGCAGCGGCCTGGGTCTGGCGCTCGCCGCCGGGCTGGTCCGCCGCCTGGGCGGCGACATCGCCGCCGGGCACGCACCGGAGGGCGGCGCGGCCTTCACCGTCCGGCTGCCCGGTGATCCTTACCTGACCCGAACATCCGCCTGACGGTCCGCTCGTCCGCCCGGGCGAAACTGACCGCAACCACGGACGAGAGAGGACAACCGATGGCACGTCAGGGAATCGTCACCGGCGTCACCGCGCTGCTCGCGGCGGCCGCGCTCGGCCTCACCGGCTGCGGCCCGGCCCAGGTCGCGGAGGGCGCGGCGAAGGAGACCGCGGTCGAGGTGGCCGCCGCCATGGGGGCGGACGGCCAGGCGCTGGCCGCGCTCGGCTTCGACGCCGCCGACCTGGACGTCGACCCGGTCGCCGCCCCGGCGCCGTCGGCCTCCGCCTCGGCCGGTGAGCAGGCCGGTCCCCAGGACAAGCGGGGCGAGCGGGGGGAGGAGTGGCGGAAGCGGCACCGGGCCCGGGTGCTGCTGCGGAAGAACACGCTGCACGGCGAGGTCGTGGTGCAGACCAAAGACGGGGGTACGCGGACCGTCGCGGTCCAGCGCGGCCAGGTGACCGCCATCGACGGCCAGCAGATGACCGTCCGGTCCACCGACGGCTTCACGATGACCTGGACCTTCGGCGACAAGCTGCGGGTCGTCGAGCGGCGCACCACCGTGCAGCCGAGCGACATCAAGGTCGGCACGACGATCGGCGTGGCCGGCGCCAAGGACGGCGACAACGGGGTGGCCCGGCTGATCGTGGTCCCGGTCAAGCAGTGAGCCGGGGTGTCCGGGCCGGCGCGTCGACCGCGCCGGCCCGGACGCCGTTTCTCAGTAGACCCGGGAGCCGATGAAGTCGGCGTGGCCGTAGCCGACCGGGTTGGTGTACGACCGGGACTCGAAGGACCACTGCTGGCGGGTGCTGGTGGAGCAGGTGGCCAGCCGCAGCCGGGGGGTCCCCAGCAACGGGTTGTCGAGGCCGACGCAGAGGTCGGTCGCGCCGGCCGGCTTGAGCTGGTTGCCGGCGAAGACGAACTTCTGGTTGGGCCCGCCGTGGCAGTCGTAGATGTTGACCGTGGTGCCGGCGGTCAGCGAGCCGCCCGTCACGTCCAGGCAGCGGTCGTGGGAGAGTTCGGAGTGCAGCGACTGCCGCACCGGGTCGTACCAGAAGCCCTGGTTGCGCCCGCCGTGGCAGGCGTACGACTGCTGGACGGTGCCGTTGCGCGAGTCGTACCCCTTGCCGTCCACGCAGGTGCCGGTGGCGGCGTTGCGCAGTTGCTTGAACGCCAGCAGCCCGTCGACCAGCACGCCCTGCCCGGTGCTGGCCGGGTCCACGCAGGTGGCCTGCTGCTGTCCGGAGTTCCAGAACTGGGTGATGCACCGGGCGAACATGCCGTGCCCCCGGTAGTTGGGGTGGAACGACTGCCGGGCCGCGTTCTCGTCCCAGATCCCGACTTCGATGTAGAGGCCGCGGACCGAGGTGTTGTCGGTGCACACCTCGTGACCGTGGAAGAGCCGGCTGGCGTCCAGGTAGCGGGTGCCGGTGTTGGCGGCGGCCGCGCGCAGCGCCGACTCGAACAGCGGCACGGCCTTGTTCCGGGCGAACGCCATGTCGGCCAGGTAGAGCAGGCAGCCGCCGGCGTACCAGCCGGGGAAGTCGGGATTGTCCTCGACGTCCGGGCTGCCCGGGCTCGGGTACGACATCAGCACCAGCTCGTAGTCGGAGCGCAGGTAGCCGGCGGAGGTCATGGTCTGGCGGATGGAGGTGAGGGCATCCTCGACCGCACGCCGGCTGCCGTCGGTGCGGACGGTCCACTGGTCGGTGTACGTCGGCCAGCACGGCCCCTGGAAGAAGACCCGGCGGATCGCGCAGTCGGTGGCGACCGGCCCGAACTGGATGGTGCCGTCGCCGTTCGCGCCGACGACCCCCCAGATCAGCTTGACGTGCGTGTTGCGCGCCTTGATCGCCAGGTAGTCGCCCTGGTTCAGCTCGTTGTGCTGGGTCGGGCCGCCGGCCATCAGGTGCCACGGGGTGGCGCCCGAGCAGGCCAGGTTGTAGCGCTCGTCGGCCGGGATGCCGGTGCGGAAGACGGCCTGGTCGTACGAGCGGTCGCACCAGTTGCCGTTCTCGTGGGTGCCGGGGACGTAGTTGCCCACCCCTTCCCCGGAGATCTCGCTGTCGCCCATGGTGACCAGGGCGGTCCGCCGCTGGTCCAGCGGCCGGAGGTCGGGGGATCCGTAGAGGGCGGTGGCTTCGGCGGCCCGGACGGTCTCCAGGGCGGCGGGGAGCGGCTGGACGGCGGGCCGGTCGACGGCGGCCGCGGGGGTCGCCGGTCCGACCAGCAGCGGTAGGGCGAGAGCGGCGGCGGACACGACGGCCAGGGTCCGCCGTCGGGTCGTCCGGCCGCGCCTGGCGGGGGTACCAAGCATCGACGCACTCCTTTCGGCTCAACCGTTCGACGTCGATTGAGTTACCAGACGGTAACCGAATGGAGACGAGATTGTGAATGTGTCTCGGAAACGTTGTGGACGCGTGCGGAAGCGGACCATTCCGACAGATCGGATCGGCCGTACGGTCGGCAGCGCACCGGCCGGGGGTTCAGGGTCGTCGAATTCCCTGCCATGCTCTGGTGACCTCGGCGACCAGCCAGGTTACGCTAGGCCCGACTTGCCATCGCCACCGTGGAGAACCCGTGAAGCTGTCGATCCTCATGCCGGTCTACAACGAGGAAGAACGCATCGCGGATGCCCTCAAGCAGGCGCTGGCGGTGGACTACCCGTGCGAGATCGAACTCGTGGTCGTCGACGACGGCAGCCGCGACGGCACCGCCGAGGTGCTCGGCCGGGTGGACGACGCCCGGTTGCGGGTGATCACCCACCAGCGCAACGCCGGCAAGGGCGCGGCGATCAAGACCGCCGTCGACAACGCCGAGGGCGACTACCTGGTCATTCTCGACGCCGATCTCGAGTACGACCCGCAGGACATCCCGCGGCTCCTCGAGCCGGTGCTCGACGGCCGGGCGACCGTCGTCTACGGCAATCGGACCTTCGGCAGCCACAGCGCCTACAGCTTCTGGTACGTGATGGGCAACAAGGGCGTCACCATGGCGGCCAACGTGCTCTTCAACTCCTACATCGGCGACCTGGAGACCTGCTTCAAGCTGATGCCGCTGGAGCTCTACCGCTCGCTGCACATCCGCTCCCGCGGCTTCGGGATGGAGGCCGAGGTCACCGGCAAGCTGCTCCGCCAGCGCATCCGCCCGTACGAGGTGCCGATCAGCTACCGCGCGCGGGGCCGCGAGGAGGGCAAGAAGATCACCTGGAAGGACGGCGTCGAGGCGATCTGGATCCTGGCCCGCGAGCGCGCCCGGCGCCGCCCGGTCGGCCCCGCCGCGTCCTGACCCTCGCCACACCGACGACACGGGACCCCGCCGCTCCGGCACCGGCCGGAGTTGCGGGGTCCCGTCGTTCTCGTCGCCGGATCCGCGCCCGCGTGCTCGCTCAGGCGGGGACCGGCGACAGGAACGCGTCGACCGACCGGCGCAGACCGGCCGCGTCCAGGCCGTGCCAGCGGTCGTGGTCCTCGGGGGTGCCGTAGCGGCGCAACTCCGACCGGCCCACCCCGAGGGCGAGCAGCCGGTGCGGCCGGTCGGCCAGCGCCGCGCCGACCACCCGGGCCGAGGTGCCCGCCAGGTACGGCTCGACCAGGATCACCTCGGCGCCGGCGAGGGCCCGCAGCCCCGCCGTGTCGAAGGGGCGCGGCCGATGGGTGTACGCCACGGTGACCGGCAGGCCGGCGACCGCCGCGAGGGCCTGGTCCAGCACCGGCCCGACCGCCACCAGCAGCGGCGCGCCCGGCCCGGCGTCGCGGACCACCCGCAGGTCGCCCGCGTCGGGGTACGCCCGCGCGTTGCTCTGGGTGGACAGCCGCACGTACGCCGAGTCCTGCCCGCACACCGCGTCGCGCAGCAGCCCCGGCACCTCGTCCCGGTGGCCGGGCACGTGCACCGTCCAGTCGTGCAGGGTGTCGATCAGCGCGACGTCCGCCGGACTCAGGTGGGTACGGCCCGCCGCCGCCCGGTCGTACGACGCGCCGACGCTGACCAGCACCGCCCCGACCCCCTGGTGGTCGAGGTCCAGCTTGATCTGCTCGTACGCCCGCTCCACCAGGAACGGCGCGTAACTGTGCACGATCGGCCGCTGTCCGGTCAGGGCGAGCCCGCCCGCCACGCCCACCATGAACTGCTCCCGGATGCCGACGTTGATGACCCGGTCCGGGTGACGCGCGGCGGCCGGCGCGAACGCCGCGGCGGAGATGTCGGCCAGGACGATGGCGGTCCGGGGGTCGTCCAGGAAGGCGGTGGCCGTGGCCACGAAGGTGTCGCGCATGCTCACTCCCCGTCGGTGACGACCGCGACGACGACGTGCGGCCGGTGGTTGTCGTGCCCGGTGAGGGCGGTGTGCAGGGCCTCGTGGTCCCGGCCGGCCACGGTCGCGGCGGTCCACCCGTTCACGGTGAACCGGCTCGCCGCGCCGCCCGGCCAGCCGTGGCTCGCCGACCGGTTGTCGAGCACGATCGCGGTCAGGTTGGCCAGCCCGGTCGCCCCGGCGTACGCGATCGCCTCGTGGTTGGAGCCCTCGTCCAGCTCGGCGTCGCCGAGCAGCACGTACACCCGGGGGTCGAACCGGCCCTGGGCCCGCAGCCCGAGCGCGGTGCCCACGCCCAGGCCGAGCCCGTGCCCGAGCGACCCCGAGCCGATCTCCACGCCGGGGACCAGCAGCCGGTCCGGGTGGTCGCCGAGGCGGCTGTCCGGCCCGCCCTGGTCGTCCAGCCACGCCACCGGGACGAAGCCCTTCGCGGCGAGCAGCGCGTAGTAGCCGGCGACCGCGTGCCCCTTGGAGAGGAGGAAGCGGTCCCGGTCCGGGTCGTCGACGGTCTCCGGGGTGATCCGGAGCACCCGGTCGTAGAGCACCTGGAGCACGTCCAGCGTCGAGTACACGTTCGCGCCGAACTCGCGCCCGGCGCGTACCCGGTCGAGCAGCGCCCGCAGCACGGCGGGGTCGGTGGCGGTGGTCGTCGTCATGCGGCTAGCCTCGGAGTTGAAGCGCACTTCAACTCAAGGCTCTGTGATGCACGAAGCACTCACCATCGGACAGCTCTCCGCCCGCAGCGGGGTGGCCCCCTCCGCGCTGCGCTACTACGAGCGGCTCGGGCTGATCCGGTCCGAGCGGACGGGCGGCAACCAGCGCCGGTACGCCCGCACCGAGCTGCGCCGGGTGGCGTTCATCCGGATCTCGCAGCAGGTGGGCGTCTCGCTGGAGGAGATCCGCGAGGCGCTCGACTCGCTGCCGTCGTCGCGCACGCCCACCCCGGACGACTGGGCCGCCCTCTCCCGCAGCTGGCGGGACCGGCTGGACGAGAAGATCCGGCTGCTCGGCAAGCTCCGCGACGACCTAGACGGCTGCATCGGCTGCGGCTGCCTGTCGCTGCAGCGGTGCACCCTCTACAACCCCGACGACTCGCTGGCCGCCGAGGGCCCGGGGGCCCGGCTCATGCTGCCCCGCCCCGACCCGGACCCGGCGCCGGCCTGACCGGTCACCGGACCAGCAGCACCTTGCCCAGGTGGTCGCTCGTCTCCATCAGCCGGTGCGCGTCGGCGGCGTCGGCCAGCTTCGCCCGGGCGTGCACCACCGGCCGGATCTTCCCGGACTCGACCAGCGGCCACACCTGCTCGCGTACCCCCCGGACGATCTCCGCCTTCTCGTCCAACGGGCGGGAACGCAGCGCCGTCGCGTGGACCGAGCCGCGCTTGGCCAGCAGCATTCCCAGGTCCAGTTCGCCCTTGCGGCCGCCCTGCATGCCGATCACCAGCAGCCGGCCGCCGGTGGCCAGCGCCGCCACGTTCCGCGGCAGATACGCGGCGCCCATGATGTCCAGGATCACGTCCGCGCCCCGGTCGTCGGTGACCCGGCGGACCTCCTCGACGAAGTCCTGCTCGCGGTAGTCGATCGTGTGTGCGGCGCCCAGCTCGCGCAGCCGCTCGTGCTTCCCCGCCCGGGCGGTCGCCACCACCGTCGCGCCGAGCGCCCCGCCGAGCTGGATGGCGAACGTGCCGATCCCGCTGCCCCCGCCGTGCACCAGCAGGGTCTCGCCCGCGGCCAGCCGGGCGAGCTGGACCACGTTCGACCAGACCGTGCACGCCACCTCGGGCAGCGCGGCCGCGTCGACCACGTCGACGCCGCGCGGCACGGGCAGCAACTGCCCAACCGGCACGGCCACCCGCTCGGCGTACCCGCCGCCGGCCAGCAGCGCGCAGACCTGGTCGCCCACCTGCCAGCCGGACACGCCGGGACCGAGCGCGGCGACCACCCCGGAGCACTCCAATCCCGGGTACGCCGGCGCGCCCGGCGGCGGTGGGTAGTGCCCCTGCCGTTGCAGCAGGTCGGCCCGGTTCACCGCGCTCGCCGACACCTCGACGACCACCTCGCCCGGGCCGGGCTCCGGGTCGGGCACCACCGACCAGACGAGTGCCTCGGGTCCGCCGGGTTTCGGGATCGTGATCGCGTGCATGGCCCCAGTCTTACCCGATCCGCCCGTCGGTCCACGCCCGAGCCAGGATCTCGTCCACCGTCTGCTCCGGCGTCTGCGCCGAGGTGTCCAGCCAGAGCCCGATCCGGGGCGTCTCGGCGCGGAACGCGGCATCGAAGTCGGCCACCGGCCAGTCCCCGTACCCCTGCTTGGGCCGGTCCCGCTCGCGGGCGGCGACCACCTCGGCGCGGGGCGCGAGCACCACGACCGCGAGCGGCCGGTGCCGGATCCGTTCGACCATGGCCGGCAGTTCGGTGCCGATCACGATGTCCTGGAGGACGACGGTGAAGCCCCCCGCGGCGTACCGGTCCGCCACCGTGGCGGCCAGGTCGTAGCGGAGCCGGAGCTGCCGCCACGCCTCGTCCGACAGCTGCGCGGTCATCTCGGCGCGCCCGTTCACCACCATCCGCCGGAACACGTCACCGCGCAGGTGCACGGAGCGGGCCAGCCGCCGGGCCAGCAGCTCGGCCACAGTGGACTTGCCCGCCGCCATGATTCCGGTGATCAGCACCACCGCTGGGGTCTCCCACACGGCGGACATCATTTCAGCGGGGGTGGGATGGAGGCTCGCCCATTTCCGGCCCGTGGCAGACTAGGCACGGTCGCGTACCCCCGCGGGGGACGTGCCCGGGAGGGTTCGCCTAGTGGCCGATGGCGCTGGTCTTGAAAACCGGTAAGGGCAGCGATGTCCTTCGTGGGTTCGAATCCCACACCCTCCGCCGGAACCGCCAAAACACCCCCTGACCAGCGCAAACGCCGGCCAGGGGGCGTCCTGGCATTTGGTCGGTCTCCTCGGGCCGCCGCGGGAAACCTCACCAATGGCGCTCAGTGGGCCGCCACGGCCGACACTTCATCGCGCTGCTCCCGTGCGGTGGGCGACGCGGACCGCTGACGCGCAGCGACGACCACAGCGGCGGCCGTCACGAGGGTGAACACCGCCACCCCTGCGAAGGCGATCAGTGTCTGCCGATCGAGGTGGGTCACCGGGATTCCTCGCTTCGCCTGCCAGGTGAGCGCCGCGAAGACACCGGTGTAGCCGAGGCCGGCGACGCCGACCAGCCGGGCCCGAACCCGTTCGTCGCGGAGCCAGCCATGACTGGTCGCGAGTGCACCCAGGATCGCGGTGATGAGCAGCAGCACCTGGATGGCGTGCAGGCCGACGAAGTGCGGTACGCGAAGGTCGCCGCCGGTCGTACTCCAGTTGGTGAGGAACATTCCGTGGCCGTCGGGGTCGCCGATGCCGTGGCCGCCGTTCATGGACACCGGGTGGCCGTTGGCGTCGGTCAGCGTGCGGGCTGTTGCGCCCGAGGAGTTGCCGAGCCAGAGGGCCACGACCATGCTGGCGATGGCAAGTCCGAGTCCGGCGCGCAGGGCGCGGGCCATGGCGCGGTCGCCGGTGCGTTGGATCAGGACCAGGACCGCGATGATCAGAGTGATCAGCAGGAGCGGCCCGACGCCGATGGAGAACACCGTCCGCACGGTTTGAGCGACCGGCTCGGCGTTGTTGTTGAAATGGCTGAAGGTGCCGTGTGTCGCAGCGTAGACGACGGCACCGACGTCCAGCAGACTGGCGACCGCGAACACGGTGCCGAGCCACCAACCGAAACGTCTGCCTTTGCTCAGCTTGCTGAGCAGCCACGCCAGCGTCAGGCCGTAGACGCCCATGGCGAAGCCGAACTTCATCGGTTTCACCCAGACCGATTCGCCCATGAGCAGGCGATCGTCGACGAACAGACCGACGGCGGAGACCAACGTCAGGGTGAACATGAGCGTCGCGTTCGCCACCAGCGGGCGATGCCAGCCGCGTAGTGCGTTGAGACATGTGGTAAGGGCGGTCATGGGACGCTCCATACGAGGATCAGCCGGTCGTAGCTCTCTGAACGGGCCGGCCTTGGACGATGCTGACGTGTCCACCAGCCTCGGCGAATTCGTCCCGCCCAACCATCCGACAGGCCCCCGGACGCGTCCGCCGGTCAACCCCCGGTCGGGCCGGGGGTTAACCCCCGGCCTGCCACTTCTGCGTCTTGCCAGCAGGCAAGACGCCGGGAGGACAGGCTGGGAGGCGCACATCGCGGGGCTGGCCGGTGTGGCCCGGGTCCGCCGCGTCCCCGCGCACTGCGGGCGCTGGCGGGGTATGAAGGGGCGGAGGAATTCGCGCACTTGGAAGGATCCTCCCGATGACCCTGGAACGACCGATCGCCCCTGACCCGTACGAGCTGCTGCCGACGGTGCCGTCGTTCACGCTGACCAGTGACGACGTGCGCAACGGCGAGCCGATGGACGCGCGGTACGCGCACGGCAGCACCGGCGGCGAGAACGTCTCCCCGCAACTGTCCTGGTCGGGTTTCCCGGACAACACCAGGAGCTTCGTGGTGACCTGCTTCGACCCGGACGCCCCGACCGGCAGCGGTTTCTGGCACTGGGTGCTGGTGGACGTGCCCGCCTCGGTGACCGCGCTGCCCAGCGGGGTGAAGGAGAGCGACCTCGGCGGTGCCTTCAGCATCCGCAACGACTACGGCGACACCGGCTACGGCGGCGCCGCCCCGCCGCCCGGCGACCGCCCGCACCGCTACGTCTTCGCGGTGCACGCGGTGGACGTGGAGCGCCTCGACGTGGGCCCGGCCGCCAGCCCGGCCTACGTCGGCTTCAACCTCGCGTTCCACACGCTGGCCCGGGCGGTGATCCGCCCGACGTACCAGATCGCGGAGTGACCGGCCGCGAGCCGTGACGGACAACGGGGCCTCCGCGTCGGCGGAGGCCCCGTTTCCGGTGCGAGCTCAGCCCGGGACGCGGGCGACCGCGAAGACGGACTGGCCGAACGGCGGGCGCAGCCGCTGCTCCGCCGCCTTGGTGGCGGGGAGGACCAGGCTGTCGTAGATCTTCACCATCGGGCCTTCCTTGGGCATCAGCCGGAAGACCTTGGTGGCCATGAAGTAGCCGATCAGGCCGAGCGCGTTGGCGTAGTGGATCTTCTCCACGGTGAGGCCGGCCTCGGTCATCGCCGCCGCGAGCGATTTCCTGGTGTAGCGCCGGACGTGGCCGGTCGCGATGTCCGCCGGGCTCATCGCGAACTGGAACGCCGGCACGATGATGATCACCGCGCCGCCGGGCCGGACCAGGTCCCGCATGCTGCGCAGCGCGCCCACGTGGTCCTCGATGTGCTCCAGCACGTTGTACGACACGGCCGCGCTGTAGTCGCCGCGGTCGGAGTGCGGCAGCAGCATCTGCCGGACCTCGATGGTGGGGTGCTCGGCCAGCCGCTCCTTGAGCCGGACCAGCCGGTCCGGGTCCGCCTCGGTGGCGGTGAGCCGAGGCAGGTGCTCGGACCACTCCAGCGCGTAGTCGCCCAGCCCGCTGCCGATCTCGATGGGATTGTCACCGAGGTAGGGCACGGCCAGCTCGACGAACCACCTCCGGTGGTTGACCGCTGTCGCCAGGCCTTCGAGCACCTCGGACTGGACGCGTTGATCCCCAGTGATATCTGCCATGCGTCGATTCCTCACGATATGACTGACCCGCGCCTGGACCGACAGAGTCAACCATCCCGATGGATGGTGCGGGAATCGGGGTACCGGGGGTGGCCGAATTGCGGTCGGGGGTGGGCACGTGATCGGCGGTCGGCGAACTCGGCACATAGTACGCCAGTACCCAGAAACATGCACGGCAGCGCCATTCCCTGACTACGCTCTGAATTGTCATGACTACTCCTGAATCGGACGCCGCCCGCGAGGGTGCCGGCGAGGACGGGCCCGACGAGGGTGGCGGGCCGGCGCGGGGAAGGTGGGTCGATGCCGCCGCCGTGCTCAGTTTCGCGCTGCTCGCCTTCTGGGTGACCGCCCGGTTCTGGGTGAATCCGGCCCACGGGGTGCGGGACAACCGCACCGATCAGGCGCAGTTCGAGTGGATGATGGCGCACGGGGCGCGGGTGCTGACCGATTTTGTCTACCCGTTCGCCTCCGACCGGATGAATGTGCCGGACGGCGTCAATTTGATGGCAAATACGTCAGTACTATCCGTTTCATTACCAATAACGCCGATCACCCTGCTGTTCGGGCCGCGCACGGCATTTCTGGTCTTCCTCACCGTCGGAATGTTCGCCACCGGTGTGGCCTGGTATTTCCTCCTGTCCCGGGTGCTCGTCGGGGCCCGGGGAGCGGCCTGGCTCGGGGCCGGCTTCTGCGCCTTCGCGCCGGCGATGGTCTCGCACGCCAACGCCCATCCCAACATCGTCAGCCAGTTCGTGGTGCCACTGATCATCTGGCGGACGCTGCGCCTGGCTGACCCGGGCCGCTGGCTGCGCAACGGCGTGCTGCTCGGCCTGGTGATCGTCTGGCAGGCCTTCCTCAACCTGGAGATCCTGCTGATGACCGCGATCGGGCTCGGCGTGGTGGTGGTCGCGCTCGCCGTCGGCCGGCCACCCCTGCGGCGGTCGGCCCGGACCTTCGGCGCCGGGCTCGGGGTGGCCGCCGTCGTCGCCGGGGTGCTGCTGGCGTACCCGCTCTACGTGCAGCTCTTCGGGCCCGGGGCGTACCAGGGGTTGTCCCGGTTGATCCGGGGTTACCGCACCGACCTCGCCTCGTTCGTCGCCTGGTCCCGGGAGTCGGTGGCCGGGGACGCCCGCACCAGCGCCCGGCTGGTGAAGAACGCCACCGAGGAGAACGCCTTCTTCGGCTGGCCGCTCGTCGTGCTGGTGGTCGCGCTGGTCTGGTGGCTGCGGCGCAACGCCGTGGTGCTCGGCCTGGCCGCGGCGGGGCTGATCTTCGCCGTCTTCTCCCTCGGCCGGCAGATCCGCTTCGACGGGCGGGACACCGGGATCCCCGGGCCGTGGGCCGTGCTGGAGAGGCTGCCCGTGCTGCACTCGGTGGTGCCCACCCGCTGGTCGGTGGCGCTCACCCCGATCGTCGGGATCCTGCTCGCGCTCGGCGCCGACCACACCCGGCGGCTGGCCCGGCGCCACCCAGCCGCCCGCCGGCAGATCCGGTTCGCCACGGCCACGGTGCTGACCATGGCGCTGCTGCCGATCCTGCCCACCCCGCTTCCCTCGGTACGCCTCGACCCGACACCCGACTTCGTCACCTCCGGCGCCTGGCGGCCCTACGTGGCCGGCGGGCACAGCATCGTCACGCTGCCGCTGCCGGACACCGACTACGCCGACCCGCTGCGCTGGTCCGCCGAGACCCGGCTGGGCATGCCGCTGGCCCGGGGCTACTTCCTCTATCCGGACACCCGTCCCGGCGCCGGCCGGGTCGCCCTGTTCACCGCCCCGCCCCGCCCCACCAGCACCTTCTTCACCACGATCCGGCGTACCAACGGGGTGCCGCCGATCAGCCCGCAGGACCGGCTGGCGGCGCTCGACGACCTGCGCTACTGGCGGGCCGGAGCGGTGGTCCTCGACCCCCGGCTGCGGCAGGCCGACGCGTTGGGCCGGGGGATGACGGCGCTGACCGGGATCGAGCCGGTGTTCACCGGCGGGGTGTGGCTCTGGGACGTCCGCCCGCTGGTCGGCTGACCCTCCCCGCGCTCGGGCAGCACCGGGCGCGGTGCCGTCAGGAGGGGCGGACGCAGCAGCCCTGGCAGATCTTCGGCCGGGGCAGGGTGAAGGCCAGGCAGCAGGTACGCCGCTGGACGGTCGGCTCGCCGCCCGGGCCGGGCACCAACTCGACCAGGTCGCTCAGGTCGAGCGCGTCGAGCAGCGCCCCGATGGTCTCGGTCGAGGAGCCGGGCAGCGCGTCCGAGGCGCGCAGGACGCCGTGCGCGATGCCGGAGGCGACCGAGCCGAGCAGCGTACGGGTGCCGATCCGGACCTCGGCCTGGATGGCCGCGATCAGCGGGGCGAAATGGGCGTCGAGCAGCGTGTCGCGGAGCGCGTCGAGCAGCGCGGCCTCGTCGGCGACCACCTGCACGCCGGGAGCCCCGGCCAGCGCCAGCGGGTCGCCGGGCAGCACGGCGACCGTGGTCGAGCCGCGCAGGCCCAGCGTGAACAGCTGGTGCTGGTCCTCGAAGTGGATCAGCACGTCGGCCGGGTGCGCCAGCGGCACCCGCCGGGCCGAGGCCCAGCCGAGCACCACCGGCAACGCGGTCCAGTAGCTGTACGACTTCCACGCCAGCGCGGCGCAGGCGTGCGGGGTGCCGCCCCAACGCCGGGCCGCCGCCCGCAGGAACGCCGGCAGCAGGGTGCCGTCGACCAGCCGGGTGGCCGGGGTCCAGCGGGCCTCGTCGCCGGTGACCAGCAGGCCGGGCGCGAGCCCGGGCAGTTGATCGGTGCCGAACATGGCGCGCAGGGTCGCGGTCACCGGGGCGAGCGGCGTGGCGATGTCCCGCCTCGGCATCACCGCTGTCACTGATCCGCCCCCGTCTGGTCGCGCACCGGCCGGCTCGTCGGCCCGAACTAAGGCTAGCCTAACCACAGCTGCCGGTCCGGGGAAAGTCGCGTCGAGGGAGAGAAGGAGAGGTCCCGGTCACTCCACCGGCCCGCGGCGCGTGCCGCGTTGTACCCGTCAGGGTCGGTGGGAAACGCCGCCCGGTGGCGGTGGGGCCGCGCAAGCATCGACGGGCGCCGTTGGATTGTCAAGGCGAGTGTCGAATACGAGGCAGTTTCCGTACACGTTCGGCCACCCAACGTGAAAATGGACTTCCCGCGTACGAGGAAGCCGATGACGACCTCCCCGATCGAGCGTGCCGCCGACTCGTTCGCGGCCGAACTCGCCCGGCACCGCACCGGCCGAGGGCTGTCCAAGAAGCAGTTGGCCACCCTGATGGGCTTCGACCCGTCCTACGTCAGCCACGTCGAGGGGCGCCGGCACCGGCCCACCGAGGACTTCGCCCGCCGGGCCGAGGCCGTCCTGGAGGCCAGCGGCGCGATCTGGCAGCGTTTCCGGGAGTACGACGAGCTGCGGCACGGCCGTTCCGGCGGGTCGCACCGGGACCCGCCCGTCCCCGGCCAGTGGCTGCCGCCCGGCACCGGCCTGGTCGTCGAGCGGGAGACCGCCACCCTCACCCACACCGGCGAGGGCTACCACTGCGCGATCCGGCGTGAGCTCTACAACGCGGGCACCGAACCGGTCACCCGCTACCTGATCCGGGTTGCCGTCGACCGCTACCCCAACGACCCGGGCCGCTCCAACCGGCACCACCGGGAGCACCCGCTCACGTTCGCCGAGCTGCAACTCAAGGCCTACCGGGACGACGGCAGCGCGCGGGAGCCGATGCACTGGCGGGCGAAGCACGACCGGGACGCGTTCAAGGAGATCTGGCTGCTCTTCGAGAACGACGAGGGTCGCCTCCCGCTCTACCCCGGCGACCGGGTCACCATCGAGTACGCCTACCGGGTCGGCCGGGACAAGTGGGGCCCCTGGTTCCAGCGCGCCGTCCGCCTGCCCACCCGGCACCTCGCCGTCCGGCTCGACCTCCCCGCCGACCTCGACCCGAAGGTGTGGGGGGTGGAGACCTCCCTCTCCGCCGAGGAGGGGCCATTGCGTACCCCGATCCAGCGGTCTCACGACGGTGGCCGCGCTCTTTTCGACTGGGCCACCGACGACCCGCCGCTGAACGCCCGCTACCGGCTGCAGTGGCGGTTTCGCAGCGAACCCCCGGACGCCGAGCCCGACGGTCCCCCCGGCCGGGTACGCGCCAGCGACCGGATGCGCGCCACCGGCATCGTGCAGCGCGGCGACGACCTGCTCCGGCAGCCGGCCCGCCAGTTCGACCTGCCCCGCGAGGAACGGGACGCCCGGGACGTCGTCGACCGGCTCTCCGCCGTCCTGGTCCGCCTCGACGAGCTGCACCCGTTCAGCAAGGGCGTCGGCATCGCCGCCCCGCAGCTCGGGCTCGGCCTGGCCGCCGCGCTGGTCCGCCCCGCCGACCGGACGGCCGACCCGGTCGTCCTGCTCAACCCGCGGGTGGTGGACGCCGCGTCCGAGACCGACGAGCAGTACGAGGGCTGCCTCTCCTTCTTCGACCACCGCGGGCTGGTGCCCCGGCCGCTGCGGATCGACGTGGAACACGCCCAGTGGGACGGCAGCCGCGTCATCACGTCCTTCGAGTACGCCATGGCCCGGCTGGTCGCCCACGAGATCGACCATCTGGAGGGGCACCTCTACGTCGACCGGATGGCCCCCGGCGTGCCGCTGGTGCCGGTCGAGGAATATCGGGAGACCGGCAACCCCTGGCGCTACTGACCGCCGCGAGATTCCGGTACGCGGGCCGGTTGCCGGCCCGGCCCGCGTACCGGTGACCGGGGGACCGGGTCGCGTGCCCCAGGGGGCAGGGGCACGCGACCCGGATCGGGGGGAGAAACGCCTACAGGTTGCCGAAGGTGTCGTACCGGATGTGGTCCGGCGGGACGTCGTCCGCGGCGAGCGCGCGCAGGGTGGCCCGGACCATCGGCGCCGAGCCGGAGACGTAGCAGTCGTGGGCCGTCCACGGGCCGTACCGGGTGACCACGTCGGAGATGTCGCCCAGCTCGCCGTCGAAGTCCAGGTCGGCGCTGCACGCCGGGGTCACCGACAGCCACGGGTGCGCGGCGACCAACTCCTCCAGGCCCGGCAGGCCGTACAGCTCCTCCGGCCGGCGGGCCCCGTAGAAGATGTGCACCCAGCGGGTCCGGTTGACCTCGGTCAGCTCCTCCACCAGCGCCTTGATCGGGGCCAGTCCCACCCCGCCGGCCACGCAGAGGACGTCCCGGGTGGACGACCGGTCCACGGTCATCGACCCCATCGGGGCGGCCACCCGCAGCAGGTCCCCCGGTCTGGTCCGGCGGACCAGCGCGCCGGACACCCAGCCCGCCGCGCCGGCCGGCGTCCGCACGTGGAACTCCAGCACGTTGTCCTCGTTCGGGGCGTTGGCCACCGAGTACGTCCGCCACACCCGCGGGTGGTACCGGGGCGCCTCGACGCTGACGTACTGGCCGGCCTGCCAGCGCAGCGGGTGCTGGAGGGCACGGACGGTCAGCACGGCGGTGTCCGGACCGTACCGCTCGTGGGTGAGCACCTCCGCGTGCCAGAACGGCGGGTTCTCGTCCGCCGCCGCCCCGGCCAGCATCTTCTCGCAGATGCTGGCGTACGCCTCCCGCCACGCCTGGTCGTACTCCAGGTTCCAGCCGTCCCCGGCGGTGCTGCGCAGCGCGTCCAGCAGGGCGACCCCCATGGTCTCGTAGTGCGCGGACTCGACGTGGTACTTCCGGTGGTCCCGGCCCAGCGCCCGCAGGTACTCGTCGAAGCTCTCCGGGTCCCCCATCGTCTGCGTGGCGGTGACGATCGCCTCCAGGATCCGGTCGCCCTGTCCGTTCATCTGCACCGGGAAGAGCTTGCGCAGCTCCGGGTCGAGCAGGAACAGCCGGGCGTAGAAGTGACCGCTCAGCCGTTCCCGGTCCGCCTCGACCAGGGTCCAGCTCTCCTTCAGCAGCCGCGCGAAGTTCTCCACGGGGGACGCTCCTTCTTCTGACGGCGGATGGGGCCCGCATAGAATCTCCACGGAGCGTGCTCAGCGGTCGCACAGAATGTGCGATCGGCTCGCCTGGGTTGCGAGGGGATGACGTCTTTCTCGTGCCCGCACGGCCTTCGGTGCCATCGGTCAGGACGGGTGCGGTTGTGGTCCTGCCCGCACGGCCCTCGCTGCGCTCGGTGCGATCGGTCATGACAGGTGCCAACGGTCCCTGGTGTGCGGCACAGTGGTCCGGTGACCGTTGACGAGCTGGCCCGGCCGGTGTCCCGCCGGACCCTGGGCACCGAGACGCTGCTGGTCCTCGGCCTCTCCCTCGGGCAGTCCGCGGTGTACGCGCTGGTCTCGCTGGTCGCCAAGCTGACCGCCACGGGCGGGCTCGCGAAGCAGACCGCCGCACTGAACACGTCCGCGTCGGCCCGGCCCTACCTCGACCTGACGTACCAGCTCCTCGGCATCCTCTTCGCGCTGCTACCGGTGCTGCTCGCCGTACACCTGCTGGCCCGTGACCCCGGCGACCCCGCCCGGACGCTCGGGGTGGACCTGACCCGACCTGGCGCGGACCTGGCCCGGGGCGCGGGCCTGGCCGCGCTCATCGGCCTGCCCGGGCTGGCGCTGTTCTGGGCGGCGGCGCAGCTCGGCATCAACGCCACCCTGGTCCCGGCCGCCCTGCCGCACCTCTGGTGGGCGGTGCCGGTGCTGATCCTCGCCGCGGTGCAGAACGCCGTGCTGGAGGAGGTGATCGTGGTCGGCTACCTGGTCACCCGGCTACGACAGCTCGGCTGGCAGCTCGGCGCGGTCATCGCGGCCAGCGCCCTGCTGCGCGGTTCCTACCATCTCTACCAGGGCTTCGGCGCGTTCCTCGGCAACGCCGTGATGGGCGTGGTGTTCAGCCTCTTCTTCCTGCGCACCCGGCGGGTGGCCCCGCTGATCGTCGCGCACACCCTGCTCGACGTGGTCGCCTTCGTCGGCTACGCACTGCTCCCGAAGTCCTGGTTCGGCTGGCTCTGACCGCCCCCGTCCCGGGCCGCGCCCCGGCCCCGGCCGCCGCCCAGCCCCCGGCTGCGCCCCGGCCCCCGGCCCGTCTTGGCCGCGAGTTGCGGCATGTTGCGGTGTTCGCGGCAGGGAACGGCCCGACATGCCGCACGTCGCGGGCGCCCTACGGGCGCGGCCGTCAGCGTGGTCGTGCCGGCCGGTAGAGGGTGACGGCCCGGGCGGCCAGCCGCTCGGCGGCGGCCGAGCCACCCCCCGCCGCGGCGAGCAGCGCCGCACCCGGCAGCAGCCGCGACGCCAGCCGCAGGGCCAGCCACCCGCCTGCCTGCGCGGCCAGCGGAGTGGCCAGCCGCCAGGCCGCCTCGGCGGCCCGCGGCCACGGGCCCTCCGCCGGCGCCTCCGCCGCTCCCATCGCGTCCAGCGCCGCACGGGCGGTGCCGGCGTCCGGGTGCACCTGGGTCAGCACCAGCAGTTCGGCCACCCGGTCCGAGTGCCCGGGGTCCCGGCCGTAGACCGCCGCCAGGTGCAGCACCAGGTTGGCCTGGGTCCAGAGCACTGCCGCCAGCTCTGCCACCGGCGCGAGCAGGCCGGCACCCGCCGCGAGCGCCCCACCCGTACCGGCCAGCCGGACGAACCGCCGGGTCACCAACCGGGCCAGCCCGTCGGCGTCCGCGTCCGGGTACCTCCCCCGGGTCCGCTCGACCCAGTCGCCAGCTCGGGGCCCGAGGGCCTCCACCGCGGTGCGGGCCAGCAGCTCCGGCGCGAAGCCGGGATGGTCGAGCAGTTGCCCGCCCACCGCCCGCCAGCTCTCCCCAGGGGTACGCCCCGGCACGCCCTCGGCCGGCTCGCCGAGCGGCGCCGGGGTGGTCTTCGGCGTCTCCGGCAGTGCGGTCGTCACCGGGGCGGCGCCGGCCGCCTTCCTCGCCGGGCCGGTCTTCTTAGCTGGGGTGGCCTTCTTTGCTGGGGTGGCCTTCTTCGCCGGAGTGGTCTTCGCCGTGGCCCCCTCTGCCCGGGTGGCATTGACTGGGGCGGTCTGCGCGGCCTTCGTTGGCCGTCCGGTCGCTGCCGCCGGATGCTCTTCCGTTGGTCCCCGCTGCCCCGGGCCGTTCCCTGGATCAGCCGGTGCGGCCGGGGCTCTGTCGGCTGCCCCAGGGTCGGTGACGCCGGCCACAGCGGCTGCGGTGGCCGGAGCGACCCGCTGGGTCGGGGAGGTGGCCGGCGGGCCAGCGGCAGTCGCCTTGTCCGCTTCGGGGGCCGCGCCGTCGGCGCCGCTCGCCACGCCGGTCGCCCCTGGCACGCCCGGCTGAGCGGCTGTGGTGCTGGCCACGCTGACCGGCCCGGTCGGTTCGGTCCGGCCGGCCTGGGCTGTCGGCTCAGCCCCGGTGTCAGCGGCGCGCTTCCGGCCGGCCGGGGTCGCCTTCTTCGCCGTGGCCGCCTTCCTGGTCGTGCTGGCTTTCCTCGCCGGCGTGGTCGTCTCCGCCGCCGCCTTCTTCGCTGCCGTGGTTGCCCTTCTGGCCGGGGTGCGGCGGGTCTGCTCCGGGGTCTCCCCGTCCGCCGAGGCGACGTCGCCCCGGTTCGTTGCGGCCGTCCCGCCGTCGGCCGGGTCTGCCGTCCCGCCGTCGCCCTGGGTCGTTGCCGCCGTCCCGCGGTCGGCCGGGTCTGCTGTCCCGCGGTCGGCCGGGATCGTCCCGCGCCGCCGCGCCGCGCCGTCCCGTGTACCTGAGGCCGGGCTCGGGTCGGCCTCGCCAGTCGGCGGGCCGGCCTCGGCGGACGGGCGGGGGCGGGGTGCCGGGGACGGCGGGTCCTGCCTCCGGTCGGGGCCGCCGGTGCGCGGCGCGGCGGCGGCCGGGTCCGGCGGCTGGAAGAGCACGGTGGGGGTGGCCTTGGCCCGCCGCGCCCGGGGCGGCGCACCGGCACCGGCCTCGGTCCCATCGGCTGGCGGTTCGGGGGTCGGCGGCGGGGTGAAGGTCGGTTTCGCAGAGCGGCTTCGCCGGGCGTCGGCGGCGGGCTCGCGACGGGGCGGAACGCTGGGCTGCTGCTCCTGCATATCGATGGAGCCTAGTCCGGGGCGTGACGTCGCACACGGGGGAAAAGCAGCGGATGGGCCCTTCCGGGTAGTCGCTTTGCTCCGGGCGGGTGTGGGCCTGTATCCTCGGGCGCGGTGGTCTCCGGGCCACCGGGGAGACTTCGCCTAGTCTGGTCTATGGCGCCGCACTGCTAATGCGGTTGGGGTTTTAAAGCCCCTCCCGGGTTCGAATCCCGGAGTCTCCGCGCGAAAGCCGGGTGTGTAGACTGGCTGAGCACCGAGCGCCCGTAGCTCAACGGATAGAGCATCTGACTACGGATCAGAAGGTTAGGGGTTCGAGTCCCTTCGGGCGCGCAATACAGGGAGAAGCCCCCGACCAGCCGAAATGGCGAGGTCGGGGGCTTTCTCGTATCCGTCCGGGCCGGTTTCGGGCGGCTGTGGGAGCCACGCTGGGCGCCGGCCCGGCCCCGGCCTGCTGGCGATCTCCGGCCGGCATCGGCGGTGCCGGCCGGCCACGCTGCGGGACAGATCCAAGAGCGTGCCTCCGGCGGGGATCTCCGGCCCTGGGGATGGAGGCGCAGGAGCTAGGGCTGGCGGTGCCCAAAGACGATCCCCGCTGGGAAACCTTCAACCGAAGTGAGAGTCATCTGTGCCGTAACTGTGAATCCGGCATCGCGGAGCCAGGCCGCCACTTGGGCAGGCTGGCGACGGTGGACGTACAACTTCATCGGGTGGCCGCCGTAGCCCTGCGTCTTGAGCCGCGACTCGTCCCCGACGTGGAAGCCGAGCAGCAGCGGGCCACCGGGACGCAACACCCGCCGAAACTGCGCGAAGACCGAGCCGACCTCTTCGTTGGGGACATGGATCAGCGAGTACCAGGCGATGAGGCCGGCGACTGAGGCGTCGGCGAGATCGAGGTCTGTCATGGAGCCCACCTCGAACCTCAGCCTGGGGTAATCACGACGAGCCACATCGATCATGCCTGGCGAAAGATCAATCCCAAAGGCATCAACGCCGAGCCCACACAAGAGAGCGGTGATGTGCCCCGGTCCGCAGCCCACGTCGGCGACTGGCCCGCCGCCGCCGGCGGCCTGAACAAGGTCGGCGAACAGAGCCAGAATCGCTCGTTCGTAGGGCAGGTCAGCTAGCAGGCCGGGCACGCGCTCTGCGTAACTGGCAGCGACTGTGTCGTAGGAGATGCGGGTGTCAGCCAACCAGGTTTCGACTGTCATGACCAAACACGCTAAATCAGCGAACAGACGGGCCATCCACCGCTGACAGTGTGGGAGCCACCGGGGCGGACTGAACCGGACGTGACGGCGCAGCCCGGAATGCGCCGCGACGGCCACAGCATCTGCCGTCCCGGCCCAGCCCGCCCGGCCCGGCTCGGGCGTTCAGGCGTTGAGGTACGCCAGGACCGCGCGGACCCGGCGATGAGCGTCGTCGGCCGGCGGCAGGTCGAGCTTGGCGAAGATGTTCGTGATGTGCTTCTCCACCGACACGGGCGCCAGGACCAGCGCCGCGCAGATCGCGGAGTTCGACAGGCCCTGTGCCATCAGGTGCAGCACCTCCCGCTCGCGCGGGGTGAGCCCCTCAATGCCGTGCTTGCGGCTACTCCGGGTGAACAACTGCCGGACCACCTCGGGGTCCAGCACCGTCCCGCCCTCGGCGACCCGCTCGACAGCATCGAGGAAGTCGTCCAGGGCGGTGACCCGGTCCTTGAGCAGGTAACCGACCCCACCCCGCCCGTCGGCGAGCAGGTCCGTGGCGTAGGCCCGCTCGACGTACTGCGACACGATGAGGACCTTGGCGTCCCGGTCGGCGGAGCGCAGCCGCAGCGCCGCCCGGAGACCCTCGTCACGGAAGCCGGGTGGCAGCCGGACGTCGACGATCGACAGGTCCGGCCGGTGCTGTTCGACTGCGGCGACGAGCGGGTCAGCGGAGTCGACCGCCGCCACGACGGTGTGGCCGGTATCGGTGAGCAGGCGGATCATGCCTTCCCGGAGCAGGAGGAGGTCTTCGGCGATCACGATGCGCATGGCAGCTCCGCGTGCAGGACGGTTGGCCCGCCGGGCGGGCTGGACAGGGTGAGGGCGCCGTCGAGGGCCTCGACGCGGCGACGCAACCCGTCGATGCCGGCGCCGTGCGGGTCCGCGCCGCCGCGGCCGTTGTCGGTCACCGCGACATTGACGGTGCCCCCGGTACGCCGGACGTCGACGACGCCGGACGTCGCACCGGAGTGCTTCGCGGCGTTGGTGAGGCCCTCGGCAACGACGAAGTACGCCGCCGACTCCACCGCGGCCGGATACCGCTGGTCCGCGTCGCCGCGCAGCTCGACGGTGAACGGACTGTCGCCGGCGAGGGCGGCGAGCGCGGCGTGCAGGCCGCGATCGGTGAGGATCGGTGGGTGGATGCCGCGGACGAGGCGGCGCAGCTCGGCGAGGGCGTCGTCGAGCTGGCGGCGGGCGAGCGCGACGTCGGGTTCGGCGTCGCCGTTCGTACGCAGCTTTCGCGCGGCCAGGGCGAGCGTCATCCCGGCGGCGACGATGCGGGCCTGCGCGCCGTCGTGCAGGTCGCGTTCGATGCGGCGCAGCTCGGCGGCCTGGGCATCGACGACCCGCCGGCGGGTCTGCGCCAGGTGCTCGGCCTGCTCCACCAGCCGGCGATGTTCGCCGGGAGCCAGCAGTGCACGGGACAGCCGGGCCGGGCCGGCGGCGAGCGTGCGGATCAGCCACGCCGCCAGCGGGAGGAGCAGCAGGCCGAGCACGGTGAGTCCGATGCGGCCCGGGGTGGTGGTCATGAGCGGCCGCATCGGGAACGGCGCGCGCGGGTTCGGTACCGCCCACGCCCATGCCGGCGCGACGATCGCGGCCAGGTCGACGACCGCGACGACGACGCCGGCGACGCCGGTGACGAGCCCGATCGGCAGCAGCAGGACCAGCCAAGCGACATCCCGCCAGGTCGCCGGCTGGGCGGCGACGGCGACGACCCGGCGCTTGATGGTGTCGCCGGTGACCGGCACGTACGGCGCGGGGATGGGCGCGCCGAGCACCCAGCTGGCCCGCCGCCGTTCGACCCCGGCGAAGGTGCGGGTGACCCGGGCGGCGCCGAGGAACGCGGGCCCGCCGAGGTGGGTGACGGACAGCAGGGTGACGACCAGGGTGGCGGCGAGACTCCAGGCGAAGCCGGCGGCGCCCGCGAGCGGGCCGGTGGCCAGGTAGGCCAGTGCCGCACCGGTTCTCATGATCGTCTTGCCCATCGCCGCCGATGTTAGCGGTGGCACCCGGCACTCCCTCCGTCGTGAGCGGACCGCGGTGCGGCGGCACCCGTCCGGGTGCCACCGCAGTAGCGCACGGTCAGAGCTGGGTCGCGAGGCTGCGTCGGCGCACCATCAGCCGCGTGGGCAGGACACCGGCGAGCAGCCCGAGGGCGGCAACGCCGCCGACCATCACCGCGTACGTGCCGGGCTCGACGAACCACCGCAGCACCCCGTCCTGGGCGGCGCTGAACGCGCCCACCACGATCCCGGTCACCGCCGAGCCGAGCAGCAGCCCGACGATGACGGTCACGAGGGCCTCGCCGCCGGCGAGCCGGTGCAGCTGCCGGGCCGTCGCGCCGACGAGACGCAGGTCTGCGTACTCGCGGCGGCGTGCCGCCGTGGCGATCGCGAACGTGTTGACCACGGCGATCGCGGTGAACCCGAGCGAGATCACGACCATCAGCTCCCACGCGCCCTGCTGGTTCGACGCGTCACCGGCCGGTGCGGCGTCGAGCGTCGGCACGAGCCGCAGCGCCGGGAACTCGGCGTGGATGCGCTCGGCCGTGCCCGGGGCGTACCGCAGGCCGACCGTGCGGACCAGGCCCCGCGGGTCGTGCGCCGCCACCAACCCGGCCGGGAGCACGAGCTCGCCGAAGCCGCGCGCCCGTCCGTACACCATGGAGAGCCGCAGCTGGACCTGTTTCCCGTCGGGCAACCAGAGCGGAACCGGGTCACCGATCCGCCAGCCGTACTGCCGGACGAGCGCCGCGCTGGCGGCGAACCCGTCGGCGGTGAGCGCCCCCGCGCGGACGTCGAGGTCGAGCGCGGTGTCCGGGCCGCCGACGAGGAGACCCTGAGCGGGATAGTCCTCCGGCTTGCCGCCCTGCGCGACGATCACCCGGGTCGGTAACTGCGCCGCCACGCCGGTCACGCCCGGCACGTCGGCCAGGCGGCGCGCCGTGTCCAGCGGCAGGCCGCCGTCGCCGGTCACCTGCGCGGTCGCGGGCGCCTCGCGGGCCACCTGCTCCTGCCCCGTGAGCCGGCTGAGCAGGGCGCTGTTGAGCAGCATCACGGTGTTGATCGCGAACATGAGCACGAGCGGGACGGCGACCGCGGCGACCCGGCGGTGCTCGGTCCGGGCGATGAGCCCGCCGAGGCCGAACGGGCGAGCGACGACCGCGGCCAGCAGCCGCACGAGGAACGGCCCGACGGCGGCGACCGCACACAGCAGCAGGGCGGAGGACACGAAGCTCATCCCCATGCCGAGCGGGCCGTCCAGCGGCACGAACGTGAGCACCCCGACCGCGCCGGCCGCCGTGACCAGCGCGACGAGCGTCCGCACGAAGATCCCGCCGGCCGGTGCGGTGGCCGTCTCCACGAGCGCCTGCGTCGGCGCGATGCGTACCGCCCGCCGCCCGGCGATGCGGGCCGCGACGAACGTGACCAGGACGCCGGCCACCGCCGCGAGCAACAGCACCGGCACGTTGACTCGCACCGCGAACTGCGCCGGAACCGCGCCGAGGGTCGTGAACCGCGCGGCGACGACCTCGGCGAAGAGCACGCCGAGCGGTGCCGCCGGCAGCGCGGCGAACCCCGCGAGCACCGCGCTCTCCACGCCCAGCAGCCGCCGCAGCTGTCCGGGCGTGGCGCCGATCGCGCGCAGCAGTGCCAGCTCGCGCAGCCGCTGTCGCACGCTCAGCGTCACGGTGCCGGTGAGCACGAACACGGCCGCGAACGCGGTGATGCCGATGACGAACCCGAAGATCGAGATCGGGCCGATGTAGTCGGGCAGCGCGCCGGGCAGGTCGGCCCGCACCCGGTCGTCCCCGGCGAGGACCTGTGCTTCGCCCGCGACGGCGTGAACCCTGGCGCGCAGCGCCGCCACGTCGGTGCCCGGCGCGCCGAAGACGCCGACGGCGGTCGGCCCGGCGAGACCGGACACCGCGGCGACGTCGCCGTCGGCGAGAAACAGTGCGCCCTGTGCCGGCAGGCCGTCCCGGCCGGCCGGCGCGGCGATGCCGCTCACCCGCAGCGTCCGCGCCCCGGTCCGGGTGGTGACCTGCAGCTCGTCACCGATGCGGACGCCACCGCGGGCGGCCACGTCGGCGTCGAGCACGACCTCGCCGGTGCCGGGCTGGCGGCCGGTCCTCATCGTGTACGGGGTGAGCGTCGCCGACACCCAGCCGTGGCCGATGACGGGCGCGTCGTCAGCGCCCCGCAGTGCTCGGCCGTCTCGGGCCGTGACCTGGACGGGGAACGCGGCGTCGGCGACCACCCCGGTGACACCGGGCACCGCGGCGATCCGGCCGGCGAGGTCCGCCGGCAGCGTGCCGGCACCGGTCAGCCGCTCGCTCTTCACCTTCCGCTTGACCTTGCTCTTGCCCTCCTTCTTCTGCTTGGTCGTCACCGTCTCGAGGCTGATCTCCCGGTCACCCGCCACGGCGAGGGTCGTGGCGGCGAACCGGTCCGCCGGCGGCTCGGCGATGAGGACGGAGTACAGCAGCAGGCCGCCGCCGGCGAGCAACGCAACGGCGAGGACCGTGGCGAGGAACGTGCCGACGTACGCGCCGCGGTGCCGGCGCAGGGTGGCGATCGCGAGCCGGATCAACGGTTGCTCCCCACGCTCGCCACGGCACGGCCGTTGGTGACCACTGTCATCTGTGCGGCGACCTGCTCCGCCGACGGGTCGGCCAGCTCGGTGGTGATCCGGCCGTCAGCGAGGAAGACGACCCGGTCGGCCCGGGCGGCCGCCGCCGGGTCGTGCGTGACCATCACGATCGTGGTGCGAAGATCGGCCACCGCCTCGCGCAGCAGGTCGAGCACCTCACGGCCGGTGGCCAGGTCAAGGGCGCCGGTGGGCTCGTCGGCGAAGATGACCTCCGGCCGGGCGGCGAGCGCGCGGGCCAACGCGACCCGCTGCCGCTGTCCGCCGGACAGCTGCGCCGGGCGGAACTGTTCGCGTCCGGCAAGACCGACGCGCCGCATGACCTCCCGCGCCCACGCCCGGTCCGGTCGCACCCCGGCCAGCCGCTGCGGGAGCAGGACGTTGTGCCACAGCGACAGCGAGTCGAGCAGGTTGTACGACTGGAAGACGAACCCGACCAGGCGCCGGCGGGCCTGGGTCAGCTGCGGCTCGCGTAGCTGAGCGATCTCCTGGCCGGCCAGCAGCACCCGTCCCGAGTCCGGTCGGTCCAGCCCGGCCGCGCACTGCAGAAGGGTGGACTTGCCCGAGCCGGACGGGCCCATCACCGCGTTGAACGTACCGGCGGCGAACCCCACCGACACCCCGTCGAGCGCGCGGACCCCGGCGCCACCCGAATACGTCTTCGTCACGTCGAACAGCTCGACGGCCATCGTGCTTCCCATGCCGATCAGCGTCGTGGATCGCGGCTGAGCAGGGCACACGGTCGACCATGCTCTTCGGTGGTAGGGCAGGCCCTACCACCGGCGCGATCCGGAGCGCCCCCGCATTCGACATCCGACCTGCCGCGATGCGCCGTGCCTGGTCAGGGGCCAGACCGTTCCGGTTAGTGCCGGGTTCATGGGGCGCTCACCGCGACCGCCTACCGTCCGGCGTCGTTGATCGCGACACTGCCAAGGAGTTGGGCGTGCAAGTCACACGGAAACTCGGCATCACACTGGCCTCGGTCGCTGCGCTGATCTTGTCGGCGGGGCTCGCCAGCGCGGCGGGCGCGGCCGGTGGCGAACTTGAGCGGATCACCCCGCCGGTCGATGCGAATCACCCGCCCCAGGATCGCCTGGTGCTCGCCGTGATCGGGGACTACGGCGGCTGCGGTGTCGACCGGACCTGCGCCGAGGAGTACCAGGTTGCGGACATGGTCCACTCCTGGAACCCGGCGGCCATCCTCACCACCGGCGACAACACCTATCAGCAGGGCCTGCCCGAGGAGGTCGTCAAGGCCCAGGCGCCGTACAAGGTGGACATCGACGCCGGCAAGATGTTTCCGATCATGGGGAACCACGACTACGGCAACGGCTGCTCGCCGGAGAGCGTCCAGCCGAGCCTGGACTACTTCAAGGTTCCGGCCGCCTACGTCGCCGGCTTCGGCAACGGGCTGCTCGACTTCGTCAACCCCGACGCCAACTGCCAGACGGCCACGGGCAGCACGAAGCCGCCGATCTATGACGCGTACCGCACCACGCTCACGAACAGCGCGGCCGCCTGGAAGGTCGTCGGCGGCCACCAGCCGATCTACTCCTCCGGCAAGGCCGGCAACAACCTGGACCGCGCCTGGCTGATGACGCCCGGTGTGGATCTGATCCTCGCCGGGCACGATCACCACGCGGAGCACATCGAGACGGCCGACGGCTACCACATCGCCATCTCCGGCAACGGTGGTGCCGGCCTGACCCCGCTGTTCAGCGTCGCGCCGGGCAGCAAGTTCCGCGACGCCGCGCACTTCGGGGCGATGCGGCTGACGGTGACCCCGGACTCGCTGAAGGCGGAGTATCTGTCCCTGCCGGGCACCGTCGACTACTACTTCCTGCTGAAGAAGGACGCGCAGGGCCGGGCGTACCTGGCCGAGCGGTCGGACTGGACCGACCCCAACCCGGACCCGGGCGGAAACCCGATCCCGAACAGGTACACGGTCTCGTTCGACGTCGCGGCGGACAAGGCCGACGGGCTGACCTACCAGAACTATGAGGACGGCCCGTACGTGACCACCGAGGTCGACGGCCGCCGGGCGTTGGAGCTGCAGAAGAATCCCTTCGGCGGCGCCAACCAGTTGTACATGTTCGTCGACGATGCGGCGATCTCCGGCGGGCCGTACCAGGTCAAGGCCACGATCAGCTACCGCTCCGCGGTCACCGGCTCCTTCGCCCTCCAGTACGACTCGCAGCAGAGCGGCTCGGCCTACCAGCGCTCGACCGCCGTGACGATCGACGCCGGCCAGGTCAACCAGTGGCAGACGGCCACCATCGACATTCCCGACGTCCGGTTCAGCAATCGGCAGAACGGTGGCGCGGATCTGCGGCTGAACGCGATGGCCAACCTTCCGCTCGCCATCTCGGGCGTACGCATCGACGTCGTCCCGCCGACTCCTTCGGCGACCCGGGTATCGATGGACTTCTCCGGCGAGCCCGACGGGCTGACCTGGATTCCGTACGAGAGCGGCCCCGCGCACGAGATCGTCGTCGACGGTCGGCCTGCCCTGCAGGTCGACAAGAATACGTTCAACTCCGGCAACAACCTCTACCTCGCCGTCGACGACCGCTACCTCACCGGCGGCCCGTACGACGCCACCGCCACCATCGAGTACCGCTCGCCGGTCGCCGGCTCGTTCGTCCTCCAGTACGACTCCGCGGCCACCGGGTCGGCCTACCAGAGCGCGCCCCGGGTGAGCATCACTGCCGCGATGGTCAACACCTGGCAGACCGTGACGCTCGACCTGCCACAGGTGATGTTCCGGAATCGGCAGAACGGCAATGCCGACATGCGGATCGTGGGCGCGAACAATCTGCCCCTCATCATCGGCTCGATGAGCGTGCAACTCGCCGACAACCAGGCGCAGCTGCTGAAGGCGGCGCAGGACGCGGTCGCCGCGGCCGAGGCCGACCCGTCGGCGGAGACGATCACCGCCGCCGAGACGGCCATCGGGAAGGTCACCGACGGTGCCCAGGTCGCGGCGCTGAACCAGCGGCTGGCGGTCGTGAAGCTCCTCGTCCAGGCCCGCGACCTGCTCGACGGGATCGCCGCAACCGAGCTGGCCGACGCCGAACGGATCGACGGCGCCGTCACCGACCTCGCTGCGGCGGCGGCGATCGTGGATCAGGTGCCGGCCGACCGGCAGGGCGACCTGCCGGAGCGGGTTGGTGCGGCGAAGCGCCGGATCGCCGACGCTCTCGCCCGGTTCTTCGCGAAGCCCGTTGAGGGCAAGCCGGGACCGGTCAAGCGGCCCTGGCTGGACCTGGTCATCTCCGACACCTACGACCGGTTCGGCGAGACCGACCTGCACGACCGGGTGATGTCGATCGTGCGGAGCCACGCCACCGGCCAGCAGGTCACCGTCGCCATCGACGAGTTCCTCGCCGCCAGGTAAGCGGCAGAGTTCCGCATCGGTTCGGGGCGCGTTGTCGCTGTCCCGAACCACCCGAAGTCCCAGCCTCCCCGGGCCCGCGGTTCGCGGGCCCGGGGAGGCTTCACGCCCTGGTCGGTGGCGCGTGTAGCGGCGGTTGGTCAGCGACGCTCAGTTCCGGCGGCTCCGGGGGGTCGCACCTGCTGCCCGCCTCCGCCCCGCACGGACGGCAGCGACGTTCTCTTCCCTCAGCAGGCCGTCCCGGCAGACCCGTCCCCATCCGGCCGGTGGTCAGGGGCCGAGCCCTTTGGTCTTGAGCCGCCGGCTTGGCCGGCGTCCGCAGCCACGCCAGCCCGGGCCGGGCCGGCCGGCTCCACCTGTCCGGGCCGGCCGTCGTCGGCCTTGGGGTCGATGGACACGATCTGCTCGCCGGGGGTATCGGTGTCCAGGCATTCGTCGGCCGGAGCGCTCTCCTGCTGGTCGTCGTCGGCGCAGGCCTCAGGCGATTCGTCACCGGTCGGTTGCCCGTTCCCGTCGTCGTCCGCGCTGGGCTCGTCGTCCGTGCTGGGCTCGTCGTCCGTGCTGGGCTCGTCGTCCGGTGCGGACCCGTCGCTCGGCTCATCCTCGGTGGTCGGGTCGTCGGTGGTGCTGTCGGTGGTGGGGTCGTCGGTGGTCGGGTCGTCGGTCGTGCTGTCCGTGGTCGGGTCGTCGGTGGTCGTGGTTTCGTCGTCGGTTGCCTTCTCGTCGTCGATCGTCCGGTCGTCGTTGGATTCGTCTCCGGTGACCGGCGCATCCTCGGTCTCTTCATCGGCGCAGTGGGGAGCCTTCTTGTCCGGCTGCGCGTCATCGGTACGACAGGACGCCGGCCGGGGTGCCTTTCCGTCGCATCCGGGACTTGCCGCCGCGAGTCCGGCGGTGATGCTGATGCCACCCGCGATCAGTGCCATGGCGAACAGCAACGGGAGCCACTTGTGCGGGGACCTTCTCATCGCAGCCCCACAGCGGTGCTGTCGCCGATGACGACGAGGACCGGCTGGTCCGTCGATTGCGAGTCAGAAGGCGAGTTGGTCGGCTCTGGTCGGTGCCGGCTGTCCTCCTTCTTGTCCCGGTCGGTCGGCGAATTGGCCCGGGCAAGAGACGGACGGACAGCGCGGCTCTTCATGTACGCCCGGTAGTAGTTGTTGAGGGCCACCTTCTTGACCATGCCGGCGCCGCTCGACGCATGGATCATCTTGTTGTTGCCGGCGTAGATGCCGACATGGTCGATCTCCCCGCCGTCCCAGTTGAAGAAGATCAGGTCACCCGGTCGCAGTTCCTTCGTCGACACGGTCAGGTGTCGGTCCTTGCCATAGTCGTACTGCCCCTGGGCGGTGGTCCGTGACCATGAAAAGCCCGCCTTTCGATAGGCCCAGTACGTGAGGCCGGAGCAGTCGAAACCGGACGGCTTGTGCCCACCCCACACGTACCGGTCTCCCACGCGCTCGGCGGCGAAACAAACCGCTCGTTCGCCGAGGCTGCCGTCGCAAGAGCTGTTGGCGGCGCTCGCCAGACTGGAAACGCCGCCGATCGTCCCGGCGATCAACAGAAATGCGACGAACAGCTTTACGGCTGACGAGAATCCGGCCCGATTCAGGAGATCGGCCACCGGGGTACGGCTGCGGCGCGCAGCACCGGCATCGGCCGTGAGAATTGTTTCCACGCTTTCCTCCACAAGAGACTGCCAACTGGCCCGATCCAGTGCACCGAATCACTGATCGTCCCGCCACCGATCCGGTTGTCCGGGACAGCCCCGGGCAGCAGATGCCGCCGCCGCGGAACTCGTACGGCGACTCGTACCAGGGCGAACGTCCTGTCCTGGTTCGCCCCGGACAGCCGGTCTCGGGCCGGGACGACGTGCGGAGGATCGCCTTTCCGGATATCCGTCCTGGTCATTCCCGTACGCCCGATCGGCTGGTCGGACACGTCGCTTTCGGCTGGGCTGTAGGGGCTGTCGCGCGGTGATGTCCGCAATGGATTCGGGCGCCATCGGCGACGAAACAGCCGATTGCAGTGAGGAGAAATCGACATGAGAGGCTCATCGCCGCTCGCGCTCTATCGAAGCCGGTTCGGCGCGCTCGCACTCGCGTTCGTCGTCATCGCCGGCCTGCTGATCGCCGGCGTTCAGTTGGCCAGCGCCGCCCCCGCAGGGAAATGGCACCTGGTGTCCATCTCCGGATACCCGCAGCAACGGTCGACCTGGTGTGGCCCGGCGGCCGGCCAGACGCTTCTTTCGGCGTTCGGTGTCAGCGTCAGGCAGAGCGCGCTGGCCAAGGAGATGGACGCGGGGGACACGTTCGGCACCTGGCCGTGGGACATGGACGGCCCGATCAACGCCCAGCTCAAGAAGAATGGGCAGCAGACGCGGTACAGCTACCGTGCCGGGGCCGGTACGTGGGAGCTCTACCGGTGGGCGAAGAAGGGGGTGGACCAGAACGCACCCTCGATCATCCTCGTGAAGTCGCAGAACATCTGGTACCCGGGCGCCTCATTCGGTACGGGCCACTATCTGGTGATCTACGGTTACAACGACAACCTCGTCGTCAACGTGCGTAAGGCCGACGGGACGAGCCAGCGCAAGGCCTACGGGAAGGTCTACAAGGTCTACGACCCGTGGGACGGGGGCTTCCACACTCTGGCGGCCAAGGACTGGGGCACCGACGGAAAGAACGTCGGCTATCCAGGCGGAAAGGTGATCGTCCCGAGCAACGTGTGAATCGGCGACAAGAGAAATGCGGGAGGGTGCTGAGCGCCCTCCCGCATTTCGTGTGTCCCTTGCCGGCTCCGCGTCCCGGCCGCCTTCCCGAGGCACCGCCGAGGAGTGGCCGGTACGCCGGTCAGCGTCGTTGGACGGTGAAGGTCTGCGCGAGACTGCCGGTACAAGGGGTCTGGATCAGTTGAGCCCCCACGTCCCGGTGCTCGCCGTAGACGCCGATGCAGTAGTCCTTGCCGGGTACGGAGCGCACCCGGTAGCCGCCGGCCGGACCGGTGAGCGGCTCGAAGGTGAAGGTCTGGTCGGCCCGCCCTGAGCTGCAGTCGTCGCCGGTCAGCAGAACGCCGTCGCCACGCCCGCCGTAGTCGATCGTCGCGCACCCGATCCCGTACTGGGGATGGTCGAGCTTGATCCGATAGACGTTGCCGGACACCCGTTCGAGGATGATCGGGGGTGCCGCCGAGGCGCAGGAGTGCTGGCCCAGCACGATCCGGCCGGACGGTTTGTAGAGCTCCGGCCCTTCGCCCACGCACAGCCCGGTGTGCGCCACGCGCAGCCGCACCGGCCCCACCGCCGGCCCGGCGGCTGGTCCGCCGGTCGCTGCCTTCGTCGGCGACGGGCCGCCCGTGCTCGGCCTGGGTCGTGGCGCGGCCGACCGGGACGGGCTCGCGGAGGGGGACGCGGCGACCGAGGGTACGGCCGCGGGCAGGGTCTCGGCCTCGTCGACCGGCAACTCCGCCGTGCTGCCCGAGTCGGCCGCCGTTTCGGGCGAGTCGCGGAGGGCCCGGGCGATCACCGCGACCGCGATGGTGGCCATGACCAGGACGAGTACGCCGGACAGGACGCGGCTCGCCCAACCTGTCCGGTACATGATCGGCGGGATCAGCCAGCGGAACCCGGCGGGCCGGGGCACGTCCTCCGCAGGGTCGTGCCGGTGCATGCCGACCCACCGCTCGTCCGTCCGCTCCGCGGCCACGTTCGCCAACCGGCCGGCGGACGCGGGGAGGGCCGGCTCCTGACCCCCCGAACGTGGTTCCGTCCGCCCACTGGTGGCCGGTTGGGCGGCCTGCGGCTCCGGTCTGGTGTCGCCAGCCGCCGACAACCCCGACGCCTCCGACAGCGGCACCGACTCCAGCACCGCTTCCAGGACGGGCAGCCGTTCTGCATCCGGCCGAGGGTCCGGGCGTTCCGCCGTCTCATCGGGAACACGCTGTTCTGGAACGGCCGTATCGGGTGCCGGCCCGAGCGGGAGATCAGCTTGCCGACCGGCGGCCGGTTCCGGCTCCGAGTTGCCCACTGACGCCGCCGGAACAGCCTCCCGCGCCGCTTCGGCGGCGAGTCGTTTCCGCGTGGCCAGCCACGACGCGGCTGTGGCCTGGTCGAGACCGCAGGCCCGGACGAAGGCGGTCACCAGCGCCTCTCGAGGCAGGCTGTTCCGCCCCAGCACCGAGGCGACCGTGCTGTGTGGCAGAACCTCCCCGACCGCCTCGGCCTGGCGCTGCAGCTGGCGGAAGGTAAGGCCGGACCACTCCTTCAACGCCCGCATCGCGGCGACGAACTCGGCTGGGGAGGCCGCGGAAAAGGGATCCGGGGCCGACGCGCCTCCGGGATGGACCTCCTCGGCGCCGTTGCTCTCTTTCGGCGTCTGTCCGTCGTCCAAGGCGTGGTCCTCCATCAGTCCACTACGGACGGCTGCGGGCTCGGTCCGCGAGAGTACACCTGAATGACACTGCGCGTGGTGCAGGTGGCTCTCCGCCCTGGTCAGGGAGGTGCGTGCCGGGCCGGAGCGGTCCCGGACCGCACCGACCACCGCACCGGAACGGTGGACAGGTGGTCGGGACTGGCCCGTACGCGGTTACGGCTAGTGATGACGACTGGTACGCGGTTGCCTGAGTGACGTCGCCGAACGGCAGGCGCCCCGGGCGGTGGCGAGGTTTCCTCTCTTCTGAACGCAAGGAGCACCATGATCGACATCATCAAGCGTCGGATGCTTCCGCTACTGATTGCGCTGCTGGTCGTCGGTGGCGGGGTCGCCGCGGTCGCCGGCATCAGCCAGGCGAACTCCAGGAGCGACGGTCCCTCGATGGGAATGCCGTACTTCCTGTATGAGAAGGGCGCCGGACTGATGGGCCCGTGTGGGAAGCACGGCTTCGTCCGGACCGCCGGAACGGTGAGCCTGCCCAACCGCCACTATGAGACCAAGCTGCTGACCAAGCGGTTCGACGGCAGCGTCACGGAGCGGGAGTTCTACGACTACCGTGGCTTCTCCTCCGCGTACCGGTTCCTGTACTGCAAGAACAGCAAGTTCATGTACCGCTACTACGGAAAGACCCAGGTCCACCGTGAATACGTGTGCACCAACCACGTCAACGAGGGCGGTTGGCTCCGGATCGGCTGCGGCTTCACGTCCGGCTGGAAGGCCGGCTGGCGGAGCAAGCGGTAACTGACCCCACGTCTACGGGGAGGTCCGGCCGGGCCCACTCGTGGCAGAGGCCCGGCGTGGTCGCCGTCGACCGCGCCGGGCCCGCGAACTTGCCCGAAGTCGCTCGCCAGGTGTGGCCCGCCGCTGTTTGACTTCATCGGATGATCGGTGGCGAGCAGTTGCGTACGTGTCTGGCGGAGGCCTGGGGCTTGACCGAGGCGACGGTGGCGGCGCACCACGGTGGCATGAACTCGGCGACGTGGTTCGTCACCGCCGGGGACGAGCGGTGGGTGGCCAAGGCGGTCGTGCCCGCTGCACGTCGTTCCTTCCGGGGCGGTCTCACAGTCGCCGGTCACGTCGACGCGGCGGGAATCCCGGCGGGCGCCCCCGTGCCGACCAGGGACGGAGATGCCGTCGCGGATCTTGACGGGGTGCCGCTCGCGCTGCTGCGCTGGGTCGACGGGGCGGCGCTGTCCGGGCGTACCCCGGACGACCGGCGGCTGATCGGCCGGACCCTCGGCCGGGTGCACGAGGTGCTGCGGCAGGTGTCCGTCGGTGACGCCGACCGGTTCCACTGGCTGGATGTCCAGGCCGCGCACCTGGGGGTCCGGCCGTGGGTACGGTCGGCGGTGGCGACCGCCGTGGCGGCGTACGAGGCACTGGGTCCGTCGACGCTCTCCTGGGGACTCTTGCACACCGATCCGGCGCCGGAGGCCTTCCGACTGGACCCTCGGACCGGGGCCTGCGGCCTGATCGACTGGAGCGTGGCGATCAACGGCCCGCTGCTCTACGACCTCGCCTCCGCGGTGATGTACGTCGGCGGTCCGCAGCAGGCCGACTGCCTGGTCGAGGCGTACCTGGCGGGTGGGAGCGTCAGCCGGGCCGAGGTCGAGCACGGGTTGCCGACCCTGCTGCGGCTCCGCTGGGCGGTGCAGGCCGACTACTTTGCCCGCCGGCTGACCGCCGGCGACCTGACCGGGATCGCGAGCAACGACGAGAACGAGAAGGGCTTGGCGGACGCGCGCCGGTGGCTGGGCGTGCTCAGCCGACAGCGCTAGCGCGTGTTTCATAAGGCGCGGAGCCACTGG